>JAYTXP010000066.1:0-10939 GCA_043742885.1 Chitinophagaceae bacterium | reverse complement strand
CCCACCGCCGCCGCCCTGGGCGTTGGTTACCAGGCCAAATGCCAGTCCGGCAATGATCATTAAAGAAATTCTTTTCATGTTTTATTTTTTTCGTGTTTTTAAAATATGGCTATCTATAAGACGTTACTGGTCCTAAAAACATTCGCCTAATCCCCTTTCGGCATATTACCGTATCTTGCAAGCCCTAAACGAGTTATAAAGCTAACATGGAATACAGCAAATTAGTGGCCGTGACTGGTCTCCCCGGATTGTACGAATTAATGAACTCTAAGACCGATGGTGCCATCGTCCGCTCTCTGGATGATAAATCGACCAAATTCGTTTCCAGCAGGGTTCATAATTTTTCCCATCTGGAAAGTATAGAAGTTTATACAACCGGTGAGAATGTGAATCTGGTGGATATTTTTAATGCAATGACAAAGGCGGCTGGATCACTTCCAGACGATAAGGACTCCGCTGCTGTTAAAAAATATTTCGAAAAAGTATATCCCGACATGGATTTTGAAAGAGTCTATTCAAGTGATATGAAGAAAATGGTAAAATGGTTCGCTGTTCTTCAAAAGAATGAAGTGGAGATCAAACTCTCTGAAGTTCCGGAAGAAGAAGAACAGGAAGAACCAGCTCCAGCCCCTGCTGAAGCAGAAAAACCTGCCGGGGAAGCCCCTGCCAAAAAGACCCGGAAGAAGAAAGCTGAATAAGCAAAAAGCTTTACGGGACCTTTATTTAATCTATCAAAAGGAGGATCTATGAATTATTCTGCCGATATCAGAAAATTACCGCGGCATTATCTCCCTGTAGACTTTACTGTCAGGGATTGGGATGTGCTGGAACCTTATTTCGTGGAACTGAATGCAAGACCTGTTAACTCTGTTTCCGATTTGCAGCAATGGCTGAAAGATGCCAGTGAACTGGAAGCCGTGATAAGTGAAGATGTATGCTGGAGACAAATTAAAATGACCTGCGATACGGAAAACAAATCGCTGGAAGAATCATTTAATTTCTTCATGATGGAGATCCAGCCGCAGATGCAACCCTGGTCCGATAAATTGAATCGCAAACTGATCGATTCATCTTTCCTGAATCAGTTAGATCCTGAAAAATATTTTACATATCTGCGAAATGTGAAAAAGAATATCGATCTGTTCAGGGAAGAAAATATTCCCATTCAGGCCGAAGTAAATGTGATGCAACAGCAGTTCGGTATGATCGCCGGAAAAATGACCGTTCAGATCAAGGGACAGGAATTTACACTGCAGCAGGCTGCTAAATTTTTGGAAGATCCTGATCGTTTATTAAGAGAAGAGACCTGGCGCAAGATCGGAGAAAGAAGATTGAAAGACAAACAGCCATTGAACGATCTCTATAGTGAATTGCTTGAAAAAAGGCAGGAGATAGCTATTAACGCGGGATTTGATAATTACCGTGATTTTCGTTTTGCCGAACTGGGGCGCTTTGATTACGGTAAGGAAGATTGTTTTCAGTTTCACGAAGCTGTGAAGCTGCATGTACTTCCTCTGGTGAATCATATCTATGAAATTAAAAAACAGCGACTGGGTCTTGATACTTTTCGTCCCTGGGATGTAGATGCAGAGCCTGAAGGTATTCAACCGCTTCGTCCATTTCAGAATGGAGAAGAACTTACCAATAAAGCCATCAGCTGCTTCGATGAACTGGGCGGTTTTTTTGGTGACTGCCTTAGAAAGATGAAAGAAATGGGCCATCTGGATCTTGAAAGTCGAATGGGAAAAGCACCAGGTGGATATAATTGTCCGCTGGCAGAAAGTGGTGCTCCATTTATTTTTATGAATGCCGCAGGTACGTTGGATGATGTGACCACGATGGTACATGAAGGAGGACATGCCATTCATTCTTTCCTTTCGCATGACCTGGAACTGAACGGATTTAAGGAATACCCTACTGAAATAGCTGAAGTGGCTAGTATGGCCATGGAACTTTTCAGCATGAATCACTGGGGTGTATTCTTTCATGATAAAGAAGAATTCAAAAGAGCAAAAGAACAGCAGCTGGAAAGAGTGATCACTATTTTTCCATGGATCGCTACCATTGATAAGTTTCAGCATTGGGTATATGAAAACCCAACTCATACCGAAACCCAGCGTACCGAAAAATGGATGAGTATTCTGAATGAGTTCTCTCCTTCGGTTGTAGATTTTTCAGGGCTGGAGAATTACAGAGAGTTTTCCTGGCAGAGGCAATTGCATCTTTATGAAGTTCCCTTTTATTATATTGAATATGGTATTGCACAATTAGGGGCAATCGGCCTTTGGCAGCAGTATCAGAAGGATCCTGAACAGGCATTACGTAATTATACTAAAGCATTGGAGCTAGGTGGCACCCGTACCCTGCCTCAACTTTTCGGGGCAGCGGGACTGAAATTTGATTTCAGGCCGGAAAACATCAAATCGCTGATGAATTTCGTCCAGGAACAGATGAATAACTTGTAAAATACCACTAAAGTGGTATGCCCGAAATTAGCAAATATGAAATCTTGCATTTATTTTTGACTCCTAATCAGTTGATAACAACGCGAAGCGTTTACATAGCTACTAATCAGAGCCTTAACCAAAAAGTCCCGATGTTTCTACACCGGGGCTTTGTTTTTAGAGGAATTTATCGGCAATCCTTACAAATTCCTTCTACCACCACCTCCACATGGGCTGCTGAATATCCCCGTGGTAATCGTATTTCAGGAGTGACCACATCATCCAGGCAATAGGTTTGCAAGCATTTATCACAGATAAAATGGATATGATGATCCTGGTGTTTCCCTTTTCCGCAGTCATCCTTGCATAAAGCATATCGAATAGAATTATCAGCGGTAGGAATAGTATGAACAAGACCCCTGTCTACAAAGGTTTGAAGAGTACGATAAATGGTTACACGGTCAAAACGATCGGCCGCTTTTTTCTCAATATCACCATGAGAGACCGCTCCTTTCTGATGAAGAAAAAAGGATAGGATGAACTTACGACTATCAGTTACGCTGAGTTGATTATGCTTCAGCAGTTCTTCCACTTGTTGTTCACGACTTGCTTTTACAACCTGCTTCATTGTGATGATTTCAATAGTTTTTTCGCATCGCTGATCAGTTCATTTACTTCCCTGTTCTTTAATCCATCATAGATCTTTTTCACATCTCCGTTTTTGTCAACCAGGGCCCAGAATTGTGTATGCATAAAATCATCTTCCAGGCTCTTGAGATTATTGGCCGGATCATCAATGGTATAACTAACCCGGGCAGTAGTATAGAGACTGTCTTTTCTGCCGGTCAGAAACCACCAGCGGCGCGTATCCACCTGCATGGAGTCGGCATATTTTTTCATGGTGGCTACAGAATCTGTTTCGGGATCGCAGGTATGAGAAAGAATAAGAAAATCCTTTTCATCCTGCATAGCCACATAGACCTTGCGCATATTGTTGTTCATCTTCGGACAAATGCCTTTGCAGGTGGTAAAAAAGTATTCGGCCACATATACTTTTCCTTCTACGTCCTTATTGCCAATTCTTTTCCCATCCTGGTTCAGAAAAGAAAAAGGTCGCAGATAACTTACGGGGGGAGACCCGGTTTTAGTAAACCCAGGGATCAATTGAGTAAGCGCAAAATAAAATCCAAGTATTAAAACCGTGAAGAAGCCAATATAGATCCAGTTCTTTTTTGTCATAACAGAATAACAAAGGTATAGATTTTATGTTCTGAAAATTGAATATTTGCAACAATGTTGCTTTTTTTGGCTAGCTTTGCTCTATGCGATCAAAGATCAATTGGGACGCTTTAGGCATCGGGGCTTCTATTGCCTGCGCAATACATTGCGCCCTGCTTCCTTTGTTCCTGACCAGCCTGCCATTGTTTGGCATCAACATAATACATCACCTCGGATTTGAGATCGGCATGATCCTGCTCGCCCTGTTGGTTGGATCTTATTCGCTATGGCATGGATACCGCTATCATCACCATTCCCTTCAACCTCTTCTATTATTCTTCGCCGGCTTTGCCTTCCTGGTCATGAAGCAATTCTTTGTTCAATACGAGGGCTGGATGCTGATTCCTGCTGTAGCACTAATCATTACCGCTCACATACTTAATTTCCGTTCCTGCAGGGTGCATAACCATGCCCATGTGGAGGATTGTGAACATTAATATTATAATAGTCGCTACCTTGAATAAAATTCAGGTATGAGACAATCTCTTCTTCTGTTTTTTATTTTGATCTCTTTTTCAGCCTGGTCACAGTCAAAAGATGAAAAAGCTATTCGGGAGCTGATGGACCGGCAAAGCAGTGCATGGAACAAAGGCGACCTCGATAATTTCATGAAAGGATACTGGGCAAATGATTCCCTCATGTTTGTAGGTAAATCAGGAATTACATATGGCTACAAGGCCACGCTGGAGAATTATAAAAAAGGTTACCCGGATAAAACAGCCATGGGTGAACTCAACTTCACGCTGATCAAAATAGATAAACTTTCTTCTGAATATATATTCGTTGTAGGCAAATGGCATTTGAAAAGAACCATCGGCGACCTGCAGGGACATTTCAATCTTCTTTTTCAAAAAATAAATAATAAATGGGTGATCATTGTTGATCACAGCAGTTAATTTCACCTCACCAATCTAATTTTTTTTATGGGCTTTATCATCCTCGGTATCGTTTCCTTACTTGCCTCCTTTATTGTAGGGGCCAATGCTACTTACCACCGTTATGGCAAAATATTAAAAGGACTTTCCTTTATGCTGATCATTCTGGGTGTGCTGTTGAAATCTGTTGTACAGATAGATGCGGGACAGATAGGTGTTAAATCCCTGTTTGGTAAAGTGCAGAATGATGTACTTCCAAGCGGACTTCATTTTGTAAATCCATTGATGGAAGTGAAGCGGCTGGATGTAAAGACTCAGAATTATACCATGAGCGGTGTACATGATGAAGGCGCTCAATCAGGTGATGATGCCATCCGCGTGCTTACTTCCGATGGATTGGAAGTAACCATCGATCTTACTGTTCTATATAAAGTTCTTCCTTCAGAAGCACCTAAATTAATGCGTGAAACGGGGGATGATTATACAGATAAGATCGTTCGCCCACTAACAAGGACCAAGATCCGCGACAATGCGGTTTATTATGAGGCGATCTCTCTTTACTCCATTAAAAGAGATGAATTTCAGCAACGCATTTTCAAAAGTATAGAAGACGATTTTAAAAAAAGAGGATTGATCCTGGAGCAGTTGCTGGTCCGTAATATCACCCTGCCAGCATCAGTAAAAGCAACGATTGAACAAAAGATCAATGCGGAACAGGACGCGCAGAAAATGCAGTTCGTATTACTTAAAGAAAAACAGGAAGCAGAAAGAAAGAGAGTGGAAGCACAGGGTATTGCCGATTATCAACGCATCATCAATACAGGACTTACTGATCAGCAGTTACAATATGAGCAGATAAAAGCATACCTGGAACTGGCCAAATCGCCCAATGCAAAAGTGATCGTAATAGGAAAAGGGAATAATCCGATCATCCTCGATACGAAAAATTAGAATTCGTCTTTCCAGGTGCGATAAAGATAGCGGCCAAGCAAGGCCATGGTAATTGCTACGATTGTATAAAACAAAATGGGTTGCCAGGCCGGTCCGTTATTGAAATAACCAAGCTTGAAATAAAGTCCGGCAGTGGCCACAGCCATCATCCAGATCAATCCAAGGAAAACAGAATTAAGAATTTTCTTAAATAACCCTGATACACGCGGGTCCCATCCTGGATTTTCCTGCTCGTCCATTCAGGAAAGTTAATGACTATTTGATAAGAAATTCACGGAAGCTTAGCGAGTCGCCATTAAATACATTGAAGTCAACTTTTGTAATTATACCGTTCACTCTACCTTCATCATTATGCTGCCATAGACTCCATCCTCTTCCGATCCGGGGCTCATTGGTTTGATAATAATGAGCGACCCAAAGAGGATATTTGTCGAAGGGTTTGCCCAGATACCGGTCATAAAAATCAACATTGGTATAGATCATCGGTTTCACCTGGTAATATTCTTCGAGGACCTGTAAAAATTCAAGGGCTTCTTTTCTCAATTCATCAGGTTGTACTCCATTCAATTGTTCTATATCCAAAACAGGAGGCAGATCGCCCGTTTCAAGTTTCACCTTCCCAATAAAATTTTCTGCCTGCATTTTCCCATCCTTAGAACCAATAAAAAAATGATAAGCGCCGCGATAGATCCCGGCATCTTTAGCTTTTTTCCAATTTCTTTCATAGCGCGAGTCTAAATTGGAAATTCCTTCTGTTGCCTTTATGTAAGAAAAGCCAAGAGAAATTCCCCGCACCTGCATTTTTTTTACTTCTTCCCATGCAATGATATTCTGGTACCTGGATACATCAATTCCATGAATCATGTATTCATCGGGGATCATAATGCCAAATTCAGGATAATGAGTAGCAGCGGCCCGCTGGTATTTTCTCCATTTGGAATAAATACTGCCTCCTACTATCATTGCAGTTATCAGAAGAAATAAAAATAAAACAGGAAGTAACCATTTTTGCCGGCGGCGGGACATCAGTTTGTCGGTTTGAACAACTAAAATACCAAACTGATGGATAGGTTAACGTTAATGTCTTAATAAAGGCGTGAAATGGCATTAGAAGAAAAGGAGAGACCCCGAAAGGCGCTCTCCTCTTTATTTATGCTGAAGTTTACGGATACTTCAACCATAATTGCAATTATTATACCAACGAATAAAAATCGTGGATAACATATCTCTCATTCGATGATTCTCAGCCGCGCATAATTGAGCATGATCTTTTTTTCTCCGTTCAAATCAAACTTCACCGTAGCAATGGGATTATGCGAAGCACCTTCCATTTTGATCACTTCACCAAATCCAAATTTCTGATGTTCTACTTTTTGCCCGGCCTTTAGCTGAGAGGTATCGCTTGGAACAAAATCAGCAGAAGGCACATGCTCTACCTCACGTGGAGCCGGCGATTTTGGCGCCAGGTAAGCGGGCTTCTCCAAAGGCTTCTCATTAAAATAATTTCCCCCCTGTTTTCTTGCTCCGCCCGATTCGCCATCATCCTTCGCTGAAGCGCCCCATCCCTTCATTCTGTTGAAGCCACCTCCAGCACCCCAGGTGCTGCCCTGGTTTCTTGTTCCTCCACCCGCATAACTTTTATCAAGCATTTCGGCAGGTACTTCCTCAATAAAACGGCTGGGTTCATTCTGCACCAGCGTACCAAAACGATAGCGGGCATTGGTATACGTGATCCATAATCTATACTTGGCACGGGTGATCACCACATAAAATAATCTTCGTTCTTCTTCCAGTTCTTCCCTGGTGTTTATGGCCATAGCATTGGGAAATAATCCTTCTTCAAGTCCTGCTGCGAATACACAGGAAAATTCCAATCCCTTCGCCGCGTGAATGGTCATCAGTTTTACAGTATCTGCATTCGGATCTTTTTCATCCGCGTCGGTAAGCAGGGTGATCTGCTGAAGATAGGTTGCCAATGTTTTATCTACCACTTCGCCGTCCTCATTATCCGGACTTTCTATCCATTCTTTAATTGAGTTAAGCAGCTCCTGGATATTCTCATAACGCTGAACACCTTCAGTACTTTTATCATTGAATAGTTCGCGAACAAGATTGGTATGCTTGCCCACATGAGTAGCCACTTCATAAGCATTTTGTTTGGTCAGCATGCTTTTAAAACTCTTTATCATCACGACAAAAGCTTCTATGGCTTCCAGTGTCCCGGCACGAAATCCCAGGTCACGCGCTTTTTCCATGGCCTCCCAGAAAGTGGTATCCTTGGTATTTGCTTCCAGTATCAGTTTATCCAGTGTGGTCTTTCCAATTCCGCGTGCGGGATAATTGATGATCCTTTTCAACGCTTCTTCATCACGGGGGTTTACAATCACCCGTAGATATGCTACCAGATCTTTGATCTCTTTTCGCTGATAAAAACTCTGACCCCCATAAATAGTGTAAGGAATATTCATTCTTCGCAGGGCTTCCTCAAAAGCGCGGCTTTGTGCATTGGTCCGGTATAGAATGGCGAAGTCGCGGTTATTATAATGATTCCTGAGTTTCTCTTCCTGTATGGAATCGGCAACATATTTTCCTTCCTCATTATCACTGACCATGCGCACGAGTTTTATTTTCTCGCCATCATCATTTTCAGTGAATAATACTTTTTCGATCTGCCCCTTATTATTTTTTATTACCTCGTTAGCAACATGCAAAATGCTCTTTGTACTGCGATAGTTCTGTTCCAGTTTCACCATCTTCACTTCATCATAATCTTTTTGAAACTGCAGGATATTCTGAATGGTAGCCCCGCGAAAACTATAAATGCTCTGTGCGTCATCTCCAACTACGCATACATTCTCATTCATAGCGCCCAAAAGTTTGATGATCTCATACTGGGCCGGGTTAGTATCCTGGTACTCATCTATAAGTATGTAACGGAATTTATGCTGGTACCTGGAAAGTGCTTCCGGAATTTTTTTGAGCAACTCATAAAATTTCAAAAGCAGGTCATCGAAATCCATGGCGCCATTACGAAAACATCGTCGGGCATATGCTTCATAGATCTGTGCGATGGCCGGACGATTTGAACGCGTATCTTCCTGCTGAATTGCCCAGTCATTTTTATATTCTTCAGGACCCACTAATGCGTTCTTTGCGGAGGAGATTCTATTGTATACCGTATTGGGCTTGTACTGCTTATCATCCAGGTTCATTTCATTCACAACCGATTTGATCACGCTTTTGGCGTCATCTGTATCATAAATGGTGAAATCTTTGGGATAACCAATCTTATCGGCTTCGAAGCGAAGAATACGGGCAAAAACAGAGTGAAATGTACCTATATATAAATTACGTGCTTCGCCATTCCCAAGGATCTTCTCTACTCTTTCTTTCATTTCTTTGGCCGCCTTATTCGTAAAGGTCAGGGCCAGTATATGAAATGAATCAACCCCATTCGCCATGAGGTGTGCGATACGGGTAGTAAGCACCTTGGTTTTCCCACTGCCTGCTCCGGCAACGATCATGATGGGACCATCAATATGTAATACGGCCTCACGCTGCCGGTCATTCAAACCACTCATATATTCCTGCATGCTGCGAAATTAAGTTATCCTTAGTTTGAAACTAAGCATATCAATTAGAAACTAAGGAACCTGGGGATGATAGACCCTCTCCGCTTTTTTCATCACTTCTTCTTTGGAAAGGCTCATTTTCTTTAATTTCTGATCGATGAACATTTGCATCTGATCCTTATAATGAGGAGAATCGGAATTCATGCTTGAGCCAAATGTATTCACCGATTCAATGATCGGAAGCGAGCCATCTTTTGGATATCGAACCAGACAGATATAGGCATCTCCTGAAATTACCTTTCGCATCCCGTTTTTATAACTCGTAGTGTAGGCAGCGGTCAGCACATCGGGCAAACCCCACATGGGACGGGCATCATCGCCTCTTACCAATTTCTGAATATCACCGAGCGTAAGATCCGTGCGACCAAAATTTTTCATCATATCATCAAATACATACTGATAGGCCTCAAGACATTCATCTTTGGTCAGCAATCTTGCTTTTGTTCCTTTTAATTTTTTACTTACCTGTTCATACACTATCAGAAATATAGCAGCACCCTTACTACCTGCCACGGCCTTACGATCCCAGACCTGAAAATTCCGGATCAGTTCTGCCATAGAAGGATGATCTTCCGGTCTGATCAGAAACATGGTATCCGTTCCATAAGGAAACTGAAATTGTTTTGGGTATTGCTGATCAAATTTTATTTTCTTGAAACCTTCATAATCAATTTTGCCGGAAGGCATCAGCTCCATTACCCGAGCGCTCCGGTTATTATTATAGGTCTCATATCCATCCGTGCGATCGGCCTTTGACATGGGAATATTAAAGGCAGGGTCAGTAGCCAAAAAAGGAGAATGATTGGTATTGAATAAATATCCTGATGGAGGATTTACATATTGTGGCAGTTCGGTGATGGGCTTGAATTCCGTCCAAAGAGTTGCTGATGTATTACCGGGCAAGGTACTTTTCCAATTATACTGAGGATCTGGATTACGTCTTGGCATCTTGCCATTGCTTATATAAAAAATAGTATCGAAACGATCTGCATACATGATATTGAACATCGGCAGGCTGGTCATACTTAGCGCCGAATAAAATTCTGTAAAGTTTCGGGCCTTATTCATCCGGTACCATTGTTCCATTACTCTTATATCGAACAGGGCAGGAATGCGAAGCGAGAATACACCCTTCGCAGATTTAACGGTCGGCCCATATTTACTCCAGTAAACTGTTTTTGCTATTGCGATAGGGATTCCTTTTACATGCAGTTTTATTTTTCGCTTCTCCAGGTCAAGCCATTGTCCATCGAATTTGTATTGATCCTTATTAGTGGGATTGATCTCCAGCTGATATACATCGATCTTATCCTGATAGTTCACTGTATGAGCCCATCCCAGGTTCTCATTGGTGCCATGAAGGATCACAGGTGCTCCGGGAAATAAACCACCAAGACAATTCCATCCCTGTTCACTTTGAAGATGCGCTTCATAAAATGCTACCGGACCTTCCTGTGGTTGATGCGCATTGATTGCCAGGAAACTTTCTCCGTTATTTGTTTTCTTTGAATTAAACGCGAAGGAATTGGAGCCTTGTGGATTAAATCCGGGCAATGTTGCAATATTACCGCTCAAAATTTGAGGAAGTGCTTCCTGAACTCCGCAAAAAAGAGTGATAGAAAACATTACGCCACACATATATTCTTTCTCAGTATAAGGAAATGCTTTTTTGTATTTGACTTCGGAAGGATGTGTACGTGCGTAATCATTCAATCCACTTACGTATCCTTTTATCAGCGCCAGGAAATCAGGGCTCAGG
>JAYTXP010000065.1:0-5379 GCA_043742885.1 Chitinophagaceae bacterium | reverse complement strand
CCCCCCCCGCCCCCCCCCCCCCCCCCCGCCCAGCGCCCTGCAATTGCCGAGAAAAAGGTCACTGAACTTGCCGTAAGTTCTCTAGCTGAGAAACAGGTTCTGACAGAAGCTATGGCAGAGGTCTGGGAAAAGCAGGGAAACTGGTTAAAAGCTATTGACATTTACCAGAAATTAAGTTTGCTCGAACCCGCTAAAAGCGCTTATTTTGCAGCCAAAATCGACGCATTAAAGAAATAAGAACATGACTACCATTTTCATCATACTGATCATTATTTGCTCTGTTGCTCTGGGACTTATTGTATTGGTTCAGAACCCTAAAGGTGGCGGACTGGCAGGAAATATTGCCGGATTCAGCAACCAATTCATGGGTGTTAAGCAGACAACGGATGTACTGGAAAAAGGAACATGGATCTTTGCCGGACTTATTGCCGCACTAAGCTTATTTTCTGTGATCTTTATTTCAAAATCGGGTCCAAGTGCAGGTACAGGTGCGCCTGACCGTACTAATGAAACCCGGAATGCCACCGTTCCATCGGTTCCAAATAATACAATTCCTGCTCCTACTAATTTGCCAGTAACTCCATCAACAACTACTACCCCTGCAGGTAAATAATACTTATATAAAAAAATCAAGCCCCGTACTCCGGGGCTTTTTTGTTTGTACTATTCTCCTGAATTCTTTGCGTAAATTGCGATAACAGATCCTTCCATGAAAAAATTCTTTCTTTTTTCCTTCCTGATCCTTCTGTTTGCTGCAGGCTTTTTTGCGTATAGTTTTTTTCGACCTGCTGTCCATAAAGGTGATATCGATGGGCAATATCTATACATCCATACAGGAGAAGATATGGCTGGTTTAAACCAGGATCTTTATGATCAGCATTATATTCATGGAGGTGGATTTGAACTGGTTTCACGTATTCTCCGATTTAAGAAACCAAGACCAGGGCGGTATAAAATTACGGATGGAATGAGTTTATTCCAGTTTGTAAGAATGTTGAAAAATGGAAGGCAGACTCCGGTACGGATCGTGATCATTAAGGAAAGAACAAAGGAGATTTTTGCCGGTCGGTTCGGAAAAGGCAAAAAATATGATGTTGAGTTTGACTCGCTTCAAATGATTCAGTTTTTAAACAACCCGGATTCGCTTAAAAAATACGACCTGGATACTAATACGGTCATGGCAGCTATTATTCCACTTACATATGAAACCAACTGGAACAGCAATCCTTCCCGTCTGTTCAAACAATTTCACACAGCCTATAAAAATTTCTGGAACAAAGACCGTATGAATAAATGCGAAGAAATAGGTTATGATCCCCTACAGGTAACAACTATCGCATCTATAGTAGACGAAGAGACGAACCTGAAAGAAGATAAATACAAGATCGCGAGCACCTATCTCAACAGGCTTAAGATCGGCATGAAACTTCAGGCGGACCCTACGGTGAAATTTGCCCTGAAAGATTTTAGCATCCGAAGGGTCCTGCAAAAATATCTGGAGGTCAATTCACCTTACAATACCTATCAGCATACAGGTATACCTCCGGGAGCTATATGTACTCCATCGGCTGAATCGATCGATGCTGTATTGAATGCTCCGGTTACCGATTATATTTATTTTGTTGCCAGTGATCAGTTTGATGGCAGCAGTATTTTTACCAGTAATCTGAACGATCATCAGAAATATGCCAGGTTGTATCAAAAAGCACTTACTAATAGATTGGATTCGATCAGTAAAGCAAGAGCCCTTAAATGAATATCATTCGAAAAATAGAAATCATCTTCCTACGACTCTGGCCAATTCGGTTCATTATTCATAAAAGTAAATTCACCTCTTTTCCCGGATTCAGAGGTATCCCTATTTATGATGTAACAAAGTTTTTTTTCGGTCAGGTAAAAACGGTAGGTATGACTGAGAGAGCATCGGCTATTGCTTATAATTTCTTTATGGCAATCCCCCCTTCTTTGATCTTTTTATTCACACTAATACCATTATTTCCTATCTCCCGTCAATTTGAGCAGGAACTTTATAGTTTAATAAGAGATGTTATTCCAGGTGAAAAAAATAATTCTGTTCTCATTCAATTTTTAAAAGATTTTATCAATAAACCAAGAACCGGCTTACTCTCTATAGGTTTTTTGCTTTCCATGTTCTTTTCTTCGAACGCAGTAATGGGCATTATGCGTTCTTTTGATAAAAATTATATAGGACTCAGAAAAAGAAAAGAACATCAAAAGCGCGGAACCGCATTAAAAATTACGATGGTATTATTTATACTCTTTCTTACTTCCATCTTACTTTTAGTAGCCCAGGGAGAAGTATTGAGATGGATTGGTATTCGGAGTGCTGCCATCAGAAATTTCATTACTAATGTACGCTGGGTAGTGATCCTGCTGCTATTTTTTGCCTCCATTTCTTATATCTACCGGCACGCACCTGCCGTTCACAAAAAATGGCGGTTGGTCAATCCCGGGTCCATTCTTGCTACTTTCCTGATGATCATTTGCACAGTAGGCTTCACCTGGTATGTAAATCATTTTGGGCAATTCAACGAGTTATATGGGTCAATAGGCACCGTGCTAATTCTTCTGATGCTTATATTCTCTAACTCACTGGTTCTCTTAATCGGTTTTGAACTGAATGTGAGCATTTCCACACTGAAGAAGATTGCCGATGACAGAAAGCAGAAAGAGTCGGGCGAGCAGGGAATTATTGCCTGAAAAAGTATAAAGGAAGTTATGTAAATACATAAATGCGTAGAGTAATAAATTTTAGTAAATTCATATTCCAATTTAAAAAACAAACATGAAAAAATATTACTCTCTTCTGACGTTAGCCATACTTGTTTTGGCTTTAAGCGGAAAAAACAATATTCTTCCAATTGGCTCCCCTATTCCCAACCCGGAAGTTAAAATGAAAGATATATCTGGCAAGGATGTTTCTTTTAAGGATGCCATGCAGAAAAACGGCCTGCTGGTTATGTTCAGTTGTAATACTTGTCCTGTTGTGAAGAGATACCAGGCCAGAAGCAATGAACTTTGCAAATACGCGTCTGATAAACAGCTGGGTGTGATACTCCTGAATTCCAATGAAGGATACCGCGATAACGGTGATTCTTATGAGGATAGTAAGGTCTATGGACAGCAGAATAAATATACCTGGCACTATGCGATGGATGACAAATCCAAAATGGCTGATGCTTTTGGCGCCAACCGTACACCTGAAATATTTCTATTCAACAGTCAGGGAAAATTGGTTTATCATGGAGCTATTGATGATAACTCTGATAGTGAAGAAGGTGTAAAAAGACGCCATGCACAGATCGCGATAGATGAATTACTGGCTGGTAAGGATATCAGCACCAAGGAGACCCGCTCTGTTGGTTGTTCGATAAAGAGAAAAAACTGATTTAAAAGCCCGGAAATTTTCTCCGGGCTTTTTTATGGAAATATTATGAGGAAGCATCTAAATCGAAACCGCTGTTTATGTTCTATAACCACAACCTCCTGCGTATCATTAGTATTGCCTTCATTGTACTGATTGGCTACGCCCTGGCAAAAGCTTTTTATTATGGAAGTTTTTTAGGGATCATTCTGGCTCTGGTAAGCCTGTGTGCTGTAATTTATTTTTTCTTTACCCTGACCAGTATCAGAAAAGAGATCGAAAGAAACAAGGCTTATTGATTCAATGTTCGCCTGATAAGCGAATCCAATTCCTTTTCTTTTATTTGTTCTTCCCGGAAGAATCGGAAACCAGTTGCGTTATTTATAAAAAGGCTGGCCGGTAGAGAGCCGGACCATGAGCTGTCAATTCGAGGACAGAAATAATCTGCATTAGTCTCATTAAGCCAGGATACAGGTGATTTGAATTTCCATTTGGCGACCGCTGCTGCAATTCCTTTAGGATATGCTTCCTTATAATCAAGGCTGACTAAAATGAGCTGTATACTATCTTTATGTTTGGCTATTTCTCTTTCAAAATAAGGGATCTCAGCAACACAGGGCCCGCACCAGGTAGCCCAAAAATTAACCAGTAAAGGTTTTTTACTTTCCTTAATGAATTGTTCAAGTTCAGTGATCTTTACAGGCTTTATTCCCTGGCAAAAACCTGAAAGGCCGATCATCAAAACAAATGGCAGGAATATTTTTTTCATGTTTAATTTTTTAATAACATTCTTCGGTTCCTTCTGGATCCGGACTCCATTCTTCAAGTAATCGTTGCTTCATTTCATTATCCATATTATCTCTGGAATAATGGCCAGCTGATTCTTTTTGCCGAAAAGCTTCATATAATGTGACGGCGCATGCAACAGATATGTTTAGCGAACGAATGATACCCATCTGTGGAATAATAAAATTCCCATCTGCCAGAGTGCGAATATCTTCACTAACTCCCTTTTGTTCATTTCCAAATACGAGGGCTATGGGCTCCACCATATTGATCTCATATAATTTGATGGCATCACTGCTAAGGTGAGTGGTCAGGATCTTCTTATATTTTTTACGAAGAGCAGTAAAACATTCCCCTGGATCGGAGAATTGATGCACTGTTAACCATTTGGCCGCGCTGGAGGAACTGCGAACGCCCCATTTCTTATGTGGAGGGATTTTATTATTGAGAATATATACTTCCTGAATACCGACTGCATCACAGGTTCTCATGACGGCCGATATATTATGCGGATCAAAAACATTTTCAAGAACAACGGTAAGATCGGGTTGTCTTTTTTCTAAAACACTTGTCAGCCTATGCATTCTTTCCGGTGTCATGATCGGTCGCTGTTTAGCTTGCAAACTTCGGTAAATTAAGTATATTTAAAGATGGCTGATTCTGGCTATAACAATATGCCCATATATGAAATACTCTCCTGTTCAGAATTATATCAATGGGAAATTCCTTAATTCCTCCGGATTCCGAAGTCTTGATGTGATTTCTCCCATAGATGGCAATTTACTTTCCTCTGTCCCGCTTTCTGCCGCTGCCGATGTGGATACTGCGGTTAAAGCTGCCAAAGCTGCTTTTCCCTCCTGGAGCCGAATGCCGATAAAAGAAAGAGTGCAGGTATTTTTTCGCTATAAATCCCTTCTTGAAAGAGATATGAAAGAGCTGGCACTTTTATGCAGTGAAGAGAATGGAAAAACATATGTTGAATCAGTTGCGGAAATTGAAAAATGCATAGAACTTACTGAATTTGCCACTTCACTGCCTCAATTAATTACAGGTGAAGTTCTGGAGGTAAGCAGAGGAGTTGAATGCCGCACAGAACAACTGCCATTGGGTGTTGTAGCCTCCATTGTTCCCTTTAATTTTCCAGCAATGGTACCCAACTGGACCATACCCAATGCTCTGGCACTGGGTAATTGCATGATCATGAAACC
>JAYTXP010000064.1:0-6170 GCA_043742885.1 Chitinophagaceae bacterium | reverse complement strand
TAAAGATTCTCTGTGCCCGCACGCATATTTCTTTCTTGCCCGCCGCCGAGCAACATAGGTCGGATCTTCACTTCACTATTTACATAAAGAATCCCAATGCCTTTTGGTCCATGAAATTTGTGACCCGCTGCACTTATAAAATGTATGCCTGATTTTTTCAGATCCACAGTATAATGACCTATGGTCTGAACGCAATCGGAATGAAATATGGCATTATATTTTTTACACAGTGCTCCCGTAACCTCCATATTCAGCAGGTTGCCGATCTCATTGTTTGCATGCATAAGACTGACTAGCGTTTTTTTCCCAGAAGATGCAAGCCGGGCTTCCAGATCAGCCAGATCAATATGCCCGTTGGGCAGCAACTTCACAAATTCAGTGGTTACATTTCCCTCCTGCTGATAATACTCTACATTATGCAAAACCGCATGATGTTCTATGGGCGAACTAATAATATGTTCACAACCCAGGTCACGTATGGAAGCAAGAATGGCTGTATTATTACTTTCTGTACCACCGCTGGTAAAAAATATTTCACTGGGATGCACATTTAGAAATCGGGCCACAGATTTTCTGGCCGTTTCAATAGCAAGACGGCTTTCTCTTCCATAAGAATATATGGAAGAAGGGTTGCCGAACTGCCGGGTCATATAGGGCAACATAGCATCAAGGACCTCTTTATCCAGAGGGGTTGTAGCGGCATTATCGAGGTATATACGAGGCATATATTTCAATAGTGAGGGTAAGTGGTAAGTGGTTATGAACTGGTAAATTCTTTTATATCCCTCATCAGCTGCAAGGCGATATTATTGGCCTTGGTCTCAAAATCGCTTTCTGCATAAATGCGGATAATAGGTTCAGTATTGCTGCTGCGAAGGTGTACCCAATCATTTTCAAATTCAATTTTCAATCCATCCTCTGTATTCACCGGATTCTTTTTATACTTCTCTTTGATCTTTTCAAATATATCTTTCAGATCTATATCCCGGTTACTATCGTTCAGTTCAATTTTATTTTTGGAGATAAAATAATTAGGATATTCTGAACGTAAAGATTTCATTCCTTTTCCATGGCGGGCCAGGTGAGAAAGAAATAATGCGATACCAATTAAAGCGTCGCGACCATAATGAAAATCCGGAACAATAATGCCCCCGTTTCCTTCCCCGCCAATCACAGCCTCAACGTCCTTCATTTTTGTTACGACATTCACTTCGCCCACGGCCGAAGGAAAATATTCTCCTCCATGTTTAAGCGTGATCTCTTTCAAGGCCTTGGTACTACTCATATTACTGACCGTATTCCCTTTTCGCTGCTGAAGAACATAATCAGCCACAGCAACCAATGTGTATTCTTCGCCAAACAGGCTGCCATCTTCATTTACGAAACATAAACGGTCCACATCCGGATCCACAGCAATTCCCAGATCAGCCTTAAGTTTTAATACCTCATTACTCAATCCGGTAAGGTGTTCTGGTAAGGGTTCAGGATTATGGTCAAAACGTCCGTTTACTTCTGCATTCAAGACGGTAACTTCTTTGATACCTAAGGCTTCCAGTAGAGCAGGAACAAAAATGGCTCCGGTAGAATTAATGGCATCCACCACTACCTTAAAACCAGCCGCAGCAATTGCTTCCTTGTCAACAAGGGGATAATTCAATACTGCATCAATATGTTTTTGGAGATAACTATCATCTTTTTTTCGTGAACCTAATTTATCAACCACCACGAATTGAAAATCTTCACTGGAGGCGATATAAAGCAGGGCCTGACCTGTTTCAGCAGAAATAAATTCACCCTCTGAATTTAATAGCTTCAATGCGTTCCATTCTTTGGGATTATGACTTGCAGTAATAATAATTCCTCCATCTGCCTTTTCTGCTATTACGGCCCATTCTACAGTAGGAGTGGTTGATAAACCGAGGTCGATCACATCAACACCCATTGCGCTTAAGCTCTGTATCACCAGTTCCTGGACCATTTCTCCACTGATCCTTCCATCACGGCCAATAACGACCTTACAGGAGTCTTTACCCCGGCCTTCTTTTAAAATAGTGGCGAAAGCTGCGGAAAATCTGATTATATCCAGCGGGGTCAGGTTCTCTCCCTGTTTACCGCCTATCGTTCCTCTGATTCCTGAAATACTTTTGATCAATGCCACACTTATAGATTGAATTTTTAAAATCGGCTACCCGTTAAGTTTGCAAAAATACGCTTTACCATTTTTTTTTAGATGCTTAATTTTACTCAATGGCAAAGCAGGTTTGGTACAAAGAATGGTTCGATTCCCCGTATTATCATAAACTATATTTTGAGAGGGATGAAAAAGAGGCTGAGGCTTTTATCAGAAAACTGATAGGACATCTTCAACCTGCAAAAGGCAGCCGAATGCTGGATATTGCCTGCGGAAGAGGCAGGCATAGCCGAACCCTTTCCTCAATGGGTTATAAGGTAACGGGCATTGACCTCTCTCCTTCAAGCATTGAATTTGCGATAAAATTTGAAACCGATAACCTGGAGTTTTTTGTCCATGATATGCGTCTGCCCTTTCGAGCTAATTATTATGATTTTGCCTTTAATTTTTTCACCAGCTTCGGTTACTTCCGAACGCGCCGCGAGCATGATGATGCCATGCGAACGATAGTTGAAAGCCTTCACCCGAAAGGAATTTTCGTGATCGACTACCTGAATGTTCATTTTTCCGAATCTCACCTGATACCCAACGAAATAAAGATAATTGGTGATACCCGTTATGAGATCCATCGCTGGGAAGATGCTTCTTATTTTTATAAAAGGATCATTGTTACTGATCCTGTACTGACTATGCCTTTTGATAATACGGAACAGGTGGCCAAATTTTCTTTGGGGGATCTTACAGAGATGCTGGCCTTTCAGGGAATGCAAGTGAAAGAAGTGTATGGAGATTATACTTTCTCTTCTTTTGATATCAAAAAAACACCCCGGCTTATACTTATTGCTGCCAGAGCGGAATTGATGAGCGGCGATAAAGAAAAAAGAATTTACAGCGACGGAAGACCCGCTGATGCGCTTACCTGAGGCTGTTAACCATAAAAATTCTAAGTTTACCGGGTGACAAGCTATCCAGGAATACACCAGTTGATGATGAAATACAGGATACCCAAGACGCTGATCTGGGTAGCCAATCTTTTCCTTTTATTCCTGCTCATTTTTACCCTATACCGCTTCATAACATTTTTCGCATTCAGAAATAAATTTTATCCGGATGGAATAAACTTCAGTGAGGTCATGCCTTCATTCCTGATGGGTATACGTTATGATCTTCGATGGATCTCCTTTGCTTTATTGCCTGTAGTGATGATAAGTATGGCCCCCCGGCTTTCGCCATTCTATTCTGCCCGCAATAAAAAAATATGGACCCTTTACCTGGCCATAGCAACGTTTATAGTTTTCTTTTTTTTCGCTGCAGGGTTTGGAAGTCTTTCATACAATCAAACCCCACTCGATGCCGGAGCCATGAATTTTGTTGAGGATTTCAGTATTTCACTTCGAATGATGAGTCAGACCTATCCGTTATTCTGGATGGTTCTGGGTTTAATTATAGCGGTACTTTTTTTTCGCTGGATGTATCATCGCAGTCACTGGCAGGTCATAAACAAAACGGATGGCAAAGGCATTCGCTATCAGAGAAAACATTTTGTGATCGCCAGTTTGCTTATGTTGTTTTTTATGTGGGGGAATTTTTCCTGGCCACCATTGGGAAGAAATGACAGTTTTCGTTTTCACAACGCTTTTAAATCCTATCTGGCTATTAATCCTTTACAGAATTTTTTTGCCACCCTCAGACTAAGAAAACCTGAATCTAATGAGAACAAGGCCCGGGAGGCATTCCCGATTATGGCCAAATGGATGCCTTTAGAAAATCCAGATCAGTTCAATTACCAGCGCATTGTTGCCCCGCGTAGTGGTTCAATAGAAACCCGTCCCAATATTGTATTGGTACAATGCGAATCATTCAGCATGTATAAAAGCAGCATGAGTGGAAATCCGCTTGATGCCACGCCATTTTTCAACAACATGTCGAAGGAGGGAATATTTTTTGAAAAATGCTTTACTCCGCATTTTTCTACTGCGCGCGGAATATTTGCTATCCTTACGGGTATTCCTGATGCGCAATTGTTCAAATTCTCCAGTCGCAATCCGGAAGCGGTGAATCAGCATACTATTGTCAATTCTCTGGAAGATTATAACAAACATTATTTTCTCGGGGGAGATCCTGAATTTGGAAATTTTGAAGGCCTGTTAAAAAATATACAGGGACTTCAGATGCATACCAGCAGAAGTTTCCATGAACCAGAGATCAATGTTTGGGGTATAAGTGACAAAGATCTTTTCCTTGAGGCCAACCAGGTATTTAAAAAAGAAACCAACCCGTTTTTTGCTTATATCCAAACTTCGGGAAATCACCGGCCTTACGATAAATCTATTTCTCCAGGAGATACTGATTTTCAAAAACTGGTGATCCCGGAGGATCAGCTTTTGAAATATGGTTATGGTTCGTTGGACGAATTCAATGCCTTCCGCTATTTTGATTATTGCATCCAGCAATTCATCAAGGCTGCCCAGCAGGAACCTTATTTTCAAAATACTATTTTCGTTTTTGTGGGCGATCATGGCGTTGCCGGTAACGCGGAAGCCATTTATCCTTCCGTTTGGACAAGTGCCCGGTTAACAGATGAACACGTGCCCCTTCTTTTTTATTCCCCTCAATTACTTAGTCCTGAATGGAGAAAAGAAGTAGTGTCGCAGGTGGACATACTTCCAACAATCGCAGGGATGGTGCATATCGCGTATAAGAATACCTCTTTGGGCCGTGATTTGCTGGACCCCAATAAGAAAAATAATTTTGCTTTCATTACGAATACTGCAGGAGGCATCGGCATGGTGACCGATGATTATTATTTCACCCGAAACATAAACTTCCCTGATGAAGAATTATATCCAATTCATGCGAACTCCTTTTCAAAAAAATATGAGGACTCAATGAAGAAAGAATTAAGCAGTTTCACCACGGCCTATTTTGAAACCGCGAGATATCTGATCATGAACAATAGGAGATAAATTGAGAGTTGAAAGTGGAGAGTGGTAGGTTTCGCTTAATTTTGCAGATGCTTCTTTCCTTCCTCTCCAGATTGCAAGAATGGGATCAATGGTTGTTCCGCCAGATCAATAGTGGTTGTAGCAATTCATTTTTTGATGCCGTCATGCCATTTATGAGGAATTCATTGAACTGGGCTCCCCTTTATCTTTTTCTGCTTGTATTTGTTATCTCCAATTTTAAAACGCGTGGCCTTTGGTGGGTCGTTTTCTTTCTGGCAATGGTGGCCCTTACTGATATGACCGGCACCATTGTATTCAAACATGTTTTTCATAGGATCCGTCCCTGCAATGATCCGGCTTTCAGCGAACATGTACGGTTAGTGATCGCTAAATGTGCAGGCGGCTTCAGTTTTATTTCCAATCATGCGGCCAATCATTTTGCGATGTCTTTTTTCATTATTTCCACTTTTCGAAATACACTGGGAAAATGGACATGGCTGATCCTGATCTGGGCTCCCCTGATCGCTTTCGCACAGGTATATATCGGTGTGCATTATCCACTTGATGTGATAGTTGGTGCATTGGTAGGTTCTATCTATGGCATAGCTATCGGACTATACTTCAATAAGCGCTTTGGATTCACTACCTTCGATTCACAACCAGCTTCTTAGTTAGATGGAGATACTTATATTGCTCATCCTCATATTTGTGAATGGTCTTTTTGTGATGTCGGAGATCGCACTGGTATCAGCCCGAAAATCAAGATTGGAACACCTTGCAGAAAAAGGAGATATAAAGGCCAAAAGGGCCTTGCTTCTTTCAAATACCCCGGAAAAATTTCTTTCCGCAGCGCAGATAGGTATTACTCTTATTGCCATTTTCACCGGTGTATATTCTGGTGAAAAATTCAGTGCAGATTTGCAGCCTTATATTGAAAAGATCAGTTTTCTGAAAGAATATGCCGCAGGGCTTTCCACTACCCTGATCGTGATGCTTGTTACTTTTCTTTCTATCATTTTCGGAGAGCTGATCCCAAAACAACTGGGATTGTTAAGAGCGGAACGTATTGCCCGTTATGTTGCAGCTCCTATGAA
>JAYTXP010000063.1:0-12754 GCA_043742885.1 Chitinophagaceae bacterium | reverse complement strand
CAAATTTTCAACTAACAAGGATTTCTTTACTTTCTTTTTTCCGGCCCTAACTGCAGTAGTTGGATTCTGGGCTACCCTGTCACTTAATATTCCTGACTTTACCCGATATTCAATATCGCAGAAAGCGCACTTGAGAGGACAAGCGATCGGACTGGCCCCTTCTATGACCCTATTCGCTTTTATTGGGGTTGTAGTCACTTCCGCTTCAGCAATTATCTATGGAAGTCCTGAATGGGATCCTGTAAAACTTGCGGGGAAGTTTGAAAGTAAATGGATGGTAACCTTTGCCATGATCGGCATTATCATTTCAACCCTGGCCACAAACATTGCTGCCAACATAGTTAGT
This sequence comes from Chitinophagaceae bacterium, assembly GCA_043742885.1. Taxonomy (GTDB): domain Bacteria; phylum Bacteroidota; class Bacteroidia; order Chitinophagales; family Chitinophagaceae; genus JJ008. The sequence goes on along the minus strand of JAYTXP010000063.1, from coordinate 12,408 downwards.
CCTGCCAATGATTTTTCCAATCTATCTCCCAGGCGTATCAATTTTCGAATGGGAGGATATATTACAGGTATCATCGGTGTTTTGATCTTTCCCTGGAAACTTATGGCAGATCCAAACGGCTATATTTTTACCTGGCTGATCGCCTATTCCAGTTTACTTGGTCCCATAGGTGGCATTCTGATATGTGATTATTTTTTGATACGGAAAAAAGAACTGGTGGTGAATGAACTTTACCAGCATACTGGAAGATATGGCTACAGGCATGGATATAATCATGTTGCCATAATCGCTTTGGTTGCCGGCATTATTCCCAATATCCCGGGCTTTCTCTTCAATGTGCATTTGATCAATGGAGATTTGTTTCCGGATTGGATCAATGGTATTTACCATTATGCCTGGTTTGTTGGTTTTATCGTTAGTGCTTTTGTATATTGGATATTGACAGAAAAAAGAACTATTAACTCTTTGCCATGACAACACTGATCAGAAACGGAAGGATAATAACTGCTACAGACGATTATGTAGCGGATATATATATTGATGGAGAGAAAATAATCGCGATAGGAAAATCGCTGTCTGTTCATGCAGATACAGAAATAGACGCTACGGGCAAATTGGTAATGCCCGGTGGCATTGATCCACATGTGCATTTGGATATGCCGTTTATGGGAACCTATAGCAGTGATAATTATGAAACCGGTACCAGGGCGGCTCTGTTTGGGGGCACTACAATGGTCATCGACTTTATTTTGCAGAAACAAGGACATTCGCTTGCAGTTGCTTTACAGGAATGGAGGGAACGATCTGATAATAATTGTGTGGGAGATTATAGCTTTCATATGGCCGTTACAGATTTTAATGAGGAGACAAAAAAAGAGATCAGGGGACTAATAGAAGATGAAGGCATTACTTCCTTCAAAACATTTATGGCCTATAAAGGTGCCCTGATGATAGATGACCGGCAGATGATAGGACTAATGGAAGAAGTAAAGAAATGGGGTGGGTTTATAAATGTGCATGCCACCAATGGAGATATGATCGATTACCTGGTGGCAAAACACAGGGTCGAAGGAAAATTGACACCGCTGTATCATTATCTTTCACAACCAGAGGTTACAGAAGCGGAAGCTACCAAGCGCTTCGCGGATATGGCCAATTATACAGGATGTCCGGGATATATTGTACATCTTACCTGTGAAGGTGCATTGAATGCGATCAGGCAGGCAAGTTTCAGGAATCAAAAGGTATTTGTAGAAACCTGTATTCAATATCTTCTTCTCGACGCTTCTCTTTATGAAAAGAATTTTGAAGGAGCTAAATGGGTAATGAGTCCTCCCCTTCGTGAGAAAAAAGATCAGGAAACATTATGGGCCGGTATAAACCAGGGTATTGTAAATGTGGTAGCTACCGACCATTGTCCTTTTAAATGGGAACAAAAATTAATGGGCAAAGATGATTTTTCAAAAATTCCTAATGGTCATCCCGCTATTGAGAACCGAATGGAATTGTTATTCTCTGAAGGAGTAAAAAAAGGAAGGATCAGTCTTAATAAATTTGTGGAGGTCAGTTCAACCAACGCAGCAAAAATATTCGGTATGTTTCCTCGTAAAGGAACCATTGCAGTAGATAGCGATGCGGATATTATCATCATTGATCCCAATGAAAAGCATCTCATTTCTGCCAGTACACATCATATGAATGTAGATTATTCTGGTTATGAAGGTTGGGAATTGGAAGGAAGGATCAAGATGGTATTGCTTCGCGGAAAGGTGGCCATTGAAAATGATCAATGCAACCTGGAAAAGGGATATGGTCAGTTTATAAAAAGAAAAAAACAAAGTTATTAACGGATAAAAATTAAAACTATGTCAAGGATCATCCGCTCCGGTTTAATTCAGATGAGTCTTCCATTAACAGAAGGCGAAGGCAGTATTGCAGAGATCAAGGAAGCGATGGTGCAAAAGCATATTCCCCTGATCGAGGAAGCGGGCAGAAAAGGCGTGCAGATACTTTGTCTCCAGGAAATTTTTAATACGCCTTATTTCTGTCCTGGTCAGGACAAGGCCTGGTATGAATCTGCAGAAGCCATACCTGGCCCTACAGTTGAAAGAATGCAGGAATACGCGAAGAAATATAGTATGGTGATCATCGTCCCTATTTTTGAAAAAGAGCAGGCAGGTGTATTATACAATACCGCTGCAGTGATCGATGCAGATGGAACCTATCTTGGTAAGTACAGAAAAAATCATATCCCTCATACCTCAGGTTTCTGGGAAAAATTCTTTTTTAAGCCAGGTAATCTGGGCTACCCTGTATTTCAAACAAAGTATGCCAAAGTGGGAGTATATATTTGTTATGACCGGCATTTTCCCGATGGGGCACGTATACTTGGTTTGAATGGCGCTGAGATCGTTTATAATCCTTCGGCTACTGTAGCCGGATTATCGCAATACTTATGGAAACTCGAACAACCGGCACATTCGGCAGCCAACGGTTATTTTATGGGTTGCATTAACAGAGTGGGTATAGAAAAACCCTGGAACCTGGGTAAATTTTATGGTAGCTCCTATTTCGTTGACCCGCGCGGACAGATATTCGCTCAAGCCAGCGAAGATAAAGATGAATTACTGGTAGCCGATTTTGATCTGGATATGATCGAGGAAGTAAGATCTACCTGGCAGTTTTTTCGCGACAGAAGACCAGAGACCTATGGTAAGTTGGTTGAACTTTAAAATTATATAATGGCCATTCAAAATAATCGACTGACTGAAGCCGAATATGCGGAGAATTTTTCTGACCTGCACCCACCCTATGAATCCATAACGGCGGCACAGGTAGATGCAAACCGCTGCCTGTTTTGTTATGATGCTCCTTGCATGAAACGTTGCCCGACACATATTGATGTGCCAAAATTCATTAAACAGATTGTAACCAATAATATCAAAGGATCGGCTCATACCATTTTTAGTTCAAACATTCTTGGTGCAGGTTGTAGTCGTGTATGTCCGGTAGAAAAATTATGTGAAGGTGCCTGTGTATATAATTTGCTTGAGGAAGAACCCATACCTATTGCGAGATTACAACGTTATTCAACAGAACAGGCCATGCAAAAAAAATGGCCTCTGTTTCAGCGAAAACAGAGTACAGGTAAAAAAGTGGCGATCATTGGCGCAGGCCCAGCCGGACTTAGTTGCGCCCATTCCTTAAGTCGTGAAGGAATAGATGTAACTATTTATGAAAAAGAAAAAAAAGGCGGAGGATTAATGACCTATGGTATCGCTGCCTATAAGGTAACCCCCGCATTTTGTGAGGAGGAAGTAAATTATATTTTATCTCTTGGAGGCATCCGCGTTGAATATGAACAAGAACTGGGAAAAAATATTTCGATTGCTGATCTGCAAATAAATTATGACGCTATATTTCTGGCCTTTGGTGTTGGTCTGGCCCGGAGATTAAATATTCCCGGAGAAGAAATGAAAGGTGTGGAAGATGCGATCCGTTTCATTTACCAATTGAGAAATGATGGATATCCTGCCGTGCCTGTTGGGGATAAAGTGGTGGTGATCGGTTTAGGAATGACTGCCATTGACGCAGCAACCCAGGCTAAAAGATTAGGAGCAAAACAAGTGACCATTGTTTACCGTCGAACTGAAGAGGAAATGCCCTGCACCGAAGTAGAATTAGACCTGGCAAAAAAAGATGGATGTGAGATCATTTGGTTGGCTGCACCAAAAGAGATCAATGGAAGAGAAAAAGTGGAAAAGCTTGTATGTGATATTATGAAGCCCGGAGAACCGGATAGTTCCGGAAGACGATTTCCAATTGAAACCGGCGAGACCTTCGAACTGGAAACTGATATGATCATCAAAGCGGCAGGACAGGTTCCTTTTGAATCACTGGTTAATTCAACTGGTTTGAATAATAGAAATGGTAAACTGGAATTAAATGAGGATCATTCAACAAATTTAAAGGGCGTTTTCGCTGGTGGTGATGCAGTCAATGGTGGTAAGGAAGTGGTCGATGCTGTTCAAGCGGGTAAACTTTCTGCCAGGGCTATAATAAAATATTTATTTTAAAAGAAACTTTTCTGATATGGCCGACCTGCAATCAAATTTTTTAGGGATAAGATCACCCAACCCTTTTTGGCTGGCTTCTGCCCCACCTACTGATAAAAAATATAATGTGCTTCGCGCATTTGAAGCTGGTTGGGGAGGTGTAGTATGGAAGACCCTAGGCTCCCAGGTAAAAAATGTTTCTTCCAGATATTCTGCTGTTGATTTTGGCGGGCACAGGGTTATGGGATTTAATAATATTGAACTCATCTCTGATCGTCCGCTGGACCTCAATCTAAAAGAGATCAAGGAATGTATTCGGCTTTTTCCTGATCGCGCTATGGTAGTTTCATTAATGGCAGATAATGATAAATACAGCTGGCATGAACTTATTAAAAAAGTAGAAGATACCGGGGCACATGGATTTGAATTGAATTTCGGTTGCCCTCATGGAATGACAGAACGAGGCATGGGTGCGGCAGTGGGACAAGATCCTGAGATTGCCAGCATGGTTGTTGAATGGGTGATGGAAAAAGCGACCATTCCCGTGATAACCAAACTTACTCCCAATGTACATAGTGTGGTGCCTACAGGAAGGTCTGTGGTGAAAGCAGGATCGAACGGACTTTCATTGATCAATACCATTCAATCCATCACCGGAATTGATCTGGATACACTGGTGCCTAATCCTTATGTAGCTGGTAAATCTGTATTTGGCGGTTATTGTGGTCCTGCTGTAAAACCTATCGCCCTGAAAATGCTAACTACTATTGCACAGGATGAACTTACACGCACAGTTCCCATTTCAGGAATTGGCGGCGTAAGTACCTGGCAGGATGCCGTGGAATTTTTGTTATTGGGAGCTTCAAATGTTCAGGTCTGTACGGCAGTTATGAAACATGGCTTTCGCATTATTGAAGACCTTTGCGAAGGGATGAATAACTGGATGGATGAGAAAGGCTTTAAAAAACTGGAAGACTTTATCGGAAAATCTCTGAATACGATCACTCATTGGGAAGATCTTGATATCAACTATCATCATATCGCGAATATTGATCAAAGAAAATGCATTCATTGCGGACTATGCTATATCGCCTGCGAGGACACCTCACATCAATCCATTTCTATTGAGAAAGGCGATCCATATAACACCTATATAATTAAAGAGGAAGAATGTGTGGGATGCAATCTTTGCGAGTTGATCTGCCCGGTTGATGATTGCATTACTATGGAAGTTCACCGTAAATCGGATGAATATGTTAACTGGATCGATTGGCAAAAGAAGGGTTTACCATTAAACGATCATTGAGCCTGAAAAGATCATCTTTTAAAGATCCAATCAGGTTCCAATTTCGTTTATAAGCTGAAATCGCTTCAAATGAGAAATTTGCTACCTATAATCTTACTGTTTTCAGGAACTTATTTGGCTGCTCAGCAACCCGTTGGTGCAAACAAAGTTGTTGAACCTGCCGATTCACTGCACCTTCAACCTATTCAATTGAGTACAGTAACCATTGCCGCAGTAGGTAGTGATCCATATCGAGCCATTAGTAAGATCGATATCAGGCTAAGAGGTATTAATAATTCACAGGAAGTACTTCGAATGGTGCCCGGATTATTCATTGGTCAGCATGCCGGAGGTGGAAAAGCAGAACAGATCTTTTTAAGAGGGTTTGACCTGGATCATGGAACAGATATTAGTATCAGTGTAGATGGGATGCCTGTAAATATGGTATCACATGCACATGGTCAGGGTTATGCAGATCTGCATTTTCTGATACCAGAACTCATTCAGCAAGTTAATTTTCGAAAAGGAAGTTATTACGCAGAAAAAGGAAATTTTAATACAACGGGTTTTGTTGATTTCAGCACCTTTGACAGATTACAAAAAAGCATGGTGAAACTGGAAGCCGGTCAGTACAATACATTCCGTATCCTTGGCATGTTCGATTTACTTTCTGAGAAGCAAAAAGAGAAAGATCAGTCTGCCTATATCGCCTCCGAGTATATGTATACTGATGGATATTTTCAACATCCGCAGGCTTTTAACCGTTTCAACCTTTTTGGAAAATATCATGGACATATTGATAAACATAATTTGCTAAGCCTTTCCGGCTCTATCTTCAGCAGTAATTGGAATGCATCAGGGCAGATCCCCGATCGGGCAGTAAGAGAAGACCTTGTAGATTTTTATGGTGCCATTGATCCCAATGAAGGAGGCAAAACCAGTCGCACGAATGCTAATGCGCTGCTTATTACGACGCTGAATAATGGAGACTTTTTCAAAAATCAGGTTTATTTTTCTGATTATCATTTCCAACTTTATTCAAACTTCACTTTTTATAAATTAGATACGGTAAATGGCGATCAGATAAGGCAAAAAGAAAACAGGGGAATATGGGGTTATAATGGAAGTTATCACCGTCAAACAAATTTGGGGCCTACTGTTTTGCACTCAGAGTTAGGGGTGCAATATCGAATGGATCAGACAAGAGGAACAGAATTATCCAGAACGAAGGATCGAATTAACACTACAGCCTCATTGGAGCTCGGAGATATATTTGAAAGCAATCTTTCTTTTTATGCAAGTGAAACGATTACCCTTAGTTCAAAATTCAATATTAATGCCGGATTACGTTATGATATTTTCAGAAATAGTTATCGTGATGGTTTAGCTACAGGTCAAACTGGAAATGCCGGAGCTGCTACCTTGAGTCCGAAGATCAGTTTCAATTATCGTCCAAACGATAAAGTTCAATTTTATCTGAGCAACGGAAAAGGCTTTCATTCCAATGATACAAGGGTTGTTGTCCCGGAAAATGGATTGAATATTCTTCCTCCCTCCTATGGCAGTGATCTGGGAATGTTAATTAAACCATTTAGAAATTTATTATTTCAAACGGCCCTTTGGTATTTATGGCTGGATCAGGAATTCGTGTATGTGGGCGATGAAGCAGTAATAGAACCAGGTGGCAGAACCAAAAGATATGGAATGGATATAATGCTTCGGTATCAGCCATTAAAAAGGATTTATATCGATCTCGATGTAAATTATTCCCATGGCCGCGCAGTAGATCAGCCTAAAGGCAGTGATCTTTTACCTCTGGCGCCAAAAATCACTTCTATTGGAGGGCTTACCTATAAAAGCGTTTCAGGTTTCAGTGCGTCAATTAGATACAGGTATATGAGTGATCGTCCAGCCAACGAAGATAATAGCCTGATCGCAAAAGGATATTTCATTAATGATGCCTTTCTAAATTATACAAAGAAAAAATATGAAATAGGTATCTCTGTTCAGAACCTTTTCAATGAGAAATGGAAGGAAACACAGTTTGATACTGAAAGCAGATTAAGAAATGAACCGGCGCCTATATCTGAAATCCATTTCACACCGGGAACTCCAATTTTTGTAAAGTTGAGTTTTACAATTTTACTTCGCCGAAATTAACCCATTAAAATAAAGAAGCCCACCGTCGCTAAAGCAATGATGGGCCTGGTCGGGTGGACAAGATTCGAACTTGCGACCCCTTGCACCCCATGCAAGTGCGCTACCGGGCTGCGCCACCACCCGTTCTACCGGTTAAGGCGCCAAATGTAGCATCAAATTTGGCAATTTTAAAATGAAAAAAACAAGTAACTTCGATCCTTAATGAAGCTACTCATTAAGCAAGCCAGGGTCATCGACCCACAATCCCCACACAACGGCCAAACCATCGACATTTTTATTGAAAATGGCATTATTCTTAAAATTGCTAAGGATATCAATGTGGATGCCGACCAGGTAATAAGTTTAGATGGATTACATCTGTCTCCGGGATGGGTTGATATATTCTCTGACTTCGCAGATCCCGGATATGAATATAAAGAGTCGCTGTTATCAGGGGCCGATGCCGCGGCGGCTGGTGGATTTACTGATGTTTTTGTGATCCCAAATACAAAACCAATTGTTCATACCAAATCTTCCGTAGAATATATAAAACATAAAAGCAAGAACCTGCCAGTAAATATTCATCCTCTTGGTGCAATTACCAATAATGTTGAAGGAAAGGATCTGGCTGAAATGTATGATATGAGAAATAGCGGGGCCATTGCATTCAGTGATGGGCTTCATTGTATTCAATCATCCGGTTTATTAATGAAAGCACTTCAGTATGTAAAAGCTTTTGAAGGTGTGATCATACAGGTGCCTGAAGACAATACCATCGGAACCCATGGTTTAATGAATGAAGGTATTGCCTCTACAAGACTGGGACTGGCAGGTAAACCTTCCATGGCGGAAGAACTAATGGTAGAAAGAGATATTAATCTGGCCCAGTATACAAACTCCTCCATTCATCTTACAGGGATCAGTACAAGAAGATCACTTGATTATATTTCTAAAGCAAAAAAAGAAGGCATCAGTGTAAGCTGTTCAGTTACTCCCGCTCATCTTTTCTTCTGCGATGAAGATGTATCAGGCTATGATAGCTTGTTCAAAATAAATCCTCCCCTTCGCACCAGCCAGGAAAGAGAAGCATTGAAGAAGGCTATTTTAAATGGAGAAGTTGATTGCCTGGCCTCACATCATCTGCCTCATGAAAAAGATAGTAAGGTGCTTGAATTTGAATATGCAAAGCCGGGTATTACCGGACTGGAGACCGCATTTGCTGTTCTTTCTACTACTGTAGAAGGCTTAGCAGTTGAAAAAATAGTTGAAATGCTTGCGATCAATCCTCGCCGAATTTTTAAAATGAATTCAGCGACTATTAAGGAAGGAAATATGGCAGCTATCACTTTATTTGATCCAAACAAAAAATGGACTTTCACGGAGAAGGATATAAAAAGCCTTTCCCGCAACACACCTTTTATCGGAAGATCTTTTAAAGGAAAACCTCTGGGCATCATCAATAACGGCCATTGCCACCTTACCTAAAATGAGAAATATCTCCCCGGCTATAAAAGCGTTGATCACAGGTGGGCTGATGATCGTTGCCAGTCTTTTGTATGCCAAATGGCATACTCAGATTGATCCACGTTTTCAATACCTGGTATATCTAATTTACCTGGGTGGTATTGCCTGGACACTTATCGATTCCGATGGAAACTTCGGACAATTGTTCTCCCTGGGTTTTCGTCATTTTATTCTTGTCACTATAATGATGGTAAGCTTTACCTATTTGTTTATCCAGTATCATCCGGAGCTGGCCGAGCAGGAAAAAGCAGCTACTATCAGCTATTATCAGGATAAAGGTGACAAAACGCCATTGGAGATCGAGGAAATTGCAAGAAAAGCGAAAAAACAATACGCCCTGGCCATGGTTTCCATTTCAATTTTCAGATATTTGATCATAGGAGCCGCTTTTTCTGCAGGAACGGCGGCTATAATAAGCAGGAAAAAATAATATGGACCTTTCATTAGTCATACCACTGATAGACGAAGCAGAATCATTGCCGGAGCTTTCCGCATGGATCGAAAAAGTAATGAAAGCAAATAATTACAGCTACGAGATCATTTATGTTGATGATGGCAGCAGTGATAATTCCTGGGAGGTCATTGAACAGCTCCGCGAAGTTAATCCCTGTATCAAAGGGATCAAATTTCAACGTAATTACGGGAAGTCTGCAGGGCTTAATGAAGGCTTTCGCGCGGCAAGCGGCGATGTGGTAATTACAATGGATGCCGACCTGCAGGATAGTCCGGATGAAATTCCTGAACTCCGCAGAATGATTGTCGAGGATAAATATGATCTGGTCAGCGGATGGAAAAAAAAGCGCTATGATAATAAGCTTACCAAAAATATTCCTTCTAAGTTTTTTAATGCCGTAACCAGAATCGTCTCCGGCATTCATTTACATGATTTCAATTGCGGAATCAAAGCCTATCGTAACCGTACCGTAAAAGGTGTGGAAGTATATGGAGAGATGCATCGTTATATTCCTGTGCTGGCAAAATGGGCAGGCTTTAAGAAAATAGGTGAAAAAGTTGTAGAGCACAGAGCCCGTAAATACGGAAGATCAAAATTTGGATGGAGAAGATTTGTAAATGGTTTTCTTGACATCATGTCAATCACTTTTGTAGGAAAATTCGCCAAACGCCCTATGCATTTTTTCGGACTCTGGGGCATGTTATTCTTTATGCTTGGTTTGGGTATCTCCCTTTATCTGGTGGTCACAAAAATATTGCATGCGGATTTCTCATTGACAAACAGACCAGGATTTTTCCTTGCACTTACCTCACTGATCATCGGTATGCAATTATTTCTGGCAGGATTTATAGGTGAACTGATTGCCCGAAACTCACCATCACGCAACAGCTACCTGGTAGAAACCAAAACAGGTCTCTGATGTCCAGGGTCATCATTATCGGTCCTGCCCATCCTCTTCGGGGAGGACTGGCTAGTTTTAATCAACGATTGGCCAAAGAATTCATTGACCAGGGGCATGATTGCAGCATCTATTCTTTTTCATTACAGTATCCCTCCATTCTATTTCCCGGTAAAACACAGTTCACTGAAGAACCTGCGCCGGAAGGATTACGAATTCATTCTGTGATCAATTCAGTGAACCCATTAAATTGGGTCAGCATCGGTAAACGTATAAAAAAAGAAAATGCAGATCTGATCATTGTGCGGTTCTGGCTCCCATTTATGGGACCAGCATTGGGAACTATTCTTAGAAGAGTGCGTAAAAATAATCATACACGCATTATTTGCATTGCTGATAATGTGATCCCTCATGAAAAAAGACCGGGTGATAAGCCCTTCACAAAATATTTTTTAACCGCCTGTGATGGATTTATCACCATGAGTGAAAAAGTGATGGAGGATCTCCGTTTATTTGAAAAAACAAAACCTGCTAAACTGGTCACACATCCACTTTATGATAATTTTGGAGAAGCAGTACCAAAAAATATAGCAAGACAACACCTGGGTTTGCCATTGGAACAAAAGATCATATTGTTCTTTGGATTTATCAGACATTATAAAGGGCTGGATATTTTGCTGGAGGCCATGAAGGAATTGGACGATATAAAACTGCTGATCGCTGGTGAATTTTATGAAGATGACAAACCCTACCTGGAAAAAATAAAAGATTTGGGCATCAATGATAAATTGATCCTTCGAACTGATTTTATTCCAGACAGCGAAGTAAAATATTATCTCAGCGCAGCCGATGCCCTGATACAACCATACCGAAATGCCACCCAAAGTGGTGTGACTCCCCTCGCTTATCATTTTGAGAAACCAATGGTGGTGACGAATGTTGGTGGATTACCTGACCTGGTTCCTAATGAAAAAGTGGGGCTGGTAGTTGAACCGGAACCAAAAGCAATTGCAGAAGGGATCAGGAGGTTCTATCAATTAGGTGAAGATTATTTTATTCCCCATCTTCGCAGCGAGAAACAGCGCTATAGTTGGTCAAACCTGGTGAACGCGATCACCGAAATCTGATCCCCTTATGTTATACAGAAGTAAAGCTCCATTAAGGATAGGATTAGCAGGAGGAGGTACCGATGTAAGTCCTTACAGCGACCTCTATGGCGGTGCTATTCTAAATGCTACGCTTTCACTTTTTGCTCATGCCACTATTGAACCGCTGAAAGAAAATAAGATCATTCTGCATGCAATAGACAGAAACGAAGAGGAAACCTATAATTGGTCCGCTGAATTACCTGTCACTGGCAAACTGGACTTGTTGAAAGGAGTATTTAATCGAATACAAAAAGATCAGCAACTTAAACCACAGGGATTTCGTTTAAGTACCTATGTGGATGCTCCTGCAGGATCAGGATTGGGGACATCTTCTACTCTGGTAGTTGCCATCATCGGAGCTTTCGCTGAAATGCACCGGCTTGCCTTCGGAGAATATGATATGGCGCATTATGCCTATGAAATAGAAAGAAAGGATCTGGGATTAGCTGGAGGCAAACAGGATCAGTATGCAGCAACATTTGGTGGCGTGAATTTCATGGAATTTTTCAGCGATGATAAAGTGATCGTAAATCCGCTGAGAGTAAGGCAACAACATTTGTTTGAACTCGAGAATAATTTACTTTTATATTATACTGCCACCAGTCGCGAATCTGCAGAGCTTATCAAAAAGCAAAGCAGAAATGTAACGGAGAAAAAAGAAAGTTCTATCGATGCCATGCATCATTTAAAAGAGCAGGCACAGATGATGAAAGAAGCATTATTAAAAGGAAAACTAAATCAGATAGGAGAGATCCTCGATTTTGGCTTTCAGCAAAAAAGAAAAATGGCCGAAGGGATCAGCAATGATTTAATGGAAGAGATCTACACCGAGGCTAAAAAAGCAGGCGCCACAGGAGGTAAAATTTCTGGTGCCGGCGGCGGAGGTTTTATGATCTTTTACTGTC
>JAYTXP010000062.1:0-3725 GCA_043742885.1 Chitinophagaceae bacterium | reverse complement strand
CCTTCGCTGCGATTGCGGTGATCAGCTCCAGGCTGCAATGAAAATGGTGAACATAGAAGGACAAGGTGTTATATTATATATGAACCAGGAAGGCAGGGGAATCGGGTTGCTGAATAAGCTGAAAGCCTATAAACTTCAGGAACAGGGAATGGACACGGTGGATGCCAACCTGCATCTTGGTTTTTCTATGGATCAGCGTGATTATGGACTCGGCGCCCAGATATTAAGGCATCTGGGAGTAACCAAATTGAAACTGATGACTAATAATCCTAAAAAAAGAGTGGGACTGATAGGATATGGACTTGAGATCGTTGAGAATATTCCGATCCGTATTGCTTCTAATCCGCATAATGAAAAATACCTGGAGACTAAAAAGAATCGATTGGGGCATGAATTAAATTGATCAGAGATTTTTTAAAGGAATCCCTTCCTGAGATATAGGTTGAGCAGGTTGATTTTTTTCCAATTTTTTTCTTCGTTTGAAAATATCCCATAACCGATCGAAATCTTTGCGGTATGAAATATTTGCACCTACCCTTCTGTCCTTCCCGGGAACATTTGCAGTAGCTGATTGAAGGTAATTGGTGTTTTCTCTGTAAAAGAAAGAAGCACGTACTGTACCGCTTGGATTGATAAGCCATTCCATAGTAACATCGGGCAATAATTGCGAACCGAAGGTTTGCGTGATCCCCTGTTGTTCTATTGGAGTATCATAACCAATACCGGTCGATATTTTAAACCGGTTATTGAAAAATGATCGCCCAATAGAAAAATTAATATTACCTCCCAGTTGTATTTTACCGCTGGTCAGATCGATCACATTCCTTGTATATATAGATGTATTAAGACTGATATTGTACTTATCACTTTTCAGCAAATTGCCCAATATCTTATTGACCTGTTCATTAATCACGTTCAGAAATATTCCCGAAATAGTAGTTAGCCCCAGAGAAGCCACACTATAATTTGAACCCTGCAATTCCGTTGGTGCAAAGCTATTGAATACGATCAGGTAGGTAGATTGCCTTACGATCTCATCCGGAGTCTTCTGCATCTGCTGAAAGATCAGGGCCAGTTCCGGATCGGTAACGGCTATACTTGTACTTGGAAAGTCCAACGCAAACTGAATGTTGGGTTTATAAAGCGAATCTTTTAAAGTAGCTACAACATATACATCCCCTCTTGCGCTGTTTGAAATGGTTGTTAATCCTAGCGGAGCGAAACTCACTCGCTCTGCCTTGTAAACCGCTTCAAAATTTATATTCGCGTTGTAAGGATTTCCGTTCCATTCAATGAAATTGTCATGCTCGGTTCGGAGTTCGAAAGGCTTTTTGAAAAACGACTGGAAGGTGAACAAATACCGGCCTTGCACAATATTAAATCGTCCCTGTAACGACAAAGGTTCAGAAGTACCAGAATGAATATTCAATACTCCGTATCCTTTCCCTTTGATCTCATCACCGGTTAGTTCATCCATTATTACGTTGACAGATACCATGGGAGTTACGGTCTTTGTAACGGCCATATCTATATCATAAGTTACGTTGGTGGAATTATTGTTGCGAAGGTCCTCTACAGTCATTTCCCTTCCGTATTTCCTTTCTACAAGAAAATCTGCTATACCAGATTCCCTTCCGGAAGAAGGAGGCAGTGTTACAAAACTACTGTCAATTGTAGAAGCAACAGCGTCGATCTTTATGTACATATCCGATTGCGGCCCTGTCAGCGAAAGCGAAGCTGTTCCCCGAACATTACCATAGAACTGCTTGCTGTCTGTTGCAGTAGTATTCAATAACTGCACCGGCAAATTTTGCCCATCTGAGTTGCTACCTGGTTTGCGTGTAGAAATATCAATATCATAGAACATGTTCTTGAAGAACTGGTGTTCAATTCTTCCACGATTTACATAAATGGGATTCTTCGTAACGGAATCTGTAAGTAATAAACCCCCAAAATCTATTTCTGTTGAATCCAGTTGTATTTCTGTATCTCTGATCCAATAAAAACATTGGGTCATTTTTATTCTAACTCCTGCATCCTTCAGGCGCCCCTTTCCGGTAATACTTAATTCATCAAGTGGTCCGCTGACTTTTATATTTCCTGTCAGGTAACCGCGTATATCTGAAAATATGGAACCCAGAAAACGCTCCAGAATATTCATCTGAAAATTATTGGCATTTAGTGTGATCAGGTTATTCTTAGCTTTCTCTTTATCAGTGAGAAAAATATTGGCATCAAAGCCCAGGTAATTAAGTTGATTCAATGTATTACCATGGACCCGAAGTTGCCCATCCTTATTATCATAAAAAACATTGGTGCGCAATTCACCGAGTGAATCGTCGTCAATGCGAAGGAACTGAGTTGAAAGATCATCTGATCTTATTTTCAGATTCCCTGTTGGATCTTCCACAAAAATTTTTCCACTTAATAATCCTTCAATCCGGTTATGAGGAACAAAATATGGAGAAAGGTCACCCAGGTTTAATTTGGTTACTTCCACATCTATATTGTTCCATTGCTGGCCAGAGGCTGGCGAGGTTTTAACAACAATCCGCTGATCTCCTTCACTAAGTACCAGGTTACCGGTAGCAGGCGTATTGCGGCGAAGTACCAACTCTCCATTAGGATCAATGGTCCATACTTTTCCATTGATCGAAAAATTAGAATTTTCAAACTCTATTTTTAGTCCATCCTCATAGGTAAGAACCATCGCATTCAAATCCGCTTTTTCAATGGCTCTGGCTCCTGTGGTAATGGCTACTTTAGAAGAATCATTTCTCGCTCTCACATGAAACAGGGCCTGAGGGATACTCAAACTGTCATTGATGCGAATATCATTCGCTTCCCCTCCTATTACAAGACTGTCATTGTTTCCTTTTGCGTTTATGCGGGTATAATTAAAATTATATTTACCATACCGAAAGTTGGGAACCTCCGCATTCAATTCCAATTCATGGAGCGAAAGATCCAGTCTTCCCTGAAAATGTGAATTATTGAACCCTCCAAGATTTTGATCTATCAGACTCATATATTCATCTACGGAATACGTATAAATATCAAAATCGAATTTTTCATTTACAGGTGAATGTAAAGGCGCCTTAATATAGGCGGGGTAATATCGGTTCAGCATATAAGTGACCGCATTGGGTAACTCTGAAAAATGAAACTGACCATTAATTTTTGCTGTGAATTCATTAGACGCTATCGATAAATGTTTCTCTCCATTCACCAGAGAAGTTGTAAGCACTAATGAATCAAATGGCAATGCATGTCCGTTTCTTATTAGTTCCGCATTGTTTATTCTTGCAGTTCCCATAAAATCATCAAAAGTGGTTCCTGTGAAGTCAAGATTCGCCTGCCCATGAAAACTTAAACTATCCTTACTTAGTCCGGTTTTCAGCAAATTGATATGGGCGATATCAGCTATCATATTAAAACGTGGATGATCACGATTCAGATCCATCTGACCTCTCATTGTCAGATCTGCATTGGGATCATGAACTGAAGCATATCCGGAGAATAAATTTTTTATCAATTTTCCATCAATAGTTATATCCTGGTACCGGTAATGATCGTACTCCGCATAGCGAAGGCGTGTATCTATCTCAATATCTCTTGAATTTTCATTAAATCCTTTTCCTTTTATAGTGCCGGAAAGCGCAATAGCTCCTAATTTTTTATCTCCGATAAAAGCTCCAAGGTGAAAACCTTCTGTAACCAGTTTT
>JAYTXP010000061.1:0-5162 GCA_043742885.1 Chitinophagaceae bacterium | reverse complement strand
TACAGACACAGCTAAGGCAAATGGAGGAACAAATACCTATACTGGAAGCTGAAATAGACTTCCTTAAAATACAATCGCTATCCTCAGATATTGTGATAGATGAAGCCAAAACTTTGTATGAGAACTGGCTTAATCTACCGTTTGATGAGAAACGGTCAATTGTTGAAACAATTACGGAATATATTGAGATACAACCCGATACCATCAATATTTCCCTCATTCCTATCTCAAATGAACTAACACCCCATAACTCTTTAAAAACTGTGAGAAATGGTCACGCATCCATGCCCTTGCGGATTTTATAATCATCCTGAAAGAGAATGCAGCTGTGGCGCAGGTATCGTTCAGAAATATTTGAATAAGATCTCAGGTCCCCTTCTTGATCGTATCGACCTGCATGTGGAAGTAACACCTGTTGCCTTTCATGAATTAAGCTCTGACAAAAAAGAAGAAAACTCTTTTGATATCAGGCAACGGGTGATACTGGCCAGGCAATTACAGGAACAACGATATAAAGAATACCCGGGTATTTATTGTAATGCGCAAATGAGCAGTAAACTTTTAAAAATGGTTTGCGTCATCTCTTCTCCAGGGGCTAATCTGCTGAAGGCAGCCATGCAAAAATTAAATTTATCTGCCCGTGCTTACGACCGTATTCTTAAAGTATCAAGAACAATAGCCGATCTTTCAGGAAGCGTGGATATAAAACCTGAGCATTTGGCAGAAGCTATACAATACAGGAGTTTGGACAGGGAGAACTGGGCAGGGTGAGGAAAGTTAGAAGTTAGGAGTTAGGAGCCAACATACCGCAGGAAGGTCAAAAATCCCTAACTTCCATTCCACCAAAAAAATAAACATGAAAAAGATCTTATTCATTGCTACTGTAAGCATTCTCCTCTTCAGCTGTGCTGAAAAAAAAGAGGGAAAAACGGCAGCTGGAACGGAGGTAACTATGCCTCTTCCTGTTACCTATTCATCTTCTTTTGAAATAGGCGACCCCGCCTATGCCGCAATGATCGTAAAAGGAAGCTGGAAAGATTGGGCTGCCAATGAAATGGACAGTATGAAATCTTGGGTGGCTGATACTTGCGTAGCATTTCAAGCAAACAATATAATGACTTCAGGTGTCGATAGCTTAATGGCTGCATGGAAGAGAGGAAGGGCGGCCTATTCCTCCTGTCGCGACAGCATTAATGCTGTAATGTCAGTTAGAAGTATTGATAAAAAAGAAAACTGGGTCCTGGTATGGGCAACGGCCTATGACACTAAATTAGACGGCACAATCGATACTTCTGCCGTACAGGAAACCTGGAGAATAAACAAGGACGGAAAAGCAGATAGGCTTCTGCAATTCGATCGGGCGAAACGTAAACAATAAATCAAACAACATTATTTTCTAACCTCCGGCACCTGCGGAGGTTTTTTTTGCTGTAAGTTGATTTCAACTGCCATAAATTTGCAGAGCTCCTATCGAAAAAAAATATTTAAATTGCAAAAACGAACTGATTATATTTCCTGGGATGAATATTTTATGGGCGTAGCCCTTTTATCTGCCAAAAGAAGTAAGGACCCTAATACCCAAGTGGGCGCCTGCATAGTAAGTGAAAAAAATAAGATCGTCGGAGCCGGGTACAACGGACTTCCTATTGGTTGTAGTGATGATGATTTTCCCTGGGCCAAAAAAGGTGAGTTTCTGGATACAAAATATCCTTTTGTTTGTCATGCAGAACTAAATGCCATTCTCAATAATATAGGAATGGACCTGCATAGTTGCAAAATATATACAGCCCTTTTTCCTTGTAATGAATGCACAAAGGCCATTATTCAATCTGGTATTTCGGAGGTGATCTTTCTTTCTGATAAATATGGAGGCAGCGACGTCGTCAAAGCATCCAGATTAATGCTGGATAAGGCGGGTATCCGCTATCGAAAAGTAGAAAGCAAGATCGGAAGCATCCTGCTCTCCTTTGATGAAAAGTAGTTTTGACCTTGAACCAGACTAACAACCCGGGCACAAAAAAACAGCTGTTAACTTATTCAGGAATTTGAAAAATTAACAGCTGTCAGACAAAAAAAATATTATACCAGAGATTAATATCGTTTAACTACTTTATAGATAAATCTATCCGGTGCTCCCTCTACACCGGCCTCCTTCATTTTATCTTTCAGCTCCTGCGAATTCATAAAGGCTTTTGCCTTATCTAAATCAGCAGCGGCAAAAACAAGAGTTACCTGATGGTTGTCACCAACGGAATAACCGATAACTCTATCGGTAAGTCCTGCATCCATCCGCATCTGCTTGTGACTGTCAAAGGCCTTCTTCCAGGCATCCCAGTCCTTTACCTTATGGCGAACCATGATCCTTACGGTTTGCTGGAGATAAGTCGTATCATTCATAACACTGGTAATGAAGTCGATCATTGGAGGACCAGTAACTCCTGCTTTTTTCATGACCTCTTTCAAAGCGGGTGAGGCGGCCATTTCTTTGGCTTTAGTAACATCGTCCATGACCTGAGCGACCATTACCATATTGGAATCATCGAGACCGCGGCAGATGACATATTTATGTAAGCCATTGGCTAACCGGGCGGAATCATTTGCTTCGTAAGCTGGTATCCATTTTTCATAATTAGCCACTTTATGCCTTATTACCATAAGGCTGAGCGGACCAGAAGGGGCTGTGGTCATTTCTGTCTTTTTTACCGTGGTATCTGTTGTAGTTTCTTTTTCTTCCTTATCCTTTCTCGAATTACAGGAGGAAATAAATAATGCAACTGTGGCAATACCCAGGGTCGCAAAAAGTCTGATCTTTTTCATTTTTTTTATTGAGTTTAATTGAGGTGAATAGTTTCAAAGGAGACTTTCAGGCTTGCATAGAGGCGGGTTAAGGATAGAAAATATAGGACTAAAAGCCCATCCTGCAAAGGACTTATTTCCGTTTGCATTTCATTAACCTGCAAAGGCCTCATTACCTTCCCACAGCCTGCCCTTTCACTCCCGTTTCAATTTCCTATTTTTGAACCATGAAGCTTCTTTTACATTACCTTAAACCTTATAAGGCCCTGGTCATTTTGGTGCTTGTGCTGGCCGCTGTCAATATTGGATTTTCTTTGATCGATCCTATCATTTTTGGACGCCTCATCGATCTGGGTTATAAATACTATGCGAATTCTGCACATTACCAACCCTTCTGGTGGAATTTTGCCAGTCCGCTGCTTACCTTATTAAGTTTTTCCATTGCGGTTGCCATGATCAGCCGAATCGCCAAGGCCTTCCAGGATTATTCCCTGAACCTCGTAACACAAAAATTCGGTGCTACCGTATTCACGGAAGGTTTACAACACGCGATGCGACTCCCCTATCAGCAGTTCGAGGATCAGAGAAGCGGTGAAACTTTAAGTATTCTGACCAAAGTAAGAACCGATACAGAACGTTTTGTGGCAGCATTCGTGAACATTCTTTTTCCAGTGATCATTGGCATTTTGTTCGTGGCAATATTCGCCTGGAGAATTGCGTGGTCTCTGCCTCTTATTTATTTCGGAGGTATTTTTTTACTGACCATTATTTCTAATCTGCTTAGTAAAAAAATTAAGACGGTACAGAAAACAATTGTGGCCGAGACCACAGCACTTGCAGGCGCTACTACAGAATCATTAAGAAATATTGAACTGGTAAAAAGCCTTGGCCTCACTAAACAGGAAGTTACTCGACTTAATAAAAATACATTTAAGATCCTCGGGCTCGAACTTAAAAAAGTACGCAGACTACGCAGTATCAGTTTTGTTCAGGGAACATTTGTAAATACACTTCGCCAAATCATTCTGTTCATGCTGATGTGGATGATCTATGGTCATGTGATGAAACCCTGGGAACTAGCCACGATGCAGATCTTTTCATTCTTCGTATTCGGTCCTTTGCAGGAGATCGGTAATATTATTCTCGCCTATCGCGAAGCACAGGCTTCTTTGGAGAATTTTAATAAATTAATGTCTAAAGAACCCGAGCGTTCTCCTTTGAATCCGCAACATCTTGGAGAGATACAAACTCTTGAATTTGATCATGTCGGCTTTAAGCATCAAACAGCTACTCAGAGAGCAGTGAACGATATCAGCTTTAAAGTAAATAAAGGAGAAACCGTGGCTTTTGTTGGTCCTTCGGGTTCCGGAAAAACCACACTGATGAAATTACTTGTTGGGCTTTATCGACCTCAGGATGGAAAAATACTTTACAATAGCATTGATGAGAACAGTATAGATTTTGAGGACTTGCGTAAACAAATCGGATTTGTAACACAGGATACGCAATTGTTCTCCGGATCCATTCGTGAGAACTTGACCTTTGTTAATCCTGAGGCAACAGATGAGGAACTACAGGATGTTATTCAAAAAGCTGCCTGTCAGAATTTATTATCGAGAGCCGAAAAAGGGTTGGAGACGATGATCGGTGAAGGAGGATTAAAATTAAGCGGGGGAGAAAAACAACGCTTATCAATTGCACGTGCGCTTTTGCGTCATCCTAAATTATTATTATTTGATGAAGCAACATCTGCATTGGATTCACTAACGGAAGAAGAGATCACTGATACCATTCGTGATATTTCAAGAGCCGGCGGCCAGGTAACTATATTGATCGCGCATCGCCTGAGTACTATTATGCATGCCGACCGAATTTATGTACTGGAGCAGGGTGATGTAGTGGAGACTGGTGATCATCAGAAATTACTGGAAGAAAAAGGTCTCTATTACGCTATGTGGAGACAGCAGATAGGAGAAAGAAAAAATAAATTAACTATTGCCTGATATGGGATTATTGTCTTTCCTGGGGTTTGGCCAATCGGCCATTAAAAATGCATTGAAGAATGGTGCCGCTATCATTGATGTACGCACTCCTCATGAATTCGACCAGGGTCATGTTCGTGAAGCCATTCATATTCCACTTGATCGTATCGCTGCGAATGTGGAGCGCATAAAACAAATGAAATGCCCGATAATATTCTGCTGCGCCTCGGGGGCAAGAAGCGGTAAGGCCGTTGAGATCATGAAATCAAAGGGAATGAAAGAAGTGTATAATGGAGGCTCTTGGGAAGGAGTTATTAAACTTCAGAAAAGTATTTAAGGATCAACAGTCACCTTTACTGAACGGGTAGTACTATTCCCTCCATG
>JAYTXP010000060.1:0-3389 GCA_043742885.1 Chitinophagaceae bacterium | reverse complement strand
CAATTTGAAAAAAAAGCGGTCAATAACGTTTAATTATTTTCTATGTCTACTTTTCAGGATTATGATTTCAAGGGTCAGAAAGCACTGGTAAGAGTGGATTTCAATGTTCCACTCAATGATAAATTTGAAATAACCGACGATACCAGAATAAAGGGAGCTATTCCCACCATAAAAAAGATTCTGGAGGATGGGGGCAAAGTGATTTTGATGAGTCATTTGGGTAGGCCAAATGATGGTCCTGAAGACAAATATTCTCTTACACATATATTACCCACCCTTGTTGAATTACTTGGTGGTAAGACCATCGTATTATTTGCCAACGATTGTATCGGAGAGCAAGCCCAGCTTACGGCAAGTATGCTTAGAGAAGGTGAAGTGTTGTTACTGGAGAATCTTCGTTTCTATAAAGAAGAAGAAAAAGGCGATGTCGCATTCGCGGAAAAACTTTCGAAACTCGGTGATGTATGGGTTAACGATGCATTTGGTACAGCACACAGGGTACATGCTTCTACAGCAGTGATCGCACAATTCTTTCCTAAAGAAAAAAGGATGTTCGGGTACCTGATGGAAGGAGAAGTGGCCAGCGCGGAGAAAGTATTGCATCAATCTGAAAAACCATTTGTTGCCATCATTGGTGGTGCCAAGGTCAGCGATAAGATCCTGATCATTGAGCAACTGCTTGACAGGGCCACTGATATTATTATAGGCGGAGGCATGGCTTATACGTTTATGAAGGCCGAAGGAGGAACCATCGGTAATTCGCTCTGCGAAGAAGATCGGCTTGATACTGCAAGGGCCATTCTTAAAAAAGCAGAAGAAAAAGGAGTGAATATTCACCTTCCTTCAGATTCTGTGATCGCAGATAAGTTTGCAGCAGATGCAGAAACCTCTATGTCTCCCAGTAATAATATACCTGAAGGCTGGATGGGATTAGATATCGGTGCCAATGCATGCAGCCAGTTTGAAAATGTGATCCTTCATTCTAAAACAATACTCTGGAACGGTCCAATGGGCGTATTTGAAATGCATAATTTTCAGCACGGCACCAAATGTATTGCTGAGTCTATTGCGAAGGCTACTGAAAAAGGAGCTTTTTCATTGGTAGGAGGAGGCGATTCGGTTTCCGCAGTGAACCAGTTCGGATTTGCTGATAAAGTAAGTTACGTTTCCACCGGAGGTGGTGCCATGCTGGAATATTTTGAAGGCAAAACTCTCCCGGGTATTGCCGCAGTAAAAGGATAAATTTTCTTACCTAATTATTTCGACCCATAATATCATAAATCAAATTTCTGGTTGTTTGTCTATTCGTCTCATTTTCATTAAATGCTCAGAAGGTCATTCCTATCACCATCACTCTTTTTTGCAATTCACCGACCGGCTTCCGCCTTTGGCCGAAAATTCCCTTCTACATACTAAAATGACCTAATTTTATGGTCTAAAATTAAAAACAAACTACCATGAAAGGACGTAATACGGGCCTGATTGCGATTGCAGCAATCGTCTTAATTTTTATTTTTTGGGGCTGTAGCGGATATAACGGATTGGTGAAGCAGGATGAAAAAGTAAAGAACACCTGGAACGATGTAAATACAGAATACCAGAAAAGATCTGACCTCGTAGATAACCTGGTGAACACAGTTAAAGGGGCCGCCAATTTCGAACAACAGACTCTCGTACAACTAGTGGAAGCAAGAGCCAAGGCCACTTCTATTCAGTTGAAAGCAGATGATCTGACTCCGGCGAATATGCAAAAATTTCAGGAAGCCCAGGCCCAGTTATCTGGCGCATTGAGCAGATTGCTTGCTGTAGTGGAAAATTATCCCACCCTGAAGGCTACTGACAATTTTAAAATGTTGCAGGGTCAGCTGGAAGGAATTGAAAATGACATTCGTAATTCACGTAAGAACTTTAATGAAGCAGTGAATGCATACAATGTAAAAGTCAGATCCTTCCCAATGAATTTGCTTAGCGGCATGTTTGGTTTCTCTAAAAAAGAAGGCTTTAAAGCAGACGAAGGAGCAGATAAAGCGCCGAAAGTTAAATTCTGATAAATGAACAGTAAACGAATTCCCTTCCTTCTTGGTGGGATACTGTTATTGCTCATTATCTGGATGATCGTTGCCTTTAATTCATTAGTGAACAAACAGGAAAAAGTTAGTCTTACCTGGGCTGAGGTGCAGAACACATACCAGAGAAGACTTGACCTGATACCTAACCTCGTAAATGTAGTAAGAGGTGCTTCTGATTTTGAAAAGGAAACCTTCCGAAAGATCGCAGAGGCCCGGGCCAATGCCCAGGCAAATCTGGGAAGTACAGACCCAACAGCGGAAGGATACAAAAAACAAAAGCAGGCCCAGGATAGTCTTGCCATGAATGTGAATCGCCTGATCGTTCTGGTAGAAAAATATCCCAATCTGACAGCAACAGCCGCTTACACGGGATTACAAACGCAATTAGAAGGCACGGAAAGAAGAATACGTATTGCAAGAAAAGATTTTAATTCCGCAGTGGCCATTTATAATAATAAACTGAGAAGTTTTCCTACCAACCTGGTCGGCGGAATACTGGGCTTCAAAACTAAAACAGGATTTACGGCAGCGGAAGGCGCTGAAAAAACGGTAGAAATAACATTTAAATAAGGCCCGTGTTTGAAAGATTTCGAAATAAAAAACCATTTTTCTCCGAACAGGAAAATCATCTTATCGTGGAAGCGATAAAGTCTGCTGAAAAAAATACCAGCGGAGAGGTGAGAGTATTTGTAGAAAGCAAATGCAAATGGGTAGATGCTATTGATCGTGCCGCGGAATTATTCTTTCAATTAAAAATGGAGAACACCGATCAACGCAATGCCGTGCTGGTTTATATTGCAATCAAAGATCGCCAGCTGGCCGTATTCGGTGATGAAGGAATTCATCAGAAATTAGGAAATGAATACTGGAACAGGGTAGCAGGTGAAATGCTTTCTCATTTTGATAAAAATGATTTTAGTAATGGAATTTCGAATTGCGTGATTCAGATCGGAGAGGCATTGCATACTCATTTTCCTTACGACGGTAAAACCGATAAAAACGAATTGCCTGACGATATTCTCTTTGGCAAATAAAAATGAAAAGGCTTCTTCTTATATTCTCTTTGCTTATTTCTTTTTCCCTGTTTGCACAGGTAGAAAAAGTCATTCCCAAAAGACCCAATCCGCCTAAGCTTGTCAATGATCTGTCTAATACTCTTTCAGCTGCACAGATAGAAGAACTGGAAAAGAAACTGGTTATTTATGATGACAGCACATCCACGCAGATCGCTGTGGTGCTTATTAAATCATTAGAGGGAAATAGTGTAGAAGATTATGCGCTTGCTCTTGGCAGAGAATGGGGCGTTGGTGGCAAGCAGAA
>JAYTXP010000059.1:0-9253 GCA_043742885.1 Chitinophagaceae bacterium | reverse complement strand
AGATATATCCCCTTCGGTTATATCTCCAATGACCCGGAGCCCATTGAGAACGGCCCCTTGGTTTTGCCCAGTAACCTGGTACATGAACATATGCTCCTCCTCTCCATTCCCATTCTGGTCCTACCCATACCGCACCGTTATATGGCCTGGGACCCGGCGCGTTTATGCTTACACCAACAGGAAAATTCATCCTCACACGTACGTGCTGCGCCTGGCTCACTGCCGAAAGCAGGAGTACAAAAACCAGGGCGATCATTGACTTCAATTTCATAGTTGCGTTTTTATTAAGACCCGGCGCGGACGGCAGAGTTTAATCATTCACCTTTTTGTATCTTGATTTATGAATCTGAATATGCTCAGACCTGAAAAATACCTTCGTTATTTAACATTGCCAAGTCTTTTCGCTCACAAAAGAACTAAAGAGATCCTGGCAGTTAACCCTACTGTTGTGCCCGCAAGAGAAGAGGCTGCAAGTGTAGAAGTATCGGTTTTCGATTATAACGGCGAGGTGGTTGAAGAAAAAACAGCCATCGGAATAGCGGGTTGTTTTGATTATAAAACCAGTGGCAGAACCACCTGGATAAATATTGACGGACTACGTAAGCCGGAGATCGAAGCTGTCTGTGCGCATTTTGATATTCACCCGCTGGTAGTAGAAGATATCTTAAGTATTAATCAGCGTCCAAAAATGGACGAGTCAGAAAACTTTATCTTCTGTCTTTTAAATATGCTTTATTATAACGAGGGGGATTATACTGTTGAGCACGAACAGATCAGTATCCTTCTTGGAAAAGATGTGGTGATCAGCTTCCAGGAAGATGCGAAGAGAGATGTATTTAATGGTTTGCGCGAAAAGTTGAGGGCAGCCACAAGTAAGGTGCGGCAACGTGGAGCCGACTATCTCTGCTATTCTTTACTTGACCTGATCGTGGATCATTATTATGTGGTGATGGAACAATTGGGAGAACACATAGAACAAGTGGAAGAAGAAGTGACCCGTGGTCATAATCCAAGGGCCCTGGAACATATTACACGCGTTAGAAAAGAATTGATCGTTCTGAAAAGAAACTTTGCACCAGTACGTGAACTGGTGAATAGTTTTCTTAGAAGTGAAAGTGCTTTACTTGACAACAGGCAGATCAAATATTTCAAAGACGTTTATGATCATATTGTGCAGGCCCTGGACCTTGTAGAGAACTATCGTGATGTGTGTGTAAGCTTACAGGACCTTCATATCAACAACGTGAATCTTAGAATGAATGAAGTAATGAAGGTGATGGCTATTGTGACCTGCCTGATGGCGCCGGCTACAGTGATCGGTGGCATCTTTGGAATGAACTTCGACACTATTCCTTGGCTTCATACTCCTTATGGGTTTTTTGCTGCAGTAGGGCTGATGCTTTGTGTTCCTGTTATTATGCTGGTAGTATTCCGGAAAAGAGGGTGGTTCTGATCAGCGTTTTTTAAAAACAGGTACTGTGCTGCAAGGCTCTCCGTACATGATGCTTTTTACAACTGGCCGAAGAATGCGTGTTATTTCCATATATACATAATCCGGGATTGGGGTTTCACCACATCCCTTTATCACCACACGTTTATCATCATATTCTGCAATATCAATGGAGGAAATATTTTTAAGAAATAATCTTTTGTGTAATTCTTTTTCATCTCCCATTACGATCTCTCTTGCTACGGGTTGCAGATAAGAGGCGGCCAGCATATAGGCCCATACCGGAATGATCGCATCAATGCTACAGGTGATGGCAACATGCTTATTTGCATAAAGTGTCCAGTCGGTGGTCTTCAATGCCTCGCGGTAATCTTTTTCTTTTAATATCATTCCCATAAAAAGATATTCCTTGAGATCAAATACGGCTGTATCCTCCCTGGGAAAAAATTTTTCCGGGTCAATGGTGATCAACCCGCTCTCTGCCACTTTATTTACAAAAGGCTCGCTCATTATTGTAAAATTAACGAATAAGGCCGGCTCTTGTTTTCGACTTCCGCAAAACAAAACCCCGCATTGCTGCAGGGCTGTTTATTATCTTTTCGTTTATAGTTGGTCGGGGGCTGTTGGCCACTCTTAACTAATACTTCTCTGCTCTATAATCTTTGATCGTCGCCGCCTTTTTCAGTCCCTCAACAGGATTCTGGGCTTGCTTGCGTTGATCGAAAAGTTGTTTACGGAAACCTGCTACGTCTGTTGAAATTGAAGTAGCTGTAATATTATCTACCCTGACAACGTATACACCATTCACACCCGCAAGGGCTTCTAGTATTACTTTTCCTTTATTAGCAGGATTGAACGCCGCGCCTAACACTTTAGGCTCGTAGCCCAAGGCTGCGTTATTGCTTTTTCCAGAAATGCGAAGGCTATCTGCCACTTCGATTGTTTTTCCTCCCCAGGCTGTTGCTGCTGCTTCAAGTGTCGTGATGCCACCAATTTTTGCTTTCAGCAATTCAGCTTTTTTCTCGTTTCTGAGAATCGCCTCTACACCTGGTCTTGCTTTCGCCACTGTCTGTGTTCCTTCTTTCAACACTTCTGTTACAACCGCTACCGCCTGTATTTCATAGCCGTTCATTTCAACTCTTTCTGGTTTCAAAACATCTCCCAGATCGGCGGCATAAATATCTTTTATAAACTGACGGGCAGATCCAAGTCCGGTTATTTGTCCATCACGCGGACCAACTACTGCTGATGCTTTATTGATACCCTTTGGCTTCAGTGTTTTTTCAAAATTTGCATCAAACGATTTTCTGTCTTTACAATCGGTCGCGAACATATTTGCCTGGTTAATCGCATTATTGATCGATTCCTGGCTGGCAATAATTTCTTTAGGCAGAAACGCTATCTTATATCCGTTTCCTGATCCTTTTTGTGAAAGGATCTCCATATAGTGATATCCGAATTGTGTTTTTACAATTCCTTTTGCTCCGGCAGAATTTGTAAATGCAAAATCATTGAATGGTCCAACCATCTGACCCGAGTAAACACTTTCATATACCCCACCCTTGTCCTTACTTCCTCCATCGTCGGAATATTTAACACAAAGTGTATCAAAGTTTGCTCCGTTATTAATTGCAGTACGAATACTGTCTACCAATTTAGATGCAGTAGCAGAATCTCTTTTTTCAAACGTCTGACCCGATTGCGGATCGCGGTCCATAGTTGCAATAAGAATATGCCTCAATTTCACTGTGTCGGGTATCACTCTTTGGGCTTGTAATTTGGCAAGCATCACATTTGCTCCATCAATATAGGGTCCGTAAATGCCCCCCATTGGAACCTTAATAATGGAATCCTTCATTGATGACTGGATTGATTTAATACTTTTATATCCATCATAGTTATATACAGGTTCAACACCCTGTGTAAGCATGAACTGTTCCAGGTTGCGGGTTGAATCAAACTCTGGTTTAAGCAGCAGTAATTTGTTTATTGCATCAAGTGTGTCCGCTGGTGTAGGGGCCGCGCTGAATGAAACATAATCAATCGTACGGCTTTCGGCCTGTTTGAATTGATCTTTATGCTTGCTGATATATTCTTCAATTTCTTTATCAGAAACCTTAACCACGCTGTCTGATACAGCGGAATAAGATTCTTTTACAAAAGAGATCTTTGCCATAAGGCTATTGTCTGCGTTTTGTTTTTCAGCAAACCAGCGGGGAATATTCATGCTGTTTACCATTGCAAGATATTTTTCCATCTTCCGTTGCTGTATCAGCGAATTAATATAATCGTTGAAGTTTGCTTTTTGTTCTGCGGTGCCTTTCTTCAGGATCTGATCGATCTGTTGTTTAGCTTGTATACCATTATAAACTCCGGTCTTAGGATCTGTGAATTGTTGCTTCAGATCCGAAGGAGCGTTAGCACCATAAAGAATATCTCCTAGTTCTTTAGAACTAACCGTGATGCCCAGGCTGGAAATTTCCTCATCCATCAACATACGGCTCACTTCATTGTCCCAGGTATTTTCCTGCGCCATCTGAGTGGTCTGATTATTATCGGGATATCCTTGCTTCTTAAAATTACCGCTGGTGACATCCACTTTGCGGTTAAAGTCCTGGAAGCTGATTCCCTTTCCGTTCACACGTCCAACCAGATCATTTGATCCGGTACTGAACATGCCACGCGATTTTCCGGAGAAATAATCGGTAAGGATAAAACCAATTAGCGCTAACGCAATTAGAATTACAGAGATCCTGGCGCCTTTGTCCCGAATGGTCTGAATGATAGACATAATTAATTAATAAGGGATTATATATACCCATCGGCCCGTTTTAAGGCCTTCTTTGGGGGAGGGCAAAATTAGTGTTTTTGGGGATAATTCGTGAGTAATTCCCCAATTAATTCATTGAAACTGCCCCGGGTCTTAAGTAATTATTAATCAAATTCTTATCTTGGTTTTGACTTAGGGTGTACAAGCTTCATTTCAGCCACCAGGTTAGTGGCTCCGGCATATTTATCAACAATGAACAAAACATACCGAATATCGACCATGATATTGCGGCAGATCGCCGGATCAAAATTGATATCGCTCATAGTTCCTTCCCATACCCTGTCGAAATTCAATCCGATCAGGTTTCCATAGGCGTCTAAAACAGGGGATCCTGAGTTTCCGCCCGTAGTATGATTGGATGCCAGAAAACAAACAGGCATTTTTCCGTTCTTTCCATAAGGTCCAAAATCTTTGTTTTTGTTTAGTTCGCGCAGCCGGGCCGGAACATCAAACTCATAATCTCCGGGTTTATATTTTTCCATTACCCCGTCCAGGTAGGTATAATAATCGAACGCTACTGCATCCCGGGGAGCATACCCGTTCACCCTTCCATATGTAAGTCGCAACGTGCTGTTGGCATCAGGATAAAACTTTTTTTCTTTGAACACCTCCATCTGCGCCTGCATGTAGATCCTTTGTTTTTGATTGATCTTGTTTTGTAGTTCCACCAGCACTACCTGCACCTTGCTTGAATACTTTTTCGTCATCTCATTATATACCTGAAGCGCCCTGGATGCTTTAAGGGTAGTTACCACGGAAGCCGCGTCCATTGAAAGCAGGGCCTCCACCTCCTCTCCTTTCAAAAGATTCCATTTATATAATTCCTCTGCCAGCTGATGAATATCATTGGAAGGTTTTTCTGAATTCTGCTCTTTTACATACAGGTCCATTAACTCCACAAACAGTTGTTTATCTACCGCCGGACTATATTCTGCGAAAAAATCTTTCAGGCCTTTTTTCACGGTGACCAGTTTGGCCTGGTACCCCTTTTCTCCATCCCGATCAAAACTTGTTACAAGCGAATTCAACTGTGCCGAGATCGTGAACAACTCTATCTTGCTGATAGTCTCACTATAATAATCCCTGGCAAGTCCATACGGCCGAAACTCTTTGTATAAACCCCCAAGATCATTTAAAAGAGTTCCGTATTTTTCTTTCCATTCCGGCCTGGCGTCCACTCGTTTTTGAAACTCTTCTTCGTATTTTCTTTTTCGATCGAGCGCGTTGCTGCTATTCAAACCCAATACTTCTCCCTGCCATTTTTTATAAGAATTTTCAATTCCCGCATATTTGGCTGCATACATAATGCGCAATTGTTCATCCTGGCGCATAAACCCATTTAAAACCTGCAGGGCTTTTCCCCTGATAGTGATCTTAGCAGGATCATTCACGTTCATGATCTGTTCTACCGCAGCCGAATGAAGGTATTCGGTGGTACGACCCGGAAAACCAAACACCATAGTGAAATCATTCGCGTTAGCTCCATCCAACGAAATAGAAAGTGATTTTTTCGGAGAGTACGGGACATTATCGGGAGAGTAATCGGCCGGTTTATTATCCTTGCCGGCATAAATACGAAACATAGAAAAATCTCCGGTATGTCTTGGCCACATCCAGTTGTCTGTATCTTTTCCAAAATTACCAATGGAAGAGGGAGGTGCCCCCACCAGGCGAATGTCTTTATAGGTTTCTGTTACAAATAAATAATATTGGTTTCCTTCATAAAACGATCGCACAAAATTTTCCTGGTAGGTTTCTTTTTTTGATGACTTTCTAATCTCCGCGATATTCTTATCGATCGCTGATTGCCTTTCGGTTTCTTTCATTCCCGGAGTTACACCGTTTAATACTTGTTTACTTACATCATCGATCCTTATAATAAATGTCACAAACAGTTTTTCATTTGGCAGCTCCTCAGAACGGCTACGCGACCAGAAACCATTCTGAATATAATTATGCTCCAGGCTAGAATGATTCTGAATGGCATCAAATCCGCAATGATGATTAGTAAGTACCAATCCTTGTGAAGAGATCACTTCGCCTGTGCAAAAACCACCAAAACTTACAATGGCGTCTTTAAGACTGCCATTGTTTATATTATATATATCCTTCGCGCTTATCTTCATTCCAAGCGCTTTCATTTGTTTTTCATTAAGCTGTTCCAACAAAAAAGGAAGCCACATTCCTTCGTCGGCTCTTGCTGCCAGGGTTAAGATTATCAACCCTATACCTAAAAGACTTTTCCTTAGAAATTCCATATACTTGATTTTGGATAATAAAAATACAGAATCAGTAATTGGTTGGTCCAACTATTCAACACGGCCTAATTTTTGTTCCTAATCATAATTAGAAATTTTCTCCCCAGAGCCTTGTAGATAGATGGAAAAACCTGTGGATATCCCTTTGTGAAACGTGTATAACCCAGTGGATGAATAGACCTCAACTTCAATCACCCTTCTTCGGATCAATATATGGTCTAATAAACCTGAACTTGTTCTATATTTTTTCGGACTTATCCATACTATTAAATTCGGAAGTTTATCCACCACAAAAAACAACCGCTTTTGTGGAAATCCACTAGAAACCTTTACCAGCCTAAACTCTTTTTGTGGATTACTGTTATGTTTATGTGGATTACTATTGATACTGTAATTTTAGATATGGAGTTTTCCACGAATTCACAGCCATAATAATAATAGATTATTTATTTAAAAATTGTATTAATACTATTATTGTATTTAGGGTTTGGTAAAAAAAAATTGATTTGAAAAACTGTTCGGCATAGCGGAATATTGCTCTCCCGATCAAAACAGCCATCAGACATGAACATTCCCCATATCGATATCGCTTTTCAGAATGTAGAAAAAAATGGATACCTCGATATTGAGCTGGATCCTGAATTAGACCTTTTTGCCGCTATCGAAAAAATAAAAAAGCAAAAAAATGCAGTGGTTCTGGCCCACTACTACCAGGAGCCGGATATTCAGGATGTGGCAGATTTTATCGGCGATAGTCTGGGATTAGCACAGCAGGCGGAAAAAACCAAGGCGGACATGATCGTTTTTGCCGGCGTGCATTTCATGGCTGAAACAGCTAAAATTCTTAATCCTTCAAAAAAAGTAGTAATACCCGATCTGAAAGCAGGTTGTTCCCTCAGCGATAGTTGCCCGCCCGCCCTATTTAAAAAATTTAAAGACCAGCATCCGGATCATGTGGTGGTGAGTTATATCAACTGCAGCGCCGGAATAAAAGCGCTAAGTGATGTGATCGTTACCAGTAGTAATGCCCGAATCATTGTTGAAAGTTTTCCGAAAGAACAAAAGATAATTTTTACACCCGATAAAAATTTAGGTGCTTATATCAACAAAGTTACTGGAAGATATATGCTCTTATGGAATGGCGCCTGTATGGTTCATGAAATTTTTAGTCTGGAAAAGATCACCAAACTAATGACTCGTCATCCTCAGGCAAAATTAATCGCTCATCCTGAATGTGAAGATCCTATTCTTCGGCTAGCGCATTATATCGGCTCTACAACAGGACTTCTTAAGTTTACCCAGACGGATGATTCAAAAGAATATATCGTTGCTACAGAGACAGGAATCCTTCACCAGATGATCAAGGCGAGCCCTGATAAAACATTCATTCCTGCTCCACCAAACAATAGTTGCGCCTGTAATGATTGTCCGCACATGAAAAGAAATACGCTGGAAAAGATCTATCTCTGTATGGAATACGAAACACCGGAAATATTAATGGAGGAAGAACTTCGTCTGGCTGCAAAAAAGCCAATTGATAAAATGTTGGAGATCTCCGCCAAAGCGGGTTTATAAATTTAAATTCCTTTTATGTCCAGATGGTTTTCTTTATTTTTTATTTTAAGTTTCCCTTTGTTTGTTTTTTCACAGACAGAGGAGGCCACTACAGAATCTGGAAAAAAAGTGATCATTTACGCAGATGGAACCTGGAAGATTAAATCTGAAGAGCCCCCAAAAACAAGCCCGGCAATAAAAACCACCGACAAAAAAGAGGAAAAAAACAAAGACAGCGCCCTTCCGGTTAATTTAGACGGCGACTGCGGATTATTGTTTGAATCAATAAAAGATAAAAACAATACGGTGATCATAAGAACAAAGAATTTTCTCATTGCTACAAGACCAGGAGACAGATCTGAGATAGACATAAGTATACAGAAAGGTGTGAAGGGTATTATAACCGTTTCTTTTCGTACGGTGACCGGTACTGAATGTATAGGCGAAGGAAACAGGCTTAACCTCTTATTTACTGATGGTAGTAAGCTTGACCTGACCAATGAGGGTCCCGCCAATTGTCGCGGAGAAGTGGTCTCTTATTTTTCAGGACCCTATGGAAAGAAAAAACAAATGGATGAACTCAAAACGAAAAGGATTAAATCCATTCTAATTCAAACGCAACAGAATTCTATCACACAGGAGCTATCTAAAGAAAACCAGGAAGAGTTTGTACGACTGATAAGCTGTATCATGGCTTCCTGAAGAATAGAATTTCTGCCATTACCAATTTACTGCAATGCGTTTCTCTGGTTTTTGGATCAGCAAACTGTTTATCCAGTTTAGTGATCTCAAAATCTTTTACCGACACCCTGTTTCCAAGCACCCAACCAGCGGTAGTTATTTCTTTTTCATAAGCAATATCATAGATCAGATGCGCGGATGTATCATCTAATAGTAACTCCGGATCAGGTAATTCCTTCCTCAATGTTTTTGTAGCGAAGCAATATGAAGAACTGTAATTATTCTTCCAGAAATATACAGTTTGCAAGTTTATTTTTCCTTTTGTTTGATCCGCCAACTTCTGACCACCCTGGTAGCTAAGAAGCTGAGGATAAAAATTAATATTCAAGAAAAGACAAAGAATCACCACGGCACTTAACATATAAGTAAACGGCTTTGTGTCGGTTGGTGTCTTTGATGAAAACATCGAACCGATCATTA
>JAYTXP010000058.1:0-9929 GCA_043742885.1 Chitinophagaceae bacterium | reverse complement strand
ATTGAGAACGGGGCAACTGCGGTGATCGCTGAGGATCTTCCTTCGGAAAGAAAAAAAGGAATAGCCTGGATCCAGGTGGAGAACAGCGCTGTCGCCGCAGCAATGGCTGCCGGAAATTTTTTTGGACGACCCTCTGAAAAAATAAAACTGGTAGGCGTAACAGGAACAAATGGCAAGACAACAATTGCCACATTGTTATACAAGCTCTTTACAAGATTGGGATATAACTGCGGACTTATCAGTACCGTTGAGAACAGGATCGGCATGCAGGTGGAACCATCACAGTTCACAACACCTGATGCGGTCAGTTTGAATGCGCTGCTGAAAAAAATGCGGGAACAGGGATGCAGTCATGTATTCATGGAGGTTAGTTCTCACGCGCTTCATCAGCACCGGGTTGCCGGTCTGCAATTCGCAGGAGGGGTATTCAGCAATATCACACACGATCATCTGGATTATCACAAAACCTTCGATGAATATATAAAGGTGAAAAAATCTTTTTTCGACGGTCTTTCATCTTCTGCATTTGCGATAAGTAATGCGGATGATAAACGGGGAATCATAATGCTTCAGAATTGTCAGGCGCGAAAATATTATTACAGTCTTCGCACACTGGCTGATTTTAAAGGAAAGATTCTCGAGAACGGACTGGCTGGTTTGATGATGACTGTAAATGAAGTGGAAGTGAATTTTCGTTTGATCGGTGAGTTCAACGCGTATAACCTGCTGGCCGTTTATGGAGCGGCGGTTTGCCTGGGAGAAGATAAACAAGAGGTACTTACTGCGCTGAGTGAACTAACCGGAGCCGAGGGAAGATTTGATTATCAGGTTTCACCGAAGCAGAAGTTGATGGTCATTGTGGATTATGCACATACTCCTGACGCGCTGTTGAATGTTCTAGCCGCGATCAAAAAATTGAAGAAAGGATATGAGCAGGTGATCACGGTGGTAGGATGTGGAGGAGACAGGGATCGGACAAAAAGACCAATAATGGCGGAAGTAGCCTGCGAGCATAGTGACCGTGTAATATTCACCAGTGATAATCCAAGAAGTGAAGAACCTGAGAAGATCATTGCAGAAATGGAAAATGGATTATTGCCGGCTCATAAAAGAAAATATATCTCGATCACCGATAGAAAAGAGGCCATTAAAGCGGCGATCATGATGGGAGGACCGGAAGACATAATACTGATCGCGGGCAAGGGTCATGAGAAGTATCAGGAGATAAAGGGAGTAAGAAATCATTTTGACGACAGAGAAATAGTAACAGAGTTGTTTAAAATTTTGAATAAGTAACAGCAAGAATATGCTTTATTATTTTTTTCATTGGCTGGGCGAAGAGGGCATCAAATTTCCGGGAAGCCGGTTGTTTGAGTTCATCAGCTTCCGTGTGTTGCTGGCCATGCTGTTGTCTCTTATCATCACAACGATCTATGGAAAGAAGCTGATAAATTTTTTGGCGAAGAAACAGATCAGCGAAAGCATCAGGGAAGAAGGATTAACAGGCGAGGAAAGCAAAAGCGGTACGCCAACCATGGGTGGTATCATTATCATTCTTGGGATCATGATCCCCACAATTTTACTGGCAGATCTGACGCAAGTATATGTGCAGGTGATGCTGGTCAGTACAGTTTGGTTGGGTATTATTGGATTTATCGATGATTATCTAAAACTCCAGGGCAAAAGACAAGCGCAACAAAAAGGAATTGAGTTCAAAAAAACAAATAAAGACGGATTGGCAGGCCGGTTTAAAATTCTTGGCCAGGTAGGATTGGGTATACTGGTAGGCGCAACGCTTTATTTTAATAGTGATGTGAAAATATGGAGAGAATATGTAGGTAACCCAAGTACTGTGAAGGAAGCGACAGTGATCACTAAAACCGTGAATGGTAAATCGAAATTTTTCGTGGAATCAAAAACGCCGGTCACCACTATTCCTTTTGTAAAGAACCATGAGTTCAATTATTCAAAATTGCTTCCTGCATCCTGGAGAAATTATACCTGGGTTCTTTATATATTGATCGTGATATTCATTATCACCGCGGTATCGAACGGATCTAATCTTACAGATGGCTTAGATGGATTGGCCACAGGCACTTCTGCTATCATCGGTTCTTTACTTGGCATTTTCGCTTATGCCAGCGGTAACCTGGTCTTCGCTGATTATTTGAATATCATGTATATCCCCGGACTGGATGAGCTGTCCATATTTATCGCGGCCATGATCGGTGCCTGTATTGGTTTTCTCTGGTACAATTCCTTTCCGGCGCAGATGTTCATGGGAGATACAGGAAGTCTTACGCTGGGAGGAATCATTGCATCGCTGGCGATCATTGTACATAAAGAATTATTGATACCCATCTTCTGCGGCATCTTTTTCGTGGAAAGTATTAGTGTAATGCTTCAGGTGGGTTATTTCAAGTATACAAAAAGAAAATATGGCGCGGGAAGAAGAATATTTCTTAAGAGTCCTTTACATCATCACTACCAGATGAAAGGATTTCATGAAGTGAAGATCGTGACGAGGTTCTGGATCGTGACCGTATTGCTGGTAGTACTGAGTGTGGTGACATTGAAGCTGAGATGAGAATTGAAATTGAAAATAACCTCCTGAGGTGAAGACCGAAGGATCATAAAATACTACTGAAAAACCCAGTCAGTATTTCCAATCCAGTGTAAAGCCAACGACCCTTTTCAGATCGCTTACTTTTTATATGATCGCGAGGGTGCAGTTGTATCGAAAACCAATACTTATGAAGAACCAGATTCCGTACAACCCTTCCGTAAACTTCGGGAGGGAATGTATGGGAAAAGCGACATGGCGAAAAGAATTGTAATACTAGGTGGCGCGGAAAGCGGAGCAGGGGGAGCAACCCTTGCCAAACTTAAGGGCTATGATGTATTCGTTTCAGACGCTGGCTCTTTGAAACCGGAGTATCGTAATGAACTGGAAAAACAGGGAATTGAATTTGAAGAAGGATCGCATTCCATTGGAAGGATCCTGTCTGCAGATGAAGTGGTGAAAAGCCCTGGTATACCCGAAAAGGCGCAGATCGTAAAAATGATCCGCGAAAAGGGGATACCAGTGATCAGTGAAGTAGAATTGGCATGGCGTTATAAAGGAGATAGCCGCATCGTGGCGATCACCGGAAGTAATGGCAAAACAACTACCACATCCCTGATCTATCATATCTGCAAAACAGCAGGCCTCGATTGCGCGATGGTGGGAAATATCGGTGATTCATTTGCTATGCAGGTGGCTCGCGACCCAAAATCCTTATACATCGTGGAGATCAGCAGTTTTCAGCTGGATGATATCCATCAATTCCGTCCCGAGATCGCTGTGCTGACAAATATCACAGAAGATCATCTTGACCGTTACGATTACAAATTCGAGAATTATATCAGGGCAAAATTCCGGATCGCCCTGAACCAAACAGAAGACGACGTTTTTATTTATTGCTGCGACGACCACGTAACTATGAAATATATGCATGATGAAAAGTTGAACGGTTTCATCATCAAATCAAAACAACTGCCTATAAGTATGAAAAGAGAACTACCAAACGGAGCTTTTATTAAAGATGGCGATATGTATGTGCGCACAGGCCAGGATTTCACCTCCATGAGCGTATTTGATTTCGCCCTCAAAGGGAAACATAATCATTATAATACAATGGCAGCATGTGTGGCAGCCGCAACGCTGGATATCCGCAAGGAAAAGATCCGCGAAGCCTTGCAGAATTTTCAAAGCGTAGAACATCGGATGGAACATGTTTCTACAGTAAGAGGGGTGGAATTTATTAACGATAGTAAAGCAACTAATGTCAACTCTACCTGGTATGCTTTAGAGAGCATGACCAAACCAACGGTGCTTATTCTCGGTGGTGTGGATAAAGGAAACGATTATTCATTGCTGGATGAAATGGTGAAAGAGAAAGTGAAAGCTATCATTTGTCTGGGAACCGATAATACAAAGATTCATGAAGCATTTGGTAAATCAGTGGACACGATTGTAAATACTATCACAGCGGAAGAGGCAGTTAAAGCAGCATTTCATTTCGCAACAAAAGGAGATGTTGTTTTGCTCAGCCCTGCCTGTGCCAGCTTTGATCTATTTAAGAACTATGAAGACAGAGGCGATCAATTTAAAAAAACGGTGAAAGAATTATAATAATGGATGTGGTTAACGATATATCAATGAGTGAGCCGGGTAATTCCGGATGGAGGAATGCCTTCAATACTAATAATCTCCTGGAGAAAACAAAAGGAGATAAAGTGATCTGGGCATTGGTGGTCCTGCTTACCCTGGTATCATTACTGGCGGTTTATAGCGCTACAGGCTCACTTGCTTATAAAAATTATCGCGGCAATACTGAGATATATCTTTTTAAACAGATCGGATTTATCCTGGTCGGGATCATGGCCATTTATTTTGCTCATCTGATCAACTATACATTTTATAGTCGGGTAGCCAAGATCGTATTTATGCTTTCGCTGCCACTCTTGTTCTATACATTATTTTTTGGTGTGAAGATGAATGAAGGCAGTCGCTGGATACGACTTCCATTGATCAATATGACGATGCAGACCTCCGACCTGGCCAGGCTGGCTTTGTTTATGTACCTGGCCCGCCAGATCAGTCGTAAACAAGAGGTGATCAAAGATTTTAAAAAAGGATTTCTCCCAATCATTGCACCAGTGATCATCACATGTTTGCTGATAGCGCCTGCGAATCTTTCAACTGCCTTACTTCTTGGTGCAAGCTGCCTGATGTTGATGTTCATTGGAAGAGTAAGCACAAAACATATTCTTCTGGTGATTGGCGTAGCGATGATCCCTATTCTTTTATTGATCTCCGCCGCGGTGATTCGTCACGAAAAAGGCAATAGCGAAGAGATCGTTGTGAAAAAATCGGGAAGCCTGACAGGAAGAGTAGACACCTGGATCAGTCGGGTAGAAAATTTTATGTACCGAGGAAAAGATGCAGTAGATAATGATGCCTACCAGGTGAATCAGGCCAAGATCGCGATTGCCAAGGGGGGCATGTTTGGTGTAGGACCAGGCAATAGTTCAACCCGCGATTATTTACCGCAGGCTTATAATGATTTTATCTATGCGATTATCATTGAGGAATATGGATTATTTGGAGGCGCCTTTATCATGTTCATTTACTTGGTGTTTTTATATCGATGTATAAGAATTTATAAAAGATGTCCTTATGCCTTCGGCGCATTTCTCGCCCTGGGTTTAAGTTTTACGCTGGCAATACAGGCAGTAGCGAATATGGCAGTAACTGTGAATCTTTTTCCGGTAACAGGCGTTACCCTGCCATTGGTAAGCATGGGGGGAACCAGTTTTATTTTCACTTGTATTGCGATCGGTATCATATTAAGTGTAGCGAGAAATGTGGAACAGTTAGAGGGGAAAACAGTTTCATGAGAAACTTGAAAAAAAATTAATTGGCGAAAAGGATCATCATAGCGGGAGGGGGAACGGGAGGACATATTTTCCCGGCAATAGCGATCGCCAATGCGCTGAAGAAAATAGATGAGAATATTGAAATTCTGTTTGTTGGGGCAAAAGGTAGAATGGAGATGGAAAAAGTACCGCAGGCAGGATATAAAATAGTTGGATTAAATATAGCGGGATTCAACAGAAGTTCTTTGATCAAAAACCTGGGTTTGCCTTTTAAGCTTATCAGGAGTTTTTTGCAGGTTAGAAAAATCATTAGAGAATTTAAGCCTGATGCGGTGATCGGTGTTGGAGGCTATTCCAGTTTTCCGGTGTTAAGAATGGCACAGGCGAAGGGAATACCGAGTTTTATACATGAGTCGAATTCATTTGCCGGCAAAGCGAATAAAATGCTGGGAAGAAAAGCGACCCGCGTATTTACCGGCACAGAAGGAATGGAGAAATTCTTTCCGGCAGATAAAATATTTATCACAGGAAATCCGGTAAGAGCCAATATCGCTGATTCTGTTATAAGTCGTGAAGAAGGCATTCGATTTTTTTCTCTGGACCCGTTAAGGACTACCGTATTGGTATTGGGAGGAAGTCTTGGAGCCAGAACTATTAATGAAGCAGTCGATAAAGGATTGGACCAATTGCTTGCCGAAGGTATTCAGCTGATATGGCAAACAGGAAAGCCTTATTCAGAGACCGCAAAGAAAAGAGCGGAAGGAAGACCCGCAGTATGGACCAGTGATTTTATCGGCAAAATGGAATATGCTTATGCCGCGGCTGATCTCGTGATAGCAAGATCAGGTGCCATGACGGTAGCTGAATTGAGTATGGTAAAAAAGTCAGTGTTGTTTGTTCCATTTCCTTTCGCTGCAGAAGATCACCAAACAGTGAATGCGAAAATGCTGGTGGAAAAAAATGCCGCATTGATGCTAAAAGATGAAGAGGCGGCCAGCCAATTAATTCAGTTGCTGATAAACTTATTGAGAGACCCGGAGAAAATGGAACAGTTAAAGAACAATATTTCGAAAATGGGTATTCGAAATGCTGACCAGATAATAGCGAATGAGGTATTAAAAATGATCCGTTGATAAAGTTGAACGATTGAATAAACTTTTTTCTAATACTGTCCTTATGAATACCCCCTTCGGGGGATCAACAAAGTGGAGAAAGGCCTATTTCATTGGTATTGGCGGAATAGGCATGAGCGCAGTAGCGAGGTTCTTTGCAGCACATGGAATGGAAGTGAGCGGTTACGATCGTACCTCAACGGCACTAACACTGGATCTAGAAGCAATGGGAATGAAGATCCATTATGAAGACCGGCCGGAAATGGTTCCTGATGATGCGGACCTGGTGATATATACACCAGCGATTCCAGCTGATCTTCAGGAGTTGATCAAATGCCGGGAGAGGAAAATGAAATTGTTGAAAAGAAGTGAGGTGCTGGAATTGATAACAAAAAGTTCTTTTAATGTTTGTATAGCGGGTACACATGGCAAGACCACCATTACTACAATGACTGCGCATTTATTGCGCGACACAGGTTTTGGATGCAATGCGTTTCTGGGAGGTATTGCTGTGAATTATAATAGTAATTTCTGGAGCAGTGAGAAAAACGTATGTGTGGTGGAAGCAGATGAATACGACCGTAGTTTTTTGAAGTTGCACCCGGATATCGCGGTGATTACGGCCATGGATGCGGATCATCTGGATATTTATGGTACTGCAGCTTCTATGGAACAGGCCTTTATTAATTTTAGTCAGCAACTAAGAAAAGACGGTTTATTAATTAGCCACGCTTCGTTAAAAAGAGGCAAAGAGTTAGGAAGCAAAGAAAATATGACACATCTGACCTATGCGCTTGAAAAAAAATCGAACGCTGATGTGTATGCGGAGAATTTAAAAATGGAAAATGGCGCTTATGAGTTTGATGTGCAGTTGCCAGGCAGGAAATTGGAGAAGGTAAAGTTAAATATGGGTGGCCTGCATAATATTGAAAACGCTTTAGCCGCTATAACAGTGGCCAGTTCTTTAGACATAGATGAAAGCAAGATTCGAATGGCGGTAGAGAATTTCAAAGGGGTGAAAAGGCGGTTTGAGTATATAATAAGAGAAGAGGATACTGTATTCATTGACGATTATGCCCATCATCCTGAAGAATTGAGGGCCTTGATCAGGGGAGCCAGTGGTTTGTTCAGCGATAAAAAACTCACCCTGATATTTCAACCCCACCTGTACTCCAGAACCAGGGACCTGGCAGATGGATTTGCAGAGGTACTGGACCAGGCAGATGAAGTGATCCTGCTGCCAATTTATCCGGCCAGGGAACTACCGATGGAAGGAGTGAGCAGCGAAATGATAAAAGAACGAATGAAGAACCGGAATGTGGTAGTAAAGACTAAGGAAGAAATGTTGAGGCAGTTGGAAAACTGGAAGGATAATAAAGAAGGAAAAATTTTGATAACGGCAGGGGCGGGAGATATCGATCTATTAGTGGAACCAATAAAAAAGATCATTAAATAAAATTTTGAAAGCAGGAGCTACCATAAAAAAAATATTCTTCATAGCCTTCTGGCTTTGTGTAGGTGGAGGCATGTTCACTCTGCTCATGGCGGCCATCAGTTCCAGGAATAAAGATCGTTGCAGTGGGTATGAGATCGGGATCCGTGGTGCCACAAAAAATCTTTTTATTGATGAAAGGGATGTTGAGCAAATCCTCCAGAAAAATTTAGGTAGTGCTATAAAAGGGAAACTGATCAACTCCTTCAATCTCCATGCACTGGAGTTGAGACTGGAGAAAGATAATTGGATCGAAGATGCCGAACTCTATTTTGACAATAAGGAGCTCTTGCATATTCGCATAACTGAACGTGAACCTATTGCCAGGATATTTACTGGAGCTGGTAGTTCATATTATATAGATAGTACCGGAAAAGCAATTGACCTGTCAGAAAAATTAAGCGCCCGCGTACCGGTATTCACCGGCTTTCCGGATCAAATTAAAAATGCAAGCGACAGTCAGTTACTGAACCAGGTAAAAAAAGCGGCTTCATTTATTTATCATGATTCGTTCTGGATGGCGCAGGTGGCCCAGGTAGATATTAATGAGAACAGAAAATTTGATATGGTGCCGGTTGTAGGTAACCACCTTGTGAGATTGGGCGATGGAGAAAATATAGAAGCAAAGTTCAGAAGGCTGATGATATTTTATCAGCAGGTTTTGAGCAAGGTAGGTTTTGAGAAATACAAATTGATCGATGTGCAGTATAAAGGCCAGGTGGTGACTTCAAGGTTTATCGGCGATCCTCGTATTGATTCTGTTCAACTGAGAAAAAATGTGGAAAGACTGCTTCAATTATCATGGGAAGCGGCAACGGATACAGTGATTCATCATTTGCCAGAAACGACTACACTGGAACCAGATTCAGCCATTACGCCTGATCCTTCCTTGATAGACGCGCCTGACGTGAAAATGAAACCGATAGAGGTGGAGAAAAAGAAATCAACTGCTTCATTGAAAAAGAATGACAAGGAAAAAAGCAGGAAGCCCAAAGCAGTGATGCCTAAAAAAGATTTAAATATTTCCGTCGATAAAAACAACAACTAAAAACAACTTTTATGATCAACAAACAACCCCCTGCTGAAGGATTGGATACCGGGACAACCAAGGTGGATGTAAAAAACGAACAGCCCATTATCGTGGGATTGGATATCGGAACAACAAAGATCGCTGTAATTGCCGGTCGTAAAAACGAATTTGGCAAGCTGGAGATCCTTGGATTCGGAAAATCTAATTCCAATGGAGTAAAGCATGGTCAGGTTCTGAACATTGATGAAACGATAAAGGCTATTCGTACGGCACTGGATAATTGTTTTCAGTCTAATGCTAATCTGAAAGTAAATGAAGTGTATGTAGGTATTGCCGGTCATCACATCAAAAGTCTTCAAACTCGCGGTGATATTGTTCGCCAGAACACAGATGATGAGATCACTCACAAAGAGATCGATCAGTTGATCGATGATCAATACAAAACTTATATTCCTGCAGGTGACCAGATCATTGATGTGATCCCACAGGAATTTACTGTAGATAATTTTCAGAACATACCTAACCCTATAGGTTATGGTGGAGTGAAGATCGGCGCGAACTTCCATATCATTACCGGCGATAAAAATGCGATTAAGAATATTAACCGAAGTGTGGAAAGAGCGGGTTTGCTTACAAAGGACCTGGTACTTCAGCCATTAGCTTCTTCTTCTGCTGTAATGGGGCAGGAAGATCTTGAAGCAGGTGTGGCAATTGTTGATATTGGTGGTGGAACAACTGATCTCGCAGTTTTCTATGAAGGGATATTAAAGCATACTGCTGTTATACCATTTGCCGGAGAGAATATTACCAATGATATTAAAACCGGACTGGGTGTTTTAAAAACTCAGGCCGAGCAGATGAAGGTTCAATTTGG
>JAYTXP010000057.1:0-30294 GCA_043742885.1 Chitinophagaceae bacterium | reverse complement strand
GCATTTGGCGCTTTCGTTCAGATTGGTTGGATATTGCCATTGGTAGCAGTGGCTGAAATAATAGGAGGGCTCTTGGTCATTTTTCGAAAGACAAGAGCTTTGGGTGCCCTTATCATATTCCCCGTATTGATTGGGGCTGTGATCACCAATGTTGTTTATTACAAACAAGGTTTACCATTTGTTTTGGCACTTGTTGCGATCCTATTATGGATAATGTTAGAGAACAGGCGCAAGTATCTGGCTATAGTGAGTTGATCTCCCTAAGTCTTATATGAACAAAATATTTTCTGGCCCTAAAAATAAAAAAGCCGCGGAGTTACCGGGGCTTTCTGATATCTTATTCTTAGTAAATTATGCCTTTGTTGTAGCAACTGCCTGACGCTTTTCACGGATCCTTGCACTTTTACCGCTACGA
This sequence comes from Chitinophagaceae bacterium, assembly GCA_043742885.1. Taxonomy (GTDB): domain Bacteria; phylum Bacteroidota; class Bacteroidia; order Chitinophagales; family Chitinophagaceae; genus JJ008. Next base: position 29,879 of record JAYTXP010000057.1, on the reverse strand, counting down.
CCGCGCTGATAGAACAATTTTGCGCGCTTCACATGACCGGTTTTGTTCAAAACAATTGAATCAATGTTAGGGGAGAAAAAAGGGAATACCCTTTCAACGCCAATACCATCAGAGATCTTTCTTACAGTGAAGCTGGCTGTAGCACCATTTCCCTGGGTTTTTATCACATCACCCTTGAATGACTGGATCCTTTCTTTACTACCCTCAATGATCTTATAGTTCACAGTGATATTATCGCCTGCTTTAAAGGCAGGAAACTCTTTCTTTGGGGTCATCTGTTCGTGGACGTATTTTACGGCTTCCATTATTCCTGTTTTAGGGAGGGCAAAGGTAGGATGTTGAGATCGATTTTCCAAGATAAGTTGGAGATTAGCTATGAGCTTTGAGCTGTGAGCTTCGAGCCTGAACGGAGTATACTTAAAAATTTGATCAACATTTTTTCTTGTTCATCTAAGTAGCTTATTTCCAGTTACTTGATTACCTAATCTCAAACTTATGGCTACAAGAACCTGAGTTTCGACTTCAAAACATGATCCCAATGACATTTCGATAAACCGAGCATAATCCTTATCACTTCTCCGGCTGCTTCCTTCTGCTATGTTGGAGGAAATTGAAATTGACGCTCTGGTAAGCTGATTTGCCAAATTAAATTTCTCCTCTTTGGGTAGGTCACTTACAAATTGGTAAACCTCCTTTACGATTTCCATACTCTTCTGCCACATCTTCAGATTTTTGAAATTCTTCATAATCCAAAGGTGTATTTCATTCTTAAAAACAAAAAAGGAAAAACAACTTTATTACATGCGCTTTTCCTTCTTAATATTCGTATTGAAGCTCATGGCTCACGGCTCGCAGCTTATCTCGCTACATTCACCGCCCTCTTCTCCCTGATCACCGTAACCTTGATCTGACCCGGGAAGGTCATTTCGGTTTGGATCTTCTGGGCGATCTCGAAAGAGAGACGATCAGAATCTGCATCAGATACTTTATCTGCTTCCACGATCACACGAAGTTCACGACCCGCCTGGATAGCATAGGCTTTTTCAACACCGGTATAGGCCATGGCAAGCGTTTCAAGGTCTTTGATACGCTGTAAATATTGCTGCATGATCTCGCGTCTCGCTCCGGGACGTGCACCACTGATGGCATCGCAGGCCTGGACAATGGGAGAGATCACAAATTGCATTTCCATTTCATCGTGATGAGCGCCAATTGCATTCACTACCGCGGGGTTCTCGCCGTATTTCTCTGCCAGTTTAGCTCCCAGCAAAGCATGACTCAATTCACTTTCTTCATCGGGCACTTTACCTATATCGTGAAGCAGTCCGGCTCTTTTTGCCAGTTTTGCATTCAGTCCCAGTTCTGCCGCCATAGTAGCACAAAGATTCGCGGTCTCGCGACTATGCATCAAAAGATTCTGACCATAAGAAGAACGGAATCTCATTCTTCCCACCATACGTACAAGTTCTTTATGCAGGCCATGAATACCGAGTTCGATCGCGGTTCTTTCACCGATCTCCATTACCTGTTCGTCGATCTGTTTTTTAGTTTTTTCTACTACTTCCTCAATACGTGCAGGGTGTATCCTTCCATCGCTTACCAGTCTTTGCAAACTCAGTCGGGCGATCTCTCTTCTCAATGGGTCAAAGGAAGAAAGTATAATGGCTTCCGGCGTATCATCAACGATCAGGTCCACACCTGTAGCCGCTTCAATGGCCCGGATATTACGTCCCTCTCTTCCGATGATCTGTCCTTTGATCTCATCGCTTTCCAGGTTGAATACAGTGATGGTATTTTCAATGGCCTGTTCAGCTGCGGTACGCTGAATCGTTTGTATAATGATTTTACGGGCCTCTTTATTTGCTTTTAATTTTGCCTCTTCCAGGATCTCCTGCTGAAGGGTCAGGGCCTGGGAATGCGCTTCCGCTTTTAAACTTTCTACCAATTGTGTTCTGGCTTCATCTGCGGAAAGACCAGCGATCTTTTCCAGACGCCGAATATGTTCTTCCTGATGTTTCTCCAGTTCAGTACGTTTGATATTCACCAGCTCGATCTGTCGGTTGAGGTTCTCTTTAATGGCCTCATTTTCTTTTATCTGCTTTTCAAGATTGCCTTCTTTCTGATTTATGATTTGTTCTTTCTGGCGAATACGGTTCTCTGTATCGTTTATTTTTTTGGACTTCTCAAATACATCCTTGTCGTGATTGGATTTCAACTGCACAAACTTCTCCTTGGCTTCGAGTTCTTTTTCCTTGCGGATGGTCTCGGCCCTTAGTTCGGCTTCCCTAATGATGGTCTGAGATTGTAATTCGGCTTCTTCTAAACTTCTGCGGGTATTCTTCGAAAAGATCAGTTTACCCAGTATGGTGCCCGCGATCAATGCACCTATGCCAATGATGACATAAATTATATTCGGATCCATGAATGTGTTTATTTAATTGTTTCATAATGCTTTCCCCTTAAAAAGCGAGGATAATAAATAACGTAAATTTTATATCCCAGTGGCTCACGAAGATACAAAACGGCCTTGGATTTTAGGGCATGCCGTTCATATAAAAAACAGTTATAAGGCTTGAAATGGGTCCGGCTCCTGCCTATTTTTCGCTAAACTTGCAGACACAATACTTTAAAATGAGAAAGATCCTCCTTTTTGCCTCCTTTTTACCACTGGCCGCTCTGGCTCAGGACAAAACCGATCAATTTACACTGCGTGGCAAGGTTAAACACCTGGCCTATACTCCTGAATGGGTTTTCCTTCAATACCGCACTAATGGTGAATGGAAAACAGACAGCGCAATGGTAAAAGATGAGGAATATAAATTTTCCGGTAACGTTTCAGAGCCTTCCGCTGGAAGAATACGAGTGAAGTACCTGGCTGGTGCAGATGGCAAAAGAATGGCTATCGCTTTTACCCGTGATATGGCCACCGTTTTTTTAATGCCAGGCAAGATCAAGGTGACATCCGTGGATTCTTTCAGCAATATTTCTGTAAAAGGCTCTGCGGCTCATGATGAATATGTAATTCTTACAAAACAGACCAAGCCTTTTGAAGACAGGATGCAGCCTCTTTATGATCAGTATTCTGCTTTTGCCAAAGCAAAAGATAAAGAAGGGCAGGATAAAGTTGAAAAACAGATCGATGATATCGATAATGAGAAAAAAGATAAAGTATATGGTGAGTACGTAAAGGCCAACCCGAATTCTCCGCTGGCCTTCTACGCGTTGCAGCAATATGCCGGATGGGAGATCGATCCTGATAAAGTAGAACCTTTATTCAACTCTCTTTCTGATAAAAACAAAGCCTATCCTTCTGCCACCGGTTTCAAAGATGATATTGAGATCGCAAAGAAAACTGGCATTGGAAGAATAGCGATGGACTTCACGCAAAATGATACGCTGGATAGCCCGATCAGTCTGGCTTCCCTGCGCGGTCGTTATGTATTAGTTGATTTCTGGGCCAGCTGGTGTGGTCCTTGTCGCGCAGAAAATCCGAACGTGGTGAAATTGTACAATAAATATAAAGGACAGAATTTTCATATCATTGGCGTATCACTGGATCGTCCGGGTCAGAAGGACAAATGGATGAAAGCCATTCATGATGATAAATTGGAATGGACACATGTGAGTGATCTGAAATTCTGGGATAATGCGGTTGCCAAGCAATATGGTATCAAAGCCATTCCTCAGAATCTCCTGCTGGATCCCCAGGGTAAGATCATCGCTAAAAATCTGAGAGGTGAAGACCTGGAGCAGAAACTTACTGAACTGATGGGAGATAAGAAAGGTTTCTAAGCATATTAAAATAGTTCCTGAATAATTAAAGGTCTGGTTTAACCCGGCCTTTTTTATTTAGCATCCAGCAACTTTTCAATAATAGTTAACTGATCAGCAATAGCGTCTGTAGATTCTACTTTATGATTACCTGAATTGATCTCAGTAGCGAACCATATCATCACCATCGCGATATAATCCTGCATATCCTTACCGGCAAACTGGACTTTAAATTCAATGATCTTGTCGTTGATGGTCTTGAGTGTTTTGCGGACCAGTTCCTCATCGCCAGGTTCGATGCGGATGCGGTAAGTGCGGTCGCCAACAAGGGCGGATATGGGAATTAGTTCACTCATATTAATGACTTAAAAGAGAAATGCATCGATCGATCTCTTTGATATAGGCATTGATCCTTTTTTCCAGTTCTTTTTTATCAGCCTCATTCATGGAAGCGCCACTCATTTTTAAAATGCTGATCTGTTCCTGCACTAATTCTGCTGATTGTTTCTGAAAACTGATCTGTTCTTTTGATACCGACAATTCTTTCTTCAAACGCGCATTTTCCTTTTTACATGCCAGGTGCTCCTTCAGCAATTGCTGAAGTTTTTCCTGTATGCGTTTCAGTTGTTGTTCAGATGGGTTCATTTACGAATCTCTGCTTGAAGTTCTTTTTCTAGGGTCTTCATGATCGATTGCATCCAGCCATCGATCTCTTTATCTGTTAATGTTTTTTCAGTATCCTGAAAAGTAAAATTAACGGCTATTGATTTTTTACCCTCTCCCAATTTATCACTTTCAAATACATCAAACAAACGAAGATCCTGGAGCTTCATTAATCTCATTTGCTGTACAGCCGATTCCACCTGCTGCCATTTCAATTCTTTCGAAACCAACATGGCAAGATCTCGCTGCACAGCAGGGAATTTCGGAAGAGCTTGTATCTCCATTCGCTGGGTAGTAGCAATCGTCAATAATTTATCCCAATCCAGCAGGGCGAAAAATACAGGCTGTTTGATCCCAAATTTTTGTAGGAAACTACGCTTCACAGAACCAATGCCTCCAAGGGTAGTTCCATCCGGCAATGAATACACCAGGTGCTGATCCAGTTTGGGTACTTCCAATTCCTGCGTTTGAATATTCTTCACGCCCATCAAACTAAACAGGTTATTGACCACCCCCTTTAGAAAATATAGATCAGTGGCTGAGGCCTTTGCCTGCCAGCTATCTTCAGTCTTATTTCCTGTGGACACCACACAAAGTTGTTCTGATTCGCGAAATTCTCCCGGTGCCAGTTGTCCATAGCCTTTTCCAAATTCAAAAAGGCGAAGGGAATTATTCTTATGATTCAGGTTATGCGCTACCACTTCCAATGCTGTTTCGAAAAGTGAACTGCGTAAAATATTCAGTTCCGCACTCAGGCTATTCAGCATACTGACCATACCTGCTTTTTCTTCTTCAGAAAAATAAGCCGCATTGGTGATGGAATTGGTAAGGATCTCATTGAACCCAAGGCCGGTCAGTACACCGCTCAATTTTTCGCGATAAACTTCTCTTCCATGATTCTCTTCTACAGATGGAGTAAGTGTAATGGCTTCAGGAATTTCAATATTATCCAATCCATCTATCCGAATTATCTCTTCAACAATATCGGCGGGCAAACTGATATCCGGTTTATAATAAGGAACCGAGATCCGGAGTTCATCTACTGCATTTTTTAATACTTCAAATCCAAGACTGGTAAGAATATTTGTCACCGCATCGGGATGATAATTTTTCCCGCTCAGTTTTTTAATATAATGCCATTTTACACCTACTTCTTTTTTAGGAAGCGGATCGGGAAATACATCAATAATATCCGAAGCAATTGTTCCTCCGGCGATTTCTTTTATCAGAAGCACCGTTCTTCTCAATACATTAACTGTTGATGAAATATCTGTTCCTTTTTCAAAACGCGAGGCGGCATCTGTTCTCAGCCCATGCCGGAAAGAGGTCTTGCGGGTGATCACCGCATCAAAGCAGGCGCTTTCAATAAATATATTTTTCGTTTTGCTACTTACTCCACTATGCAAACCTCCAAATACACCAGCAATGCATATGGGGCCTTCGGCGTCGCAGATCATCAGATCTTCCGCATTCAGTTCTCTTTCTTTTTCGTCAAGGGTCGTGAATTTCATGCCCTGCGGCAGATTCTTCACAATTACTTTTGAACCACGGATCTTATCGGCATCGAATGCATGCAATGGTTGCCCGGTTTCATGCTGAATGTAATTCGTGATGTCCACAATATTATTGATAGGTCGAAGTCCGATAGACTTTAACCGTTGCTGCAGCCAGCGGGGCGATTCTCCTATTGTAATACCAGAAATACTGATACCTGAATAACGGGGACAGGCTTTTTCATTTTCAATGGTCACAGAAATTTCGAAGGAATGATTTTCTGCTTTTACGCCATTGCTATTGGGGATCTTTGGTTTAAGATCTTTTTTATCATGATGAGAAAGGTAAGCGCTAACATCGCGCGCTACACCCCAATGACTCATAGCATCCATACGATTGGGAGTAAGCCCGATCTCATAAATTATGTCTTCATAAGGTTGAAACAGATCACTAACTGGTATACCCACTTTAGTATCTGCCGGCAATACCAGGATACCATCATGAGAATCGCCCAGTCCAACTTCATCTTCAGCGCAGATCATGCCATGACTTTCCACGCTTCTGATCTTTGCCACTTTCATAGTAAGCGGATCACCGGAAGAAGGATAGATAGTTATGCCAACCGGGGCCACGATCACTTTCTGACCTGCTGCCACATTGGGAGCGCCGCAAACAATTTTTAATGGTTCTGTTCCGCCAATATCTACCCTGGTAAGGGTAAGCTTATCCGCATTGGGATGTTTTTCTGTACTAAGAACTTCGCCTGTAATCAATCCTTTGAGTCCGCCTTTTACTTCCTCATACTTTGCTATGCTTTCCACTTCCAGTCCGATGGAAGTAAGTATTCGTCCAAGTCGTTCGGGGTCTACAGTTTGAACAAGATATTCACTGAGCCATTTATAAGAGATCGTCATGAGAAATGCTTGCCTTTTTGATTCTTGCGAAGATAAGAAAACGGCGGTGGTGATTGCATTTCACTTATTTTTGGCTCCCAAAATCAACTTCTATGTCCAGCAATCTCCTGAAAGGAAAGAAAGGAATAATATTCGGTGCCCTGGATGAAAAATCCATCGCCTGGAAAACTGCTTTGCGTTGCCAAGAAGAAGGAGCGCAGTTAGTATTGACCAATGCACCAGTTGCCCTGAGAATGGGAGAGATCAACAAACTGGCTGAGGCCTGTGGTAATGCTCCTGTGATCGGTGCCGACGTTACCAATATGGATGATCTGAAAAATCTTTTTGAAAAAGCGCAGGAACATTTTGGCGGTAAGATCGATTTTGTTTTGCATTCAATTGGTATGAGTCTGAATGTGCGCAAGGGTAAGCATTATACAGAAATGAATTACGAATGGAACCAGAAAACCCTGGATATTTCCGCTATGAGCCTTCATCGCGTTTTACGTACAGCATGGGATATGGATGCATTGAATGAATGGGGTAGTGTAGTGGCTCTTACCTATATAGCCGCTCAGCGTGTATTTCCGGATTATAATGAAATGGCCGATGCAAAGGCTTTGCTGGAAAGTGTGACCCGAAGCTTCGGTTATCATTATGGTGTAAAAAAGAAAGTTCGAATTAATACAATTTCTCAATCTCCCACTCTAACTACAGCTGGTAGTGGTGTAAAAGGATTTGATGGATTCATTAAATATGCGGAAGCAATGAGTCCGCTGGGAAATGCTACAGGTGAGGATTGTGCGAATTATTGTGTAACCATGTTCAGCGATCTGACCCGTTATGTGACCATGCAGAATCTATTTCATGATGGCGGATTTAGTTTTACAGGAGTAACACAGGGAGTGATTGAGAAAATGGGGTAAGAAAAATAAACTGATCAGCATAAAAAAAGACCCGAATAGGGTCTTTTTAATTACAGTTGGTTTCGGGTGAAACTTTAATATTCGTCCTCATTAAAAAGGAAGTCTTCCTGAGTAGGATAGTCAGGCCAGATGTCTTCAATGGTCTCGTAGACATCACCTTCGTCTTCCAATTCCTGCAGGTTTTCTACTACTTCAATAGGGGCACCAGAACGGATCGAGTAATCGATCAATTCATCTTTGGTTGCGGGCCAGGGGGCGTCTTCTAGGTAAGAGGCTAATTCAAGTGTCCAGAACATCGTGTCTTCTAATTTTAGCTATCAATAAGGTTTATTAACAGGAGTCGCGATCCCTGTATTTTTCGCAAAAGTAGTTGTATTAGGGAATTTACCAAATCAATAGTTGTACACGCAAAAGCCTGCCGTTTTTGGGCTGGTTTTCTGTAGTTTCGGCCATGATTAGCTATGCTTCAAGGAAATAATATTTTTAAGACCTATGGACAGCTTCCTGTACTGAAGGGAGTCGACATCCGTATTGAAAAAGGAGAGATAGTCTGTATTTCCGGTCCTTCAGGCTCTGGAAAGAGCACCTTACTGCATATTTTGAGCACATTGGACCGTCCTGATTCAGGGGAAGTAATGATGAATAATGCTCGTTTGGATCAATTGACCGGAAACCAGCTCGCTGAATTTCGAAATAAGCATATTGGCTTCGTTTTTCAGTTCCACCACCTTTTACCCGAATTCTCAGCATTGGAAAATGTATCAATTCCCGGCTGGCTGGCAGGCAGAAAAAAATCAGAGGTTAAAGAAAGGGCCCGCGTTCTTCTTACTGATCTGGGACTTGGAGAAAGATTAGAAAACAAACCCAATCAATTATCGGGTGGTGAGCAACAAAGGGTGGCGGTAGCCCGCGCGCTGATCAATGATCCGGATATTGTATTTGCAGATGAGCCTAGCGGTAATTTGGATACTGCCAATGCCCGTGATCTGCACCAGCTGTTTTTTGATCTAAGAAAAAGGTCAGGGCAAACATTTCTGATCGTAACGCATAATGAGGAGTTATCAAAACTCAGCGACCGACTACTTACTATGAAAGATGGTAAGATCAGCTGATCCTCGGTTTCCAGGGGATCTCTTCCACATGAAGTTGATGTGAAATATAGCGGCTCAGCACAAACAGATGATCACTGAGTCGGTTAAGATATTTTATGATGATGGCTTCCACTTTTGTGTCTTCCATTTTCAATCTTACACAGGATCTTTCCGCACGGCGGCAAATGCATCTTGCCACATGAAGATGAGAAACAGCAATATGGCCCCCCGGTAGAATAAAATTTTTCATTGGAGGAATTCCCTCATTCATCCTGTCAATATCTTTTTCAAGAAGGATTACATCCTCCTCTTTAAGGTCAGGGATATTTAATCCTGGTTCTTTTACCGGATCGCAGGCAAGCGAAGATCCGATGGTGAAAAGACGATCCTGAATTTCCCGAAGAAGGGCTCTTACTGTATCCGTTTGAATATGATCACGGCAAAGACCGATATAAGAATTTAATTCGTCTACCGTACCATATGATTCAATCCGCAAATGAGATTTTGGCACCTTAGTACCCCCTAACAGAGAGGTGGTTCCTTTATCGCCGGTTTTCGTATATATCTTGTCTGCCATTATAATTAATTATGAAGCACAAGTTTTTCATTTGCTTTGTCTGTCTCCACCATACCATCTCTTAATCGTATAACCCTTCTTGCATGGTTAGCGATATCTTCTTCGTGAGTGACCAATACAATGGTATTGCCATTTTTAAATATGTTATCAAAAATACCCATGATCTCATAGGAGGTTTTTGAATCCAGATTTCCTGTCGGTTCATCGGCCAGGATCAATGAAGGATCATTGACCAGGGCCCTTGCAATTGCCACACGCTGGCATTGACCGCCAGAAAGTTCGTTTGGTCTGTGATGAGAACGGTCTTCGAGGTTCACCATTTCCATTACATGCATGGCTTTTTCATTTCTCATTTTTTTTCCTATACCGGCATATACAAGTGGAAGAGCCACATTTTCGAGGGCAGTAAGCCGGGGCAGGAGATTGAACTGCTGAAAAACGAAACCGATTTCTTTATTGCGGATAATGGCAAGATCATTATCCTTCATAGTGCTAACATCATGGCCGTTCATTACATAGCGGCCTGCACTGGCAGTGTCAAGGCATCCCACAATATTCATCAGGGTGCTTTTCCCGGAACCCGAAGGACCCATCAATGCCACATATTCATTTCGCTGAATATCCAGCGATATTCCTTTCAATACCTCCAGTTCGTTTTTCCCCATAAAATAACTTTTCCGGATATCCTCAAGATGAATAATACTGTCTGACATAGAAAAACTTTGATGTTCGCGCTCTAACCTTTCTGAATCACTTTAGGAACAAGGAAGAATTCGCCATTTTGATCTGGTGCATTTTTCAAAGCCTGCTCCCTTGTCAATTCTCCCCTTACTTCGTCATTTCTTAAAACATTGTTCTCATCAGAGATATGCAATAACGGTTCAACCCCTTCAAGGTTCAATTCATTTAATTTTTCAACAAAATGGATCATCCGTTGAAGGTCCTGACGGATCTCTTCTTTTTCCATTTCATTGAACTGCAACCTCGAAAGTGTGGAGAGTTTTTCTATCAGGGAGGGGTTTACTTCCATGCCACAAAGATAGTATCTTCGCCGCCTTACCCTGATTTTTCAAAGCTCAAATATGTCGAATAAGAAAGAGATAGTGATGAGTGGGATCAGACCCACCGGCTTCCTTCACCTTGGAAATTATTTCGGTGCAGTAAAGAATTATGTACGCCTTCAGGATGAATTTGAATGTTTTTTCATGGTGGCCGACCTGCATTCGCTGACTACTCATCCGGATACAAAAGATCTAAAGCTAAATGTAGATAGAGTAGTTGCAGAGAATATCGCCTGCGGTCTTGACCCTGATAAAGTCGCACTTTACTGTCAGAGTCATGTAAATGAGACTTCTGAATTATATCTGTACCTGACCATGCTGGCCTATAAGGGAGAACTCGAAAAGACCACTACATTTAAAGATAAGGTGAGAATGCATCCCGAGAATATTAATGTAGGATTGCTGACCTATCCGGTTTTACAGACGGCAGATATTATTCTACACCGCGCTACCCTGGTGCCCGTTGGAAAAGACCAGGAGCAGCACCTTGAAATGGCCAGAACGTATGTGAATAGATTTAACCATCGTTATGGCGATATTTTTCCAGAACCAAAAGCCTTCAATTTTGGTGAAGCATTGGTGAAGGTTCCCAACCTGGATGGAGAAGGTAAAATGAGCAAGAGTGAAAACCAAATGGCCACACTTTATCTTTCCGACAATGATGAACTGATAAGGAAAAAAGTGATGAAGGCAAAAACCGATACCGGACCAACAGAACCCGGAACGGCTAAGCCGGATTATATTAAAAATATTTTTCTGCTTATGAGCCTCGTGAGTGAGAAGGAGCAGGTAAACAAATTTCAGGAAGATTATGATGATTGCCGTATTCGATACGGAGATATGAAAAAGGAATTGGCAGAGGACATGGTGAAATTCATTGCTCCTATTCGTGAAAAGGCCGATTCAATTCGTAATAATCCAGCCTATTTGAAAGAGGTAATGGAAAAAGGAGCAGAAAAAGCGAGAAGAAGCGCAATGGCTACCATGGAATTAGTAAGAGAAGCGATGGGCCTTAATTATTTTTAGGACTCTGGGTCAGTATTGTTTATTTACAGTATTTTTAAAAGGATTAGAATTTAACCAGGTAATAGATCTGAATGGCAAAGATTAAAAAACCCAAACATATTGCTATAGCCGGCAATATCGGAGCGGGAAAGACGACACTGACTGAAATGCTCAGCAAGCATTATAAATGGATTCCAAATTTTGAAGATGTGGATCATAATCCATACCTCATGGATTTTTATGAGGATATGCCGCGCTGGAGTTTCAACCTTCAGATCTATTTTCTAAACAGCCGTCTACGTCAGCTGGTAGAGATTCAGCATGGTACAGAAACCGTGATACAGGATCGTACCATTTATGAGGATGCAAATATTTTTGCTCCCAATCTGCATGAAATGGGTTTAATGAGTAAAAGAGATTTTGATAATTATTTTCATTTTTTTCAGACACTGAAGACTCTAGTGCAACCACCCGATCTCCTTATTTACCTGCAGGCCTCTGTGCCTACGCTGGTGGGTCAAATTCAAAAAAGAGGAAGGGAATACGAAGAGAATATCCGCCTGGACTATCTCAAAAAGCTAAATGAATTTTATAGCAAATGGATCGGGGATTATAAAGAAGGAAAACTTCTGGTGATCGACGTGGATAAAAACAAATTTGCGGAAAAGGATGAGGATTTTGGAGAGATCATTCGTAAAGTGGACGCTGAATTGTACGGACTATTCTGATTTTTGGGATACTTTTTTGTTTCAGGTACTATTTAATATGCATTTTATCTTTTTCCAGAATCAATTCCTCATAGAGATTCCTCGGATAGCAGGGTTTACTTCAGTCCTCGCTGTAACCAGCAGAGCAAATATACCAGTAATGCAATTTTAAAACAGGATCAGGCGTTGGGTGCGGCAGCCAGTATATCGGCCGTAACACCATCAGCATACTTAGTAAAGTTTTTTACGAAAAGGCCGGCCAGGTATGTTGCTTTTTCATCATAAGCATTCTTATCGTTCCAGGTATTTCTGGGATCCAGTAATTCAGCAGGAACATCCGGGCATGAATCAGGAATAGACATGCTGAAGATGGGATCAGTATGATAACTGACCTTGTCTAATTTGCCATCAAGTGCAGCAGTGATAATGGCTCTTGTGTATTTTAATTTCATACGGGAGCCTGTTCCATAAGGTCCGCCGGTCCATCCGGTATTGATCATCCACACATTCACATCATGCTCTTTCATTTTTTCGCCCAGCATTTGCGCGTATTTTCCAGGATGCAAGGGAAGGAAAGGAGCTCCGAAACAGGCACTGAATGTAGGCTTAGGTTCAGTAACTCCAGTTTCTGTACCTGCAACTTTAGCAGTATAGCCAGAAATGAATTGATACATGGCCTGCCCGGCTGATAATTTTGAAATGGGAGGCAGAACACCAAAAGCATCACAGGTAAGAAAGAAAATATTTTTAGGTAAGCCACCAATTGAAGGTTCCAATGCATTGCTGATGAAATGAAGTGGGTAGGAAACACGGGTATTCTCTGTAATACCGGCATTATCGAAATCTATCTGGTTGGTTTCAGGTAAGAATAAAACATTTTCTACCAGGGCACCCGGACGAATGGCATGAAATATCTCCGGCTCTTTATCTTCTGAGAGATTAATGGTCTTGGCATAACAACCTCCTTCGAAATTAAAAATACCATCGTCGGTCCAACCATGTTCATCATCACCTATCAACTTTCGGTTGGGATCAGCGCTTAGTGTAGTTTTTCCTGTACCGCTTAATCCGAAGAAAACGGCCGTATCTCCCTCCTTACCCATATTTGCACTGCAATGCATGCTCAATACTTTTTTCTGCTGGGGGAGTATAAAATTCAAAATGGAGAAAATGCCCTTTTTTGTTTCACCTGTATAACCTGTTCCGGCAATGAGTATGATCTTTTTTGTGAAAGAAATTATGGCTGCATTATGCTGGCGGGTTCCACATTCTTTAGGATCCAGTAAAAGGCCCGGTACAGATATTACCTGCCATTCAGGTTCAAAATCTTCCAGATCATCTTCTGTTGGACGAAGAAACATATTGTAAGCAAATAGATTGTTCCATGGTTTTTCATTAATGCAGCGCACATTTAACCGGTAGCGTGGATCTGCACAGGCATAGCAATCGCGAATCCAGATCTCATCCAGACTATCAAGATATTTGACCACTTTATCGTAGACTATATCAAAATATCTGGCTTCAATAGGGAGATTAAATTCATTCCAATGAACTGTATCGGTAGTGATCTCATCTTTTACTGTGAACTTATCTTTTGGAGATCTTCCCGTGAATTCGCCGGTGCGAATCACCAGGGCACCGCTATCATTCAATTCTCCTTCACCCATCCGGAGGGTGTCCTGGATCAATTCTTCAGGGGAGAGTTGGTAATGAATGGAATCGGAGTTTCTAAGACCTAATTTGGCAAGGGTTTTTCCAGGGATTGACACAATTGGGGTTGCCATACTGCAATCGTTGTTTGTTTAAGCCACAAAGTTAGGGTGAGCAAGTATTATATTCTAACGCTCGTTAGTATTTCCTTGGAAAGGATGATAAACATAAACACATTATATAATAATATTATATATTTCATTAAGATCATGGGGGGCAGGACATCGGTTTTCAGGCTGAATTGTTCCAAAGGTCAATGGTCAACCGTCTTAGACCCTTACCTTTAGAGCCCTAACAAAAGGACTTACCATCATGAAATATTTACCATTAGATGCCCAGCTGTTCGTCCATAACCGCGAACGATTTGCTGGCCGGATGCAAAAAAATTCTATTGCCATTTTTGTGAGCAACGATGAAGTACCTAGCAATGGCGACGCCATCTATCGCTTTAAACAAAATAGTGATCTGTTCTGGCTCAGCGGAGTAGAGCAGGAAGATAGCATGGTGATCCTTTTTCCTGATAATCCGGATCCCAAATACAGAGAAGTATTGGTATTGGTAAGGCCTAATGAACTCAAGGAAAAATGGGATGGTAAAAGATTACGTGTGAACGAGGCAAAGGCGATCAGCGGCATGCAGACCATAGTATGGCTTGATTCTATTGATGCGTTATTACAGGGATGGATACATCTGGCAGATGGGATCTATCTTGATTCCAATGAAAATGACCGTAAGGCCAGCCAGGTAAGATCAAGAGATTATCGTTTTATCGATGAGATGAGGTCCCGTTATCCGCTTCATGAGTATTACCGGGCCGCAAGGATCATGAAAGAGTTAAGAGGTATCAAGACCGCATTTGAGGTGAATGTTTTGCAAAAAGCCATTGATATTACTGATAATACTTTTCGTCATCTGCTAAAATTCATTCGTCCTGGTGTAATGGAATATGAAATTGAGGCAGAGATCGTACATTCTTTTCTCAGACAGCGTGCTACTGGTGAAGCCTATGGAAGCATCATTGCGAGTGGAGACAGGGCAAGAACATTGCATTATGTAAGTAATAATGCCGAGTGCAAAGACGGAGAATTGATATTGATGGATTTTGGAGCTGAATATGGCAGCTATTGCGCAGATCTTACACGTACCATTCCCGTAAATGGGAAATTCACCCGCAGACAGAAGACGGTATACAATGCCTGTCTTCATTTGCATGATTACGCTAAAAGCATAATGAAACCCGGAATCAGTATTCTTGATTACACAGATAAAGTGGGAGAGGAAGCCACTCAACAATTTTTGAAGATAGGATTGTTGAAAAAAACGGAAGTGAAGAATGAGGATCCGGAAAATCGCGCATATAGAAAATATTTATATCATGGTATTTCACATCATCTTGGAATTGATGTGCATGATCTGGGAAGTCGTACCGAACCTATAAAGGCTGGTATGGTATTTACTATTGAACCCGGAATATATATTGAGGAAGAGCAGATGGGAGTGCGTATTGAAAATAATGTATGGATCACGCGCAACGGCAACAGGGACCTGATGAAAAATATTCCTATTACAGTAGAAGAGATCGAAACACTGATGAAGCGATAATTTTTTTTGCATGAAGAACATTCCTAATTTTTTCACTTTACTGAATCTTGTTTTTGGTTGCATGGCCATTGTGTGCACACTTCAGAATGGATTGGTGTTCTCACCTGATATTGAAGGAAAACAATGGATCGATATTCCACCGCAGATTTGGATAGCCTCCTTGTTTATAGGACTGGCGGCTGTTGTTGATTTTCTGGATGGATTTTTGGCCAGGATGCTAAAGGCTGATTCAGCTATGGGGAAGGAACTGGATTCTTTGTCAGATGTGGTAAGTTTTGGAGTGGCGCCGGCCATGATCCTTTATCAATTTCTTCGTCTTTCTTTTGCGCAACAGGAAGATGGAATGAATATTTCAACCTGGATGCTTGCACCAGTATTTATACTGCCTGCCGCTGCCGCATGGAGGCTTGCAAGATTTAATCTGGATACAGGAAGCTCGTATGGATTTAAAGGAATGCCTGTTCCTGCTGCAGGAATTTTTGTTGCATCTTATCCGCTGATCTATTGGAATATGGATCAGTCATGGGTGGATCTATTATTCAAAAATTGTTGGTTTATTTATGGAACTACCCTGTTGCTATCCATAATGATGGTATCTAAATTACCATTGATGGCGATAAAGTTCAGAGATTATAGTTTTCGAAATAATAAAGAGAAATATATCCTGATCTTTCTTGTATTTGTGTTGGGTTTTTTATTAAAGTGGCTGGCCATTCCAGCTATCATCGTGGCCTATGTTGTTCTATCTTTGCTTTTTCAAAAAAAACAAGCATGACATATACTGTAGAAATAAAAGTAATGCCACTGAAAGAACTGCTGGATCCCCAGGGAAAAGCGGTGATGAGTGGATTATCCAGCCTGGGACTTAAAGGCGTGGAAGATGTACGCGTTGGTAAGAATATTACACTGCAGATCGAAGCAGATTCAGAACAATCTGCCAGGCAGATCGCGGCTGAAGCCAGCAAAAAATTGCTAGCAAACCCGGTGATGGAATATTTTGAGATCAACTGATCATGTTATACCTGGTTCCCACACCCATTGGTAATTTAAAAGATATTACTCTTCGTGCCCTGGAAGTATTGAAGGAAGTAGATCTTATTCTCGCGGAAGATACACGTACCAGTTCTCATTTGCTTAACCATTACCAGATCAATAAACCATTAACTCCCTATCATCAGCATAATGAGCATAAGGTGTTGCAGCACCTTGTAGATCAATTAAAACAGGGAAAGAAAATGGCCCTGATTACAGATGCGGGTACTCCAGGTATTTCAGATCCTGCTTTTTTACTGGTAAGAGAATGCGTAAAGGCTGGTATAAAAATTGAATCACTTCCAGGCGCTACCGCTTTTGTGCCGGCATTGGTAAACAGTGGCATTCCCTGCAACCGTTTTTGCTTTGAAGGTTTTCTTCCATTGAAGAAAGGCAGGCAAAGTCTTTTAAAACAATTGGCCGAAGAAGAAAGAACCATGATTTTTTATGAATCGCCTCAGCGTTTGGAAAAAACGCTGGAGGAATTCATTGGTTATTTTGGTGCGCAAAGAAAATGTAGTGTAAGCCGTGAGCTAACTAAAATGTTCGAGGAAAATGCCAGAGGAACTCTGGCTGAAGTGTTGGCTTATTTTAAGGAAAAGGCAGTAAAAGGCGAGATCGTTATTGTACTGGAAGGAAGACTTTAATAGCTTAGTATTATCATTATACTAACAAAGAGTTTAGGAACTTTGATTTTATAAATAAGAAGTAAAATATGCGTTTTTCATTTTTGATCCTGGCACTTTCACTTTCTCTGATCAGTATCGCTCAGCCGGACCGCTGGCAACAAAGGGTGAAATATACTATGAACGTAGATATGGATGTTCAAACCAACCGGTTCACAGGAAAACAACAACTTGAATACACAAATAATTCTCCTGACACTTTGATCCGGGTATTCTATCATCTTTATTATAATGCTTTTCAGCCTGGAAGTATGATGGATGTTAGAAGTCGTCGTCAGGGTACTATGGTTGCCGGACGCGGAGCAGATTGGGATTCACGAGTGAAGGATCGGATTCTCAATTTAAAACCTGAAGAAATAGGATATCAGAAAATTCTTTCATTGAAAATGAATGGAAGGGTGCAGAATTATGCAATGGATGAAACTATACTTGAAGTTAAATTGGACAAACCTATTTTACCAAGATCAAAAGTTGTTTTTGACATGGAGTTTGAGGCACAGGTGCCTTTGCAGGTGAGAAGGACAGGCAGGGATAACCCTACTTCTAAAGTTCGCTATTCCATGAGTCAGTGGTACCCCAAGATCTGTGAGTACGATTATGCCGGATGGCATCCAACGCCCTATGTAGGAAGGGAATTTTATGGCGTATGGGGAGATTTTGATGTGACCATTAATATTGACAGAACTTTTATTTTGGGAGGAAGCGGTTATCTGCAAAATCCAAATCAGATCGGATATGGATATGAAGATGCAAAGGCGAAAGTGAAAAGACCTGATGGACCAAAATTATCATGGCATTTCATTGCTCCTAATGTGCACGATTTTATGTGGGCCGCGGATCCCGGATATATACACGTGAAAAAACAAATGCGTGATAGTCTGGTCATTCATGTACTTTATAAACCCACAAACGCCAAGGCGGAAGATTGGGAAGGTTTGCTGGATATGGCGCAGCAGGCACTGCCATATATTGAAAAGACCTTTGGTACTTATCCCTATAAGCAATTTTCTTTTGTGCATGGGGGAGATGGAGGAATGGAATATCCTATGGCCACACTGATCATAGGTCCGGGTGCTGCTCTGCACGAATGGATGCATAGTTGGTATTACGGAATGTTGGGAACCAATGAATCGCTTTATCCCTGGATGGATGAAGGTTTTACTCAATACGCGGAAGAAAGAATATCATCCTGGTTGAATAAAAGCACCAGTTTTCCCTATGCGGATGAGTATGGAGGTTATTATTCTCTGGTACGTAGCGGAAAGGAAGAACCGCTGACCACCCATGCAGATCATTATAATTACAATTTCGCTTACAGCATTGCTTCCTATTCAAAAGGAGCGATCTTCCTGGAACAATTGGGATATATCGTTGGGGCCGATGTAAGGGATAAGATCCTGTTGGAATATTATCGCCAATGGAGGTTCAAACATCCCAATTCGGATGATTTTTTACGCGTTGGTGAAAAAGTAAGCAGTATGAAACTGGATTGGTACAAGGAATACTGGGTGAATTCTACCAAGACAATAGATTATAGTATTGATAGTCTTTGGGAGGAAAGTGGTAAGACCTATATAAGACTTGGACGCATCGGACCGGTGCCAATGCCCATTGATGTGCAGATCAGTTTCAAAGAAGGACCAGCACAATTACATTATATACCGATGAATCTGATGTATGGTGCCAAACCAGAAGAAAATACCCTGGAAAGAAAGGTCTATGCGCCATGGAAGTGGACCAATACTTCCTATGTGATTGAAACCAACCATAAATTAACAGATATCACCACTGTGGAAATAGATCCAACCCTTCGAATGGCGGATGTAGATAGAAAAAATAATAAACTGGAACTGAAGTGGTGAGAATTAATTTAAAAAATAAAAAAAGCCTTTCTAAAAGAGAGGCTTTTTTATTGCTCAAGTTTTTAACCCTTTTGATTCCCGGACTTGACCGGTATGAATATACGATAAGGCTAATGGTTAAAGATTCGGGGAATAAAACCTGAACGATATCAAAGTTATTTTAGCTGATTGTAATTGGCAATACCACTTTAGTGGTATTTTTCGGAGTTTTTCTATAAAAAGGTTGCAAAAAGCCGCATTTATCTGCCATAATATTTATTGACAGCAGCTACCCGGTTGGCAACATGTAATTTTTCGTAAATATGATAGACATGTTTGCGTACTGTTTCCAGAGATAGAAATAGTTCAGCAGCAATTTCCTTATACATCAATCCTTTTGATAGTAATTCAAGTATTTCTTTTTCGCGGACCGAGAGGCTTTTAATTTCTTTGTCTTCTCCTTTTGGCTGAAAGGCAGCTACTACTTTTCTTGCGATCTCACTGCTCATAGGCGAGCCTCCTTCATGTAATTCATGAATGGCTTCCAGCATACGCGCCGGGGCTGTTTTTTTGAGAATATAACCAGAAGCTCCTGCCCTCAGGGCCTCAAATATTTTTTCATTTTCCTCATACACCGTACACATCATAAAATTGGTCTCAGGAATGATCGGTTTCAGCGCTCTAACCAGATCGATGCCGCTTTCATTACTGCTGAGATTAATATCCATTAAAACCACATTCGGCTTTAGCTGTGGTAAATCTTCCATAGCTTGTTCAAAACTGCCAATAGCTGCAATGCATCGGTAACCTGGAGCCATAGAGATGATCTCACCAAGGGCATCCCTTAGCTGACTGTTATCATCCACTATGCAAACGGTGATCTGATCCATGGGGATTAAAGGTGGGGAATTGTCTGGCAATTAGCAATACCACTAACTGGTAATTTTTTGATCCCCGCTTAAACGGGTACATAAATCAGATATTTTTCACGGAAAGATTCCTCCGCAAATATTTTATAGATCTCCATTTGCCTTGGTCGGGTATTGCTCTCCTGAATTTCCTGGGCCAGGTCACCTCCTTTAAGACAAATAAGACCAGGATGTATGCTTTCCTCGCTTCTGGGGTTTTTTCTCAGGATCGGTTTGGCCCAGGTCCAGAGATCCTTTAATGGCGCGACCGCCCTTGAAACAGCCAGGTCAAATTTTCTATTTTTTATTTCTTCCGCCCGGATATGTTCTGTGGTCACGTTGGTCAATCCTAATCCTTCTGTGACTGCCTGCACCACTTTTAATTTTTTATTGATGGAATCTGCCAGGTGAAATTTTACTTGTGGAAAGAAAATAGCCAAAGGAATGCCGGGAAAACCTCCACCGGTACCGATGTCGATCACATTCATACCATCTTCCAAATTGAAGCTTGCGGCAATACTTAAAGAATGAAGTACATGTTTTTCATACAATGAATCAATGTCTTTTCTGGAGATCACATTTATCTTTTCGTTCCATTCCTTATAAAGAGGCGCTAATCCTTCCAGCTGGCGAATTTGTTCTGGAGTAAAATCAGAAAAATATTTAAGGATGAGTTCCATATTACCATTTGTTCATGGGCCTTTTCCAAAGTGCCGGGGCAAAGATGATATAATAAAAGAACATCCACATATCAAGCAAAATGAACCAGGGCCAGAGATCTGCTTCACCCATTTTTTTCATTGATTTGCGAAACACAATGGCCTGCAGGATCAATCGTATACAAAATACGATCAGTGCCCATCGCCAGTCAAAAAATACAATAGAAGCAGCCAATACCGGATAAAACATGAACTGTGTAGCGAAATAAAGTCCAAGGAAAAATTTATGCTTTGGCTTATAATATTTAGCCGTAGTATAATGTCTTGATTTCTGTCTCAGCCATCCTTTCCAGGTGGTCTTTGGTATGGAACGGGTGATGGCATCCGGATCAATTACAACAGCGGTATTGGTCTTTGTCGCTGCTTTATTTATAAAAAGATCATCATCGCCACTTGGAATATGATTAATAGAGGAGAAGCCTTTATTCTTAAAGAACAGATCCTTTCGGTAGGAAAGATTCCTGCCTACACCCATATAAGGAATGCCGGCCAGCGCGTAAGAGAGATATTGAAGAGCAGTATGAAAAGTTTCAAAACGGATCAGTTTATTAAGCATGCCTTTGGTTCGATGATAAGCGCCATAACCCAATACGATCTCCGTATCCTTATCATAGGCATCCTGCATTTTTTTGACCCAATACTCACTGGAGGGTACACAGTCTGCATCTGTAAGCAGCAATAATTCATGTTTTGCTTCTCTGATACCGACCGAAAGCGGATATTTCTTGCCTTCAATTAGTTTTGCTTCCTGAGTAAGCTCTACCACATTCAGAGTTTTGAATGTGCGTTTCAATTCCTGTAAAATGTATTTGGAATCATCTACCGAATTGTCATTCACCACTACTACTTCATGGCTGCTGTCATATTTCTGAACCAACACACCGGGAAGATTTCTTGCCAGGTTCTCATCTTCATCACGTGCGCAGATGATCACCGATACGGGATGTTGCTGTGATTGAGAGCGGGGAATTGATTTAAAAAATGCCACCCGGGAAAAAAAATAACCGTAATAAAATAACTGGATGGCGGTTATTGCGATAAATACATAAAAAAGGATAGACTCCCAATGAATCATAAGCATGTGCGCGAAGATAAATGGAATCTTCAATAATGTTGAAGGAACTCATAATAGCGGGCATGGGTCTAACTGCTAACTTCTGACTATTTTCGCAGCTATGGCTGCACTTGGGTTTACACTTGAAAAATCGGATATCGCCACTAAGGCCAGGGTGGGGATCATCCAAACAGATCATGGCGAGATAATGACGCCTATTTTTATGCCGGTGGGTACGGTGGGATCGGTAAAGGCGGTGACACAACAGCAATTACTTGATGAAGTAAAGGCAGAGATCATATTGGGAAATACCTATCATCTTTATCTGCGCCCCGGATTGGAAGTGCTTGAAAAAGCCGGCGGCCTTCATCGTTTCAATGGCTGGCCAAAACCCATTCTAACCGACAGCGGTGGATACCAGGTCTTTTCTATGTCGGGTACACGAAAAATTCAGGAGGAGGGCGTTACTTTTCAATCGCATATTGATGGTTCAAGGCATTTGTTCAGCCCTGAAAATGTAATGGACATACAAAGGACCATTGGCGGAGATATAATAATGGCCTTTGATGAATGTCCGCCGGGAGGAAGTGAAAGAGATTACGCTGAAAAAAGTATGCAGCTTACCCATCGCTGGCTAGACCGGTGTCTGGAAAGATTCAATAATACTTCAGAAAAATATGGGTACACACAAAATTTATTTCCCATTGTGCAGGGAGGCACATTCAAAGATCTGCGAAAATCTTCCTGCGAATTTATAAGTGAAAAGCAGGCCACCGGAAACGCGATCGGCGGATTAAGTGTGGGAGAACCCGAATCGGTAATGTATGAGATCTGCAATTGGTGTTGCGATCATCTGCCAGAGGAAAGACCCCGCTACCTTATGGGTGTAGGTACCCCATGGAATATTTTGGAATGTATTGGTATGGGTATAGATATGTTTGATTGCGTAATGCCTACCCGTAATGGAAGAAATGCGATGCTTTTCACTACAAACGGAGTAATCAATATTGACAACAAAAAATGGGAGTTTGATTTTTCTCCTGTTGATGAAGGTCTTGATTGTACAATGAGCCGCTATTATTCTAAATCTTACCTGCGTCATTTGATGAAAGCCAAAGAGTACCTGGGGCTAACGATTGCCAGCGTTCATAATCTGGCATTTTATCAATGGTTAGTCAGGGAGGCCAGAAAACATATTCTTGAAGGTGATTTTTTGAGTTGGAAAAATGAAATGATCGTTAAGCTTAAGACACGGCTTTAACAATAAGATTGAGGCATTAGTCCTATTTTCACGGCGCAAAATGTATAAGCTCGACTGGTACATACTGAAAAAATTTATTCCTACTTTTATTTACTGTATGCTCCTGTTTACGATGATAGCCGTAGCAGTAGACACCAGTGAAAAGACGGATGATTTTGTGCGGGCCGGGTTAAGTACTGGTGAGATCATTACAAAATATTACCTGGGATTTGTTCCATGGATCTGGGGATTATTATTTCCTCTTTTTGTTTTCATAGCCGTTATTTTTTTTACCAGTCGAATGGCTACCGGCTCGGAGATCATAGCCATTCTGGCAAGTGGCACCAGCTATAATCGTTTTCTTCGTCCTTATTTATTTGGTGGAATATTTCTCGCCTCTATTTTTTGGGTAGGCAGCCGTTATTGGATACCAAAAGCAAATGCTATCCGGAGTAATTTTCAATCTACCTATGTAGATAAGAATGATCCCAGTAAAACCATGAATTTTGGTTCCTGCTATAATTGTTTTTACCGGCGTATTGATCAAAACACTTTTGTTGGCATCAGGGATTTCGATACTACAACAAAAAGTGCCCGTGGATTTTTCATGGAAAAAGTGAAGGATAACCAGGTGGTATATAATGTACGTAGTGAAATGCTGCAGTGGGATACGGCCACAAGAAAATGGAAATTATATAATGCGGTGGAAAGGAAAATCGATGGAATGAAAGAAACCATGACCTTTCATTCGACAATGCTCCTTCAGATGTCCTTAAAGCCAGAGGAACTGAGAAAAGACTATTACCTGAAAGACAAACTGACCACGCCCGAGTTGGTAATATACCTGGATAAAGAAGAGGCCCGAGGAACAGAAGGACTGAGTGCATTAAAAGTGGAACGTTATCGCCGCACTGCGACACCATTTGCAGTGCTCCTGCTGACCATGATCGGCGTAGTAATAGCCAGCAGAAGGACCCGCGGCGGTTCGGGTATGCACCTGGCATTGGGTATTGTGATCGCGGCTCTATTCATCGTTTCGGATCGGTTTTCTACGGTTTTTGCTACAAAAAGTAATTTTCCTCCACTCTTAGCTGCCTGGCTTCCCAATATTATATTTACAGCAGTGGCCTATTATCTTTATCGCAAGACCCCAAAATAACAGTGAAAAACTGGTAAGGGGCATTCTCAAGTCCGGTGATGATGATTATCATTCAATGTTGGTTTTAAACAGGCCGGATTTTCTTAATTTTACCATCCTGATTTTTCAACCATATCAAATAATCACCTCATGGGAATAATTAAAGACAGGTTCAAAGCCAAATCGGAAAAAACCGCTGCAGATATTAAAGAACTTCTTAAAGTTCATGGTAATAAAAAGATCGGCGAAGTAACACTATCGCAGATCTACCAGGGAATGCGCGGTATGACAGGTTTGGTTACCGAGACATCATTACTTGATGCGCAGGAAGGAATTCGTTTTCGCGGATATTCAATTCCTGACCTCAGAGAAAAATTGACTAAGGCTCCCGGTGGATCCGAGCCACTCCCTGAAGGTTTATTCCTATTGATGTTGCTGGGTGATCTTCCAAATGATGATGATGTACATCATCTTACTTCTACCTGGCAGCGCCGCAGTCATGTACCAAACCATGTGTTTGCAACTATTGAAGCCCTTCCGGTTAATACACATCCAATGACTCAATTTGTAACTGCTGTGATGGCATTGCAAACAGAAAGCGTATTTGCAAAAAAATATGCGGCGGGCATGAATAAGAAAGATTACTGGGAAGCAGTATTTGACGACAGTATGGATCTGATTTCCCGACTTCCCCGTGTTGCGGCTTATATCTATCGCAGAAAGTATAAAAAAGGAGAACATATTCAGCCCAACGGATTACTTGACTGGGCCGGGAATTATGCGCATATGATGGGATTCGAAGATGAAAGCTTCAAAGAACTGATGCGACTTTATATGACCATCCATGCAGATCATGAAGGTGGAAATGTAAGCGCTCATACAACACATCTTGTAGGATCTGCTTTAAGTGATCCTTATTTAAGTTATGCTTCGGGTATGAACGGATTGGCCGGACCATTACATGGGTTAGCGAATCAGGAAGTGATCAAGTGGATATTTGAAATGAGAGAGAAACTTCACACTGAATCTCCAACTAAGGAACAGATCGCTGATTATGTAAAGACTACCCTGCAGGAAGGAAAAGTTGTTCCGGGTTATGGTCACGCGGTTTTGCGTAAGACCGATCCTCGTTTCGAGGCGCAAATGGCCTTTGGTAAAAAACATATGCCTGATGACCCGCTGGTAAATACTGTTTGGGATATTTATGAAGTGGTTCCTCCGATTCTTCAATCAATAGGGAAAATTAAAAACCCATGGCCGAATGTAGATGCTCATAGTGGTGCCTTGCTTGTGCATTATGGTCTTGTGGAATATGAATATTATACTGTTTTGTTCGCGGTAAGCCGCGCGCTCGGTGTTCTGGCTTCGCTTTGCTGGGATCGTGCGTTGAATTTTCCGCTGGAAAGACCGAAATCAGTTACTACAGACCTGGTGAATTTATGGTTGGAAGGAAAGGATAATATTTGGGGAGATTAAAGGAGTCTTTAGTCGGGAGTCTGGAGTCATGAGTCAATCGATAAATTATCCTGCTATTACAGGGAAACACCTCGCTTCCATGGAATAAAATCATCCTGGTTCAACTGCACCGCTTTAGGGATCAATTCCCCGCTAGCCGCCTTTATGCAATACTCCAATATGTCTCTCCCCATTTCTTCAATAGTCTTTTCTCCTTCAATTACAGGACCTGTATCTATATCTATAATATCACCCATTCTTTTTGTCAGGGCGCTATTCGTTGAGATCTTAATTGTAGGACAAACCGGATTACCGGTTGGAGTGCCTAAGCCGGTAGTAAACAAAATTAGCGTAGCACCACTGGCCACTTTACCGGTAGTTGCTTCCACATCATTTCCCGGAGTGCATACAAGGCTTAGTCCGGGTTTTATCGCCGGCTCAGTATAATCCAGCACATCCACTACAGGTGACATTCCACCTTTGCGTGCCACACCTAAACTCTTTATGGCATCCGTAATTAATCCATCGCGAATATTACCAGGAGATGGATTCATATGAAAACCGGATCCTACTTTCAATGCCTGATCATTATAACTTCTCATCAGGTAACTGAACTTATCAGCCAGTTTCTGATCACTCATACGATCAATAAGATTTTGTTCTGCGCCACAGAGTTCCGGAAATTCTGCTAACAATACCTTACCACCCAGAGCTACTACCAGATCAGCACAATAGCCGACGGAAGGATTAGCAGAGATGCCGCTGAACCCATCACTGCCACCACATTTAACTCCGATACAAAGTTTATTCAGACCAGCAGGTTTTCTTTCTTCTTTGTTTAGTTCTACTAATCCTTCAAATGTTTTTCTGATGGCTTCGCCGATCAACTGCTCTTCACTTTGAGAGTCGTGTTGCTCAAAAACGAATAATGGTTTTTCAAAACCACCCTTATGTTTTCCTATTTCATCCAAAAGATCTTTTGTCTGCAGATTCTGGCAGCCCAAACTCAGGATGGTCACACCTCCCACATTGGGATGATTGGCATAGGCCGCCAATAGTTTACCAAGAATAGCCGCATCTTGTCTGGTGCCACCGCAGCCCCCTTCATGATTCAGGAACTTAATACCATCCACATTTTTGAAAATTCTTTTTGCATTAACGGATGTTTGATGGAGCAGGCTGATATTTTTTTCAGAAAGATCAGCACCGGTTGCATATGCTTCTACTAATGAGCGTGTGTACTGATTGTATTTATCAGTTACCGCATAACCTAATTCATTTTGAAGCGCCTCGCGGATCACATCCAGATTTCTGTTTTCGCAGAATACAGTTGGAATAAATAGCCAGTAATTTGCTGTGCCTACGCTTCCATCTTTGCGATGATATCCATTAAAATGTTTTCCGGAAAATGCGCTAACATCAGGGGCCGTCCATTCATAATGAGCATCTCTCCATGCAAAAGGTTCGGCCGCATGTTTGGTGTTTTCAGTTGACATGCGTTGCCCTTTTTTTACAGGAACCTGAATTTTTCCTACCATCAATCCATACATGATCACTTCCTCACCTGGCGGCATATCCTGAAGGAAGAATTTATGCTTGGCAGGGCAGTCTTCCAGTAAAGTATATTCCTGACCATTATAGTCGATCACCACGCCTTTTGAGAGGGACGCAAGGGCTACCAACACATTATCTTTTACATTTATTTTTAAAACGGCCTGTTTCATGCAATGATGTGTTTATTCCTTTTTTTTATCAAGTATAGCTTTTACGCCTTGTAGTCTGCATGAATAATGGGATTGTTATAGGTAGTCTGAGCTGAAACGGATGTTATCATTAAAGCAGCTAAAATACAAAACAGGTTTATCATAAGGCGATCCGCTTTTTTTCTTTATTGCTTAAAAAGGCTGCCTCGATCACCCGAATCACATTCATTCCTTCTTCTCCTGTAACAGGAAGGGCCGCATTATTTCTCAGTGCCTGATAAATGGCTTCATAGTAGTCTCCATAATTTCCTTTCAACGAATGAATCTGTTCACGGATCAACTCTCCATTTTTTTCCGTGTGCAGCCAGCCATCATTTTCTTTTCTTTCTATTCCCCAATCTTCCCCGCCGGGAATTTTTTCAGCTATTAGTGCCAGCTCCTGCACGTCCGTTTTTGTTTTTATAAAACTTCCAAATCTGCCGTGCAGAGCATATCCCGGAAATGGCTCGCGCACAAAATAACTGGAGCGAAGTGTAACGGGATGGGTAGGATAATATAAAAGCAGGTTGAAATAATCATCTACCTGTGATCCGATGCGATTACTTCGTATATCCGCATATACTGATTCAGGCAAGCCAAACAATTGCAGAGCCTGGTCCACCAGGTGAGAACCAAGATCATAAAGACAACCCACGGCAGGTGTCGGAGTTTCTTTATGTTGTTTGTAACTAAGACTCGGAGCATAACGGTCATAGCGTATCTCCATATCGATGAGATCACCGATCCATCCCTCATCCAGTATTTTTTTTACCGTTCGATAATCACTGTCGTAGCGCCGGTTCTGATAGACAGATAATTTTAAATTCTTTTTCTTAGCCAGTTCGATCAACTGAGCCGCTTCCTCACTGGTAGCCGTAAATGGTTTTTCCACTATCACGTGTTTTCCGGCATTGAGGCAACGCTTCGCATATTCATAATGGGTTACACTGGGTGTGTTCACTACAACCAGTTCCACTTCCTCATCACTGATTAACTCTTCCAGCGATCGGTAATTTTTTGTTCCGGGATATTTTTCCTGTGCCAGGTTCTTTGTTCGCTCCCAAACCCCACGGAGATGAAGTCGGGGATGTATATTAATGAAAGGAGTATGAAATACCCATCCGGACATACCAAAGGAGCAGAGAGCGATATTTATTTTTTTGTCAGACATTTTCTAAGTCCAAGCTAATCCGTCATATAAAAAAAACAGATTATTTTTTTTTCATGACTCTAATACGGGTAGCAAGTTCGGGAAATTGGTCTCTTATTTCCTGCAACACAAGCTGTGCGATTTTACGGGCACCCAGTTCACTAAAATGCGTGTTATCTTCTTTTCCTTTTGGATAGTTCGGATGTTCACCGGGCTGAAGATAATTGAACAGTAGTTTACTGGTTGCTGGCCCAAATTGCTCATATAAATCTTTGCTCTTCGCGTTTAGGTCCATCACATACACCATATTCTCTTTACCCACCTGTTTTACTAGTTCAGCATATTCTGCATGCGTTTCCATTATATGTCCGATACTATCAAATTTTCTTCTTCCTACCGGTGTAAAAAGAATAGGGATGGCTTTTTTTTCACGGGCCTCCGTTACCAATTTTTTAAGGTTTGTCTTGAATTCAGCTGGAGGAGTAAAGCCTTCGCCTTTATCTTTCGATTCGTCGTTATGCCCGAACTGGATTAAAACATAATCTCCTGATTTGATCTTATCAAGGATGGGCTGCCAGCGGTTTTCTGCCAGAAATGATTTGGTGCTTCTGCTATTCACCGCGCGATTTTCTACTGTCACGGAACTATCCCAGAAATTACTGAAAGGCATTCCCCATCCAGTCTCCGGATAGGCTTTAACTTCTTTTTTCGACATGGTGGAATCGCCCACCAACCAAATGGTCAGTAGTTTTACCTGTTCCCGGGCAAGAGAGGCAGTGCTGAATACTGCTAAACAAAATACAAGGATCTTCATGGTGTCAGCGAATTTAGATAAACTTCAAGATTCTTGTATATATCCATTGATTTCCAGTTATTCTCAATATTCTCTTTTGAACCATTCACCCTCTCAACAGCTTCACCGCCAGAATAATCAGGCAAAGCAAAAACAACAGCAAACTAAACCGGTTAATGCCATGCATATAGCGCGTGAAATCGCTTTTCGGGCGATTCGGATCCTTTTTGCGAAGGAACAGATATTCGGAAATTTGGCGGATGACTCCCATGGTGGATGATTAAGTAAATTAAAACAATTTTTACTCGTTTAAGTTCATAAAAAAAGATGACTATTCCTGATCAACTTTTTAGTGGAGAAAAGCGGCGAATTGTCGAACTTTTTAGAACAGGATTTACGGGATATAATTGCCTATATAATATCAGATGGCTTATAATATCATATTGGAATGGGGCTAAACTAGAAATATAAGCAACTTTCCCCCGATATAATAGTGTTTTACATCTACTAATTAATAAAACGTAAAATACTTTTTGAAAAAAGATAGCATATCATGTTTGTAATCACATTTTAGTAAATGATCTAATTTAATATTTTACCTTAGCAATTGATTTAGCTGAA
>JAYTXP010000056.1:0-5487 GCA_043742885.1 Chitinophagaceae bacterium | reverse complement strand
AATGACTTGAGGAAAAGGATTTTTATTTGGAAAATGCAAAAATTTTTAACAATAAAAATTTAATCGGTCCGTTTTTTAAGATATTTACTAAAACCAAACAAAATAGGTGCACTTTAAATCAACCAAAATAGAGGCACTAAAAATTCTTCCAAATGCTGGATAATCATTTAAAAACAGCATTTTTTTCGATTCGGATAAAATTTTCTATTTTAGTTTTGTTTTTAGCCAAAAGCTCTATATTTACACCATTATTAAAAACTTTCTAATGAGACCAACTGCTTTAAAACTAACTGCCGGAATTCTGCTGTTTTGTGGTATGACTACCGCTATTCAAGCACAGAAATTAAACGTTGTAACAACTGCTGTTCCTTTCCTTCGTATCTCTCCAGACGCCCGTTCAGGCGGTATGGGTGATATGGGTATCGCTACTTCTGCTGACCAATATTCAGGTCTTTGGAATGGTGGTAAAGTTGCTTTTAACCAATCTCGTGGTGGCATGGGTGTTACTTACACTCCATGGTTGTCTGACGTAGTAAATGATGTATGGCTGGCGTCTGTTGCCGGGTATTACAAATTCGCTGACAACCAGGCGATCTACGGTTCTCTCCGTTATTTCTCACTTGGTGATATTCAGTTCACTGATGCATTGGGTAATGATCTTACCTCTTTCCGTCCACGTGAATTCGGTATCGATGTTGGATATTCTCGCAGACTGAACGCTAAAAATGGTGTGGCGCTGGCTCTGAAATATATCAACTCTAATCTGGCTAGTGGTTTCAATGCAGGTGGTAGCACCTACAAAACCGGTAGCTCTGTTGCAGCTGACCTTTCTTATTATCATAATGGCGTTAAGGCTTCCGGCGACGGATGGTCTTATGGTGCTGTTCTGAGCAACCTTGGTTCTAAAATTTCTTATACTGATAACGCAGACGCAAAGGATTTCATCCCTGCTAATCTGGGTCTTGGTGTAAACTATATAAACAAAATGAACAACAACAACTCTATCTCTTTCGGTCTGGAAGTGAACAAGCTGTTGGTTCCAACTCCTCCATCTGACTCTGCCGGTCTTGTTAACTACAGGAACAAGAGTGTAGTTGGTAGCTGGTTCAGTTCTTTCGGTGATGCTCCTGATGGTATCAGCGAAGAAATGAAAGAATTCACCGTAGGTGTTGGTGCTGAATACTGGTATAACAACCAGTTCGCACTACGCGCTGGTTATTTCTACGAGAATAAAGACAAAGGAAATCGTCGTTATTTCACAACCGGTCTTGGTTTGAAATATAATGTATTTGGTTTCAACTTTGCTTATCTGATCCCTTCAGGTTCTGGTGTAAGCCGCAACCCGTTATCTAACACACTTCGTTTCTCTGTGTTATTTGATTTCATGGGCAAGAAGAAATAAGTTTCATTAGATATTATTATATAAAAAGCGTCCTCCTAATTGGGGGACGTTTTTTTTGGTTGAGAAGCCTTCCTGCGGCAGGCAGGTTGAGAAGGTTGAGGCCTTCGGCAGTTGAGCGGCCACCCAAATTGATTTGAATGTTCACTCAACATCTCAACCTTCTCAACAGCTCAACCTTCTCAACCATCTCAACTTTCTCAACAGCTCAATAGCTCAACTCCACAAACCCTAACTTTGCAAAATGTACAGAATAGGCACAGGTATCGATTTTCATCAACTTGTTGAAGGCCGTGAATTATGGATAGGTGGTATCAAGATCCCACATGAAAAGGGATCACTGGGTCATAGCGATGCGGATGTTCTCTTACATGCTATTTGCGATGCCTTGCTGGGTGCACTATCACTTGGCGATATTGGTACTCATTTTCCCGATACCGATCCTGTATACAAGGGGATCGATTCTAAAATATTACTGGCAAAGACATTTAGCCTGATCCGCAAAAAAGGATACTCACTTGTAAATATTGACTCCACTCTTTGCCTGGAAGCACCTAAGATCAAACCTCATGCAGATAAAATGAGAGAGACCATTGCAGCCATTACTGAACTTCCATTGGATGCAGTTTCTATCAAGGCCACGACCACAGAAAAAATGGGATTTACGGGTCGTGAAGAAGGCCTGGTTGCTATGGCTACCGTTTTATTGAAAAAAGATACTGAAGCTTTATAGTCAATATCTTTGCGGCCATGGCAATAGAGATCCGGATCATCAATCAATCATCAAATCCCCTGCCTTCCTATGCAACGGAAGGTAGTTCCGGCATGGATCTCCGGGCTTATTTGGAAATGGCCGTCAAACTGCAACCTATGGAACGTAAATTGATACCTACAGGGTTGTTCATTGAATTGCCAGGAGGATATGAGGCGCAGGTGAGGCCAAGAAGCGGGCTGGCCCTAAAACAGGGAATTACCTGCCTTAATTCTCCAGGAACCATTGACCAGGACTATCGTGGAGAAATTAAAATTATTTTGATCAACCTTTCCGGTCAGGAACAGGTCATTGAACCGGGTGATCGTATTGCCCAAATGATCATTCAAAAAATAGAAAAAACCAGTTGGCTACTAACCGAAGATATTAATGTGACGGAAAGAAACGATGGCGGTTTCGGACATACGGGTAAAAAATAAATATGATGAAGAGAAGCTTATTGCTACTGACCATTATTGTTTCCTTTTTAATTTCCTGTCGCTCAACCAGAAACATTCAGGCAGCAATGACCAAGATGGATTCAACTGCTCAGCCTGTAATAGTATTAAAGGATCATTCAAAAGAAGATTCGATCGCGTTTATCCAGGATAATTATCGCAAGGTGATGAACAACCGGTTAAATTATACAACCTTCTCTGCTAAAATGGATGTGGATTATGCCGAATCGGATGGCAAGAAATATAATGTGAATGCGCATATCAGAATGTATAAGGACTCTGCGATCTGGGTTTCCATTACAGCTATTCTTGGCATTGAAGGATTAAGAGCGTATATCACTAAGGATTCCGTTAAGATGCTTAATAAACAGGATAGGGTTTATATCGCAAGAAGTGTATCCTATCTTCAGGAAGTGACCGCCTTACCACTCAATCTTCACTCATTACAGGAATTGATCATTGGCAATCCTGTTTATCTCGATTCGACTATTATGTATTATGACAGAAATACAACACAAGGAACTATATCATTACAAAGTACCGGCGAGTTCTTCAGAAATCTTTTCACTATTATGGAAAACGAGAAGCTGGAATTAAGCAGTAAACTCGATGATGTGGATCAGACAAGAAATCGTACCTGCCTTCTTACCTATTCCGAATATGAAAATAAAAAAGGAGTAAATTTTTCAACCAAGAGGGAGATCAGTGTTTCAGAGAAGAAGAAACTTGATATTAAGCTGGACTTCAGGCAATATGATTTTAATGAAACGTTAAGTTTTCCTTTCAATGTGCCGAAAAATTACACCAGGAATTAAAGGAGAAAATTTATTTTGCATTCATTCGTTATTGTTAATTCCGGCACCCATTTAATAAAGGAATTCAGTTGAACTATGAGAAAATTATTATTCCCTTTAATTATTTGCCTCTGTATTGGAACGGTGTCTCAGGCGCAGCCCGGACAGGAACGTGGTGACCTTGAAAAGGAACGGCAGCAGATACAAAAGGAATTGAAGGAGATCCAGGGCATGTATGACCAGATCAAGGCGAAGAAAAAACAGAGTATTGGTCAGCTCACTATACTAAACAGAAAGATCGCACTACAGGAACGATACCTGAACAATATCAATCGCGAGATACACGCCATTGACGATGATATTTACCTGGCTAACCTGGAGATCTATCGGTTGACCCGGCAGGTAGACACATTGAAACAGCAATATGCACGTACCATTGTTTATGCATACAAGAACCGCAGCAATTATGATTACCTGAACTTCATTTTTTCCGCATCCAGTTTTAATGATGCAGTACGTCGTGTTTCTTACCTGAAAAATTATCGCGCATACCGGGCCAAGCAAATGAAGACCATTCTTCAAACGCAGGATCAGATCGCGAAAAGAAAACAACAGCAACTAGGAAGAAAGGAACAGAAGAATGTGGCCCTGACCAATCAGACAAAGGAAGTACAGGAATTGGCTGTTCAGAAAAAAGAAAAAGACGCAGTCGTAAATGAACTGAAGTCGAAGGAAAAAGAATTGGGTAAGCAGATCGCAGCTAAAAAGAAAAGAGACCGTGATGTGCAGAACGCCATTAATGCGATCGTGAGAAGAGAAGTGGAGTCGGCAAGGAAAGCTGCTGCGGATGAGATCGCGAAGAAAAATGCAAATACCAGCCCAATAGTAGTCAACCCTGCAAATAAGGGAAATGCTAAGGGGAACACCTCCCGAAGAACCGACCCTGTAGCCAAACCTGAAAGCTATCTGAACCTTAATGCTACCGACGTCGCATTGAACAGTAATTTCCAGGCTAATAAAGCAAAATTACCTTGGCCCGTTGATAATGGTCTGGTCACCATTCATTTTGGAAATCAAAAAGTAGAGAATACCAATCTTACATTCGATAGTCCGGGTATAACCATTGCAACTCCCAATGCAGGCGTTCCGGTAAAAGCAATATTTGAAGGGGAAGTGAGTGCTGTTTATTCTGTTGGCGATGCTATGGCCATCACTATTCGTCATGGACGCTATTTCACCACCTATGTTAATGTTGCTGGCGTTACCGTATCAAAAGGTGCACAGGTAAGAACAAACCAAGTGATCGGTCGCTCAGGAAGCAATGAAGATGGAGATGGAGGGCAGATCGATTTTATTCTGATGATGGAATCGAGGAATCTGGATCCGCAGCAATGGCTAAGGAGATAGTTAGGAGTTATCAGTTAGGAGGGGGTGTAGTAATTATTGAGGCAGAAACCGAGCATACAATTCCTCATACTTAGGAACAATATGGTGAATATCAAATTTCTTCGCTTGCTCCAGTGCTCTTCGCTTATATCCATTTAATACTTCTTCTGAGGATATAATCTGAAGGGCCTGCCTGGTCATCGTATCCACATCGCCTACATCTGCCATATGACCCGTTATTCCGTCAATATTTATTTCACCTAATCCACCTGCATTGGTAGAAATTACTGGTACACCTGCTGCCATCGCTTCTAATGCGGCCAATCCAAAACTTTCATATTCGGAAGGAAGAAGGAAAACATCTCCGATGGCAAGTATATCTTCCATTTGCTCCTGCTTACCTACAAAACTTATCTGGTCGGATACACCCAGTTCACGTGCCAGATCTTCGGCAGTAGAACGTTCAGGACCATCTCCTACAAATAATAATTTAGAGGGCACCATCTCATTCACTCTGGCGAAGATCTTCACTACATCCTGCACTCTTTTGAGTTTGCGGAAATTGGAAGCGTGAATAAAGACCTTCTCTCCGTTTGGCGCTATCACTTTTCTGAATGCATCGATGGGCTTGCGTTGAAAGCGGCTTACGTCTACAAAATTGACAATAACTTCGATCTCTTTTTGAATATCAAAATGATT
>JAYTXP010000055.1:0-2888 GCA_043742885.1 Chitinophagaceae bacterium | reverse complement strand
GAAGTATTATAACATATGGCTTTGTCTGCACCGAGGTTTGCACCAGGATAGGGTATGGTTGTCACCGTCACAGAATCAATCGCACGGCATGAACCAATGGAGGCATTGATATAATATTTGGTAGTACTGGTAGTTGTGGCAATAGGATTTTGAATATTAGGATCATTTAATGAACCACCAGGTCCGCCAATAATCCAATTAAAACTCAAACCATCTGTTGTTACTCTCAATTGTATGGGATCACCCTGACAGATGGTTGTATCTTTCATAGCTTTCGCTGTAACAGCAAGTACAACCCGCACATGCACCGAATCACGGTTCAAACAACCATTATCATTCAGGTCAACATAATACCAGGTATCGATCGGAGGTGTTACCATAGGATTGGCCGTACTAGCGTTGACGATATTAGTTAGAGGGGTCCATGAGAAAATACCGGTACCATTCGCCTGTAATTGCAGCGGATCATTTTTACATATAAGCGTATCCTGGAATGCTACAGTTAAACTGGGTTTGTTTGTGATCGGTACATCCACATAGGCAGTATCTATGCAACCTTTACTATTGGTTACAACCAATTCTACGGTGGCAGTACCTGGACCCGGATAGGTCCATTGTGGATTTTTGATATGAGACGTATCTCCCTGAGTTGTCTGGTCACCAAAATTCCAGGTCCAGGAATCAACCACACCATACACCGTATTGGTAGTATCTGTAAAACTGAAAGGATTAGAATAACAGGAGCCAGTAAATATAAATCCAGGGAAAAATCCGGGGTAAACTCTAACGATTTGGGTAGAACTGTCGGCACAAATACCTCCGGGTAAAGAAACTTTCAATTTTACAAGATATACACCAGTATCAGTAAATGTATGGGTCGGATTAGGAAGTATAGAAGTGTCCAGACTTCCACTGGCAGGATCGCCAAAGATCCAAAGATTTTCTACCAGGCCAGCATTGCCGGGGGCATCGTTTTGAAAAGATACCGTGAAGCCATCGCAGGTGGTATTTCTCGGATTCAGTTGCACCTGTAAAGGAGTACAATCGCCGATGGTCACATGTAACTCTTTTCTTGTAGTCGAAAACAAAACCCCTCCGCGGTATTCATTTACACAAACACAGATAACATATTGTCCCGCCGCTCCAGGCGCCACTCCGCTGATAACACCGGTTGTTCTATTGATAGATACATTCGGTCCCAGTGGCTGACTACCAGAATAAGGAAAATTATAGGGAACTGGAAAATAAGGAGGTGGATCCGCAGTAGGTGGGGCTGAATTGGTTTGATCACCTCCTGAATAAGCCGAACAAAATGTATAGGTAAGAGAATCACCATCCGGGTCACTGGCAGCAAAAGAAAATTGGAAAAAACTGTTACGGCATACTACAGCAGTATCGTTCACTAAAAAGGTGGGACTGCTGTTCATCTCAAAGCCTGGGCCGGCAGCTGTACCTGGTATCTTAATGGTAAATGTATTTCCAACTGCTCCGGATGCTGTGACATTAATTATCCCTGCAATCCGGCAACAGCGCTGATAGGAAACAATATATCCTTCAGGTGTAGCAGGTAATTCTATGGAGGCAAGATTATATACCACAATGGTATAATAGCACCCTCGCTGATCGCCGGTGATACAGACTTCGTCTCCATTTTTATTGAGATTATACTGACTGGTAATAGGTACCGAAACATCCTGTACTAATGTATTTGAACCGGCTGCGAAAATGGTAAAATTAATGGGGCTATTCAACTGACCTGCAGTGGGATTACAGATCATATAAACTGTAAGCGTGATCTGATAGCGAAGATTGGTGCCAGTTCCCGGCCCTAAGTATTTATAAGTAAAAAATCCTCCTTTGATATGCGCGGCGAAAGAACCTGCAACCAGGAAAAGGCTTAATATGACTGTAAAAAAGAATTTTTTCATTGGTGGGACTGCACTTGGAATAAAAAGTTTTTCAGGGCGATTTTCACCTTTTCCGCTTCCTCCATCATACCCATATGCCCCGAACGGCGTAAGATGTGAATGTACGAAATTTTAGGAAGATGAGATTGGGCCAACCCATCGGAAAATGGCACAGCTACATCGTATTTTCCCAATAGAAACAGCACAGGTTTATCAGTATTTTCAAGTAGTTGGCGGCGATCGGGCCTTCCTATCATGGCTTCATAGTATAAAACGAGTGATTCTGCAGTTAAGTTGCGCTGTTGAAGGATAAAATTATTTATCCCTTCAGCCATTTTCTGTTTAGATAAAGGAGAGAACAAATTGGGTATGCTGGTTTTCAGGAATTCAAAGGCGCCATGTTGTTTGATGAATTCAATGCCTTTACGTCGGGTCGCTTTCTTCTCCTCTGTATCGGCATAAGAGGTAGAATGTAAAAGCCCCAGCGAGTTTAAACGCTCCGGATATTTTTCCAGTAAGGCCAGGGCTATATACCCTCCCATGGAATGTCCGATCACAGCTATAGGTTCCTCCAGAAAAAGGGAGATCAGCGCTTCTGCCATTCCATCAATAGACATATCCGAAATAGAGGGGGAAAATCCGGTTCCGGGAAGATCAGGAATGATAAGAGTATTGTCATTCTCTAATTCCAGAGATAATGCATCCCATACACGGTGATCTTCGCCAAAACCATGGATTAGCAATACGGCAGGACCAGTTCCGGTTCTGCGATAAGAGATGGAATTATTTTTTTCGATGTAAAAGTTTTCTGAGTTTGCCATAGAACAGCAGGGTCACAAAAAGGGATGAAATAAATAAAGTCAATTTGGAAAGCAGATCCCCGTAGGTTACAAAAAATGTTTTATTCTGATTTGGTTCAAAGTTAAGTTTGATAGCCGCTTCTGTATCATAGGGCCGGGCATTGATCACACGACCATTAGG
>JAYTXP010000054.1:0-16992 GCA_043742885.1 Chitinophagaceae bacterium | reverse complement strand
ACTGGTGCAACGAATGAGTCAGCTGGAAGAATTAATGATACCAGAAACTTTCGATTATAAAAAGATCGTTTCATTGGGAAATGAAGCGCGTGAAAAATTAACGAAGATCAAACCCCGTACTTTAGGACAGGCCAGTCGTATCTCCGGCATCAATCCAAGTGATGTGCAAATTCTGATGGTATTTATGGGACGTTAAGCGACCACTTTCAACTCCTGGTCCAGATCGCTTGACTGCAACTCAATTCTTCTTGTGATATCATTTAATGAGGAAAGTCTTTGTACTGTATATGGAATAGTATCCAGGCCGGATACAAAACGTTGTATATAACTATAGATACCAATAAGACTTCCGGCTTCAATGGCGCCACCAGTTGTTTTTTGCGTTACCAATAAAGAAAGACCGATCACAACCATCACCAGGATCTCCATTACTCCGAAATTCCATGCTTCCTGATCGCTGATACTAACCTGCCAGTTACGAAGATTATTATAGTGCTGACGAATTAAATGACTATTACCGGTGGAAATAATATCAACCTGTTTTTCTAATTCATCATTTTTCCTTCGATTCAAACTTTTCATTTTCTTTCCATAGAAATAACTCATGGCGATCACAGGTAATAAAATGCTTAGGCATACTAATACCACTGCGTTATCATAAAAGAAAAGAAGGATCAGCGAACCAAATATGCTGTAGATCGCTTCGATCACATAGACCAGATCATACTCAAGGAAGTCAACAAACTCACGAGCTAGTGTAGAGTGGGCGCTTAGTTTAGATACATCCTGCTGAGTATAGCGACGGGAAAGGGATTTTGTTACCAGCGAAGTATAAATATCGGAATAGGTCCGGGTATCCAAACGGTGACGTATGGTTCCAAGTATCAGCCACGCAAGGTGTACGGCCGATAAGGTGATCAATCCTTTATAAGATCCCTTTACAAGGTCATTAATGGCGATACCCAAAAAGAAAGGACGCATCAAATTGCCCAGCATTTCCAGAGAAAATAAAACATAGGTAAACACCAGCCGATAGCGGTGCTGCATCATGATCTGACGTAAGATGGCGAAGCGGGACATGGTTCATCAATTAAATAAAAATTCGTCGTTGACCGCATTGTGCGGTGGCAAAAGCCTCTCTTAATGGGGATAGTAAGTGTAAGATAGAAACTAAGACCGATGGTTTAACTCTTGCAAAGTTAGTTCACGAGACGTTAACGAATTTTTGTTTTTTCCGGAAATTGTTCCACGACAGCCGTTTGTACCGCATTGACATTCAAACGGTTCCATGTTTTCATCCAGAAAATCGGCATAGTCTAAAGTAAGCTCAGCCTCTTTATATATGTTTTTTATTGCTAATACGTTTAAGCCATCAAATTTTGTATTAGGATAACAACTATGGTTCTGGGGAGCCCATTCTGAAGGATCCTCGTCCCATAGTATAAAAACCTCATCACTCATGGGGTAGGCATAGCGCCTGAAGTGAAGTTTCTCATCCTCATTC
This sequence comes from Chitinophagaceae bacterium, assembly GCA_043742885.1. GTDB lineage: Bacteria > Bacteroidota > Bacteroidia > Chitinophagales > Chitinophagaceae > JJ008. Next base: position 15,488 of record JAYTXP010000054.1, on the reverse strand, counting down.
CAGTTTTTTTCAACAAATCTCCTGGTTATGATTCGCTGCGAGCGACCCTCACCTTTAAAAACGACCTCTCCTTTTGGAATATCGCGGTCGGCATAAATACCATAACCAGCAATGGAGTTTCCTTTTATTTTATAGGCTTTCTTTTTTCTTTCATGGCGGGCAATGCCTTCTGCTATCATATGCCTGAGAAAACCAGATTGGCCAATGCCATCGAATTTCAGAATAAAATCTGCGGAGCCTTCATATCCATCTTTATAAAAAACGGAACAGGTAAAATTGATCTCCAGGAAATAGATCTCGTTTTTATCATTTACTCGAAAATCCAGGCGGGCATAGCCAACGCCATTAAATCCATTGAAAACCTTTTCAGCTGCTGTTCTTAATTGTTTTTCCAATACTGGGTCTTCACAGGGAAAATTGCAATCGGGATGGAGCTCTGAGGTTTTCAATTCATAGGTTTTAAATGCTCTTCCTTCAGGGAATCTATATTCTACCGGTTTAAAAACGCTGCAACTATGTCCATCTGCATTAGCAGCAACCAATACAGTGAATTCTCTTCCTTCAATATATTCTTCCACCAGCAAGGGGCCATATTCTCCAATAATGCGCTGGCATTTTTCAAGTAAGGCTGATTTGTTTTGTACCAACGATTGCTGATCTACACCCAGACTATCTCCTGCCTTGGCGGGCTTAACGAAAACCGGGAAATCAAGTTTTTTTACCGCCTCTTCTGCGTCCGAAATTTCATTTACTAATATGTATGCTGGCGTTTTGACATTCTCGCAAAATGCCAGGTACTTCATTAGTTCTTTGGGAGGATCATAGAGTTTGCTACTGGGACCAGTAAAGGGAAGGTCAAGTAATTCCAGTGAATAGATCACATCAATACTGGGAATTTCCCATTCAAGATATCCTTCGCAGAGGTTGACGAAAATATCATAACCCTCCTTACTTAATTCTTTCAGCTGTTTGTAAGTCGTTAGTTTATTAAGAAAAATAGTATGCACTTTCTCGTCCGGCAACAGAGATTGTAGATCTCGGGGAGGATCATAATTTTTATAATCTACACTGGTGGTTGAATAATCAGGTTGTAGAACGCAAACTTTCATGATCGTAAACTTGGGCTATTCCTGCTCGTCTTTCTGGCTGGTTTTTTTGCTGAATGGCTGGAAGCCTTTCTTCTCAATGCGTCAAGTAATATTTCAGTGATCACACTGGTGAAGCTAACATTGGAAACTTTTAAAATAGCACCAATAGAAGTATAATCCTCGTCTTCACTGAGTCCGCACTGCGCATTTACCTCCAGCATATATAATTTTCCCGTAGTCGCATCCTGACGGATATCGATTCGGGTATACCCTTTACCGCCACAGGAGCGATATGCCTCCAGACTGAGTTTCTTCAGCGCAGGGATCAAATTGTTTTTTACTTTTTGATATTCATAGAAATTCTCATTTCCGGGCATAGGGGTTTCGTCTTCATAGATCTCCCATAGACGGTCGAAGGAAAGAAACTTCTCCGCCTCAGGTAAAGAAGCATGAAAAACTCGTTCAACAGGTTCATAAACGATACAATGCTCCGGATCATCAGCTGAACCGGTGATAAATGTGGTGAATTCGGGACCAGTGATGAATTGTTCAACAAATATTCCATCTACTAATAAATTCCAGCCGCGATATCCCTGGTATATTTCATCCACCCTTAATTTAAGTTCTTCTTCTGTATGTACAACGTTTTTTACTGATACACCCATACTTCCTCCTGAAACCGCGGGTTTAATGATAAGAGGAGTTCCTACACGCTGGCATATACCTTTAATAGATCCTTTTTTTTCAGTTATGACTCTCCATCCCGCAGTAGGTACGCCTGCTTTATCGAAGGCTTTCTTCATTGGGATCTTCGAGGTGGTCGTATCATAGAATTGTACATCGGAACCGGTATAGGCCAGTTTTCTTTTCTCTAATTCTTTTATTACTGAAACGCCGGGTGTTCCATTTACTTCATCACCATCACAGAGATTCAAAACAAGAGGTGTTTTGTAACCGCTATTATCTTTAATAGAGGCAATGACGCGGGAAAAATCTTCCATGGTCACCGGCTGCCATTTCCATTCAATATCAAGTTCAGCGAATACTTTAGTGTATTCCTTTATACTCTGGGTAAAATCGTAGTAGTGCTGGATATTAGGATCGTCGGATTCAAGATGAGGCGCTAAAACCCAGATAAGGTAGTTTTTAAGATCGCCATTGCTTTTCATTAAGCTACTTTTTTGTTTTCCTGCTTTTTCTTATTCAGCATACGCTGGATAAAATCCGTGAACCGATACTTTTTTCTTGCTTCCTCATTAAGATAAGAGGCTCCTTTGATCTGGCTAAGGCAGGTGTCATGTCCGCAATAACATTTAAAGGACTGGGTCATTTTCCATTCGGTAGAAGGGTAGAAGAAACTAAGTTCTTCACCTTCTTTAATGTCACGAAGTGCCAGCAATTGTAAACTACTGGTATCAAAGAATACATTGGGTTCACAACTATGGTTAATGTATTGCAGGAATTCGGGATCCAGCGTGATATGTTTACCTATTCCCACCTGAACAGTTAAATAAGTGGGTTCAGCAGCGATCGTGCCAGCGGAAAAGCGACTGATCAATTCCCCTTCAGCAAAGGATCGCGTTATAAACAAAGCATTCTGTCCATTGGAAATGCGACGTCTCACTTCAGCAAATACATGTTGACTGATAAGACGATAATCAGCAGACTTAGTCATAAAAAATAATGGGTTAGTAAGTATTAATAGGAAAGTTATAGATAAACTTTATTTAAACAAGTTTAAGGGCATTTAATGTTAATAATTAACAAGTGAAAAACAATTCACCCCGAGCCATCATTCATCAATTATACAGTGTCTTAACTATCCATACGGCCAAGTATCGGGAATTACCATCAATGGGAATAGGTCCACCTGGTTAGCAGAATACCAGTTACCCGGTGAAAAAAAGTAATCAGAAAGGGAAGTCTGCCGCTTGGTCGTTCATTTATTTTCCTGCTTTGGAAGTAGTGCTTTTTTTCTTTTTTGTTTTTCCTTCGGGCTTTTCATGGATCAATGATCCCAATCCCTGCTCCCGGCAATAATCGCGGATCACATCAAGAAATAGTTTTCCGTAAGATTTGGTCTTGGTTTCGCCAAAGCCACTGATCATTTTTAGTTCTTCCAGATCCTGGGGAAGGTATCGGGCCATTTCATCAATGGTGGTGGTGCCGGCCACCAGGTAAATAGCCAATCCCCTTGAGTCGCAGATATTTTCCCTGCATTTTCTAAGTCGCTTATGAAGTTCCGGATGAGGAGAATCGGCTTTTTTCTGACTGGCACCTGCATAGGCATTATTGTAAAAAGCAGGCATTGCCCATTCTTTTCTTCTTAGTAGCCATAGTTCGGTATTGAATTTTCCATCCAGCCCCTGCAGGATGAATTTTTTTTCTTCCAGTTCAATGAATAATTTTTTTAATAGTTCATTGAATTCCTTTGCAAGCTCACGATTGTCGGTGCTGGCAGGAGATTGATGCAGTGTTTTTATCCAGTTAGCAATCTCCGGAATAAAATGCCCGGCTCCTTTAATAATGCGTTCAGCCAGCACTTGATTTTTTTCAGGGGGATCTTCTTTATTGAATTCCTGTTTTAGCCAGGCATGAAATTTTGCGCTGGTTTCCTGTAACAAGGAGATTTTTTGATGCAGGTCCTCCAACCATTGCAATAATCCTTCGCGAAATGATCTTGAATAGGTAAAAGCTTGTTGCCGGATCTCATTTAGCAAGGCAAGCGTATTGGTCAGGTCAAAATAACCGGTCAGTAATTTTAACTGATATTGTCTTCTGGAAATTCTTAATTCTTCCTGAAGCGCATCTGGTGAAGCAATGGTTTTGGAGAATTGAATGATTCGCGGATCGCTGAAAAAACTGTTTTTCTTCAGACGACTTCGAAGGATCATTCCCTGAAGATTGGTACAGCGGCTCAGAGCAACATATACCTGTCCGGGGGCAAAAGCCTCGCCTGCATCGATGATGGCCTTATCAAAAGTTAATCCCTGGCTTTTATGAATTGTAATGGCCCAGGCCAGACGAATTGGAAATTGTTTGAATGAGCCAAGCAAATTCTCTTCCATGGTCTGGGAGTTTTTGTTCAGGGTATATCGGATATTATTCCATTCTTCTGTGGTCACTTCAATATCTTTTTCTTCATCCTTGCAATAAATGGTGATCTTATCTTTCTCCAGTTTTTTTACAATACCAATTTTCCCATTGAAGAATCGCTTTCCTTTTTCTGCCAGATCGTTACGAATGAACATGACCTGCGCTCCGATCTTTAGTTCCAGGTCCTTATCAGCGGGATAGGCAGACTCAGGAAAATCTCCTTCCACTATGGCGGCATAGGTTGAAATATTTCCTTTCAGCCGAACCAGCTCCTTGTGATTAATATTTCTTGCTATCTCATTATGGGTGGTAAGCAGAATATATTCATCCTGTTCATTGGAATGAAAGTCCGGATCAAAGCGGCTTTCAAGCACGGCCATTCCATTTTCATTGAGTTGATTGTTTCTAACCTGGTTCAGAACATCAATAAAGATGGGATCAGTTTGGCGGTATACCTTATCGAATTCGATATAGAGAGGGGCCTCTTCGCGAATCACCAGAGAATCGAAGAAAAAGGGGCTGTCGTAATATTTGGAGAGAATATTCCAATCCTGATCGCGGGTAACAGGTGGCAGTTGAAACATATCACCAATAAAAAGCATTTGCACACCGCCAAATCTTTCATGCTGTTTATGCCGGGCATGACGAAGTACAGCATCTATCGCATCGATAATATCTGCGCGCACCATACTTACTTCATCGATAATCAGCAGTTCAAGTTGCTGCAACATTTTTCGCTTATCTGCGCTGAACCGCAATCTGCTTAAAAGAGTATGTCGGTCAACTGCTTCGCTTTGTTCATTGGGCGCCACTACGGGAAGACAGGCTGCAAAGGGTAATTGGAGAAAAGAATGAATGGTTACTCCGCCGGCATTTATGGCGGCTACACCAGTGGGTGCTAATATGGCCATTTGTTTAGGGCAATTCTGGCGAACATGTTTCAGGAAAGTTGTTTTGCCTGTGCCGGCTTTTCCGGTTAGGAATATGTTGCGGCCGCTTTGGTTTATGAGGGCTATGGCGAGTTCAAAGACAGTATTTGATTTGTCTGGTATCAATACATTTATAGTTAAAGAGTCGTCACAAATTAGGGTTATTATACCATCAATCTTTTGTATTCCAGTCTATGTCTGCTAAAATTTATAAGTAATCCTTCAATGTAACCCGTGATCTGTGAAAATTGGTGTACCAATATATTTTATCCCTAATCTTCATGGGAAAAAAGGGGCCGCAAGTGCGGCCCCATGCTTAACCCCCACGGATCACTGCGACGCCTTGGCGCCAAGCAGCAAAAGTTCCGTAGCAACCACCTCACAAACATATTTCTTCACTCCATCTTTATCCGTATAACTACGGTTACTTAGTCTTCCTTCCAGCGCTACCTCTTTGCCTTTGTCCATAAATTTCTCTGCAATCTCAGCCAGCTTTTCCCATGCCACCACTTTATGCCATTGGGTTTCGGTTACTTTTTCACCGTTGCCTTTTCGATAGGTGTCGTTGGTGGCCAGGTCAAAATGAGCGACTTTCTTTCCGCTCTCCAGGGTCTTTACTTCGGGCTTGGCTCCTACATGCCCGATTAATTGCACTTTGTTTTTAATCGCATTCATACTCTCATTTTTTTGTCTGCATTATGCAGACTGGTTACTTAATTACTCCAGGCGATGTGAATTCACATCACAAATATGAATGAAACCACTTCTCTTATCCGGTAAATAAGCATTTATGTTTCGTTTAAATCCATTGCCGGAAAAAAAATAAAAACCCAGATTTGAATAACTAAAATTTATTTTATGATCAATGAGAACATGAGCCTGATTCGTCGCCATTGCAGGCAGTGCCAGAGACCCATTCGGGGAAGGATTGACAAAAAATTTTGTGATGATTATTGCAGAAACAGTTTCAACAACAAACTGAAGGGGATGACCAATAATCTTTTCCGCAATATTAATAATGCGCTAAGAAAGAATCATCGCATTTTAGGTAACCTGCTTGAAGAAGAAGCCGTGCCTATCGCTAAAACAAAAAAAGAAAGATTAGAGAGATTGGGATTTCAATTTAAATACCTCACCCATTCTGATAGCCGCGAAGGAAAGAAGTATCATTATGTGTATGATCATGCGTATGTGCCACTTGAAAATGGGTGGGTATTGATTGTAAAACAACTAACCGGGGTCTAGGCCCTTCTGATATTACCTCTTGCAATCGCTACAATTATTAATTGGGATCAGGAGGAACGAATGTTGCGGCCCCCAAATGAATTGCTGCTATAGTGGGATAAAAAAATTTCTGACAATAGCTTTCAGCTCAGCCAAAAGGTTTATCAATACTTGTACTAAACGGCGAAAAAGAGCGCGGTCCCACTGCAGTCATATAAATGCAATCTTCAAGCCTTACACCAAATTCACCGGGAATAGCAATTGTTGGCTCGATACTGAAACACATGCCTTCCTGCAATAATTGTTTATTTCCATTTACCATATTTCCCCATTCGTGGCCGTCCATTCCAATTCCATGACCGGTACGATGAGGAAGGCCCGGTAATTTATATCCAGGACCAAAGCCGCCATCAGTAATAACTTTTCTTGCAGCCCGATCTACATTTTCGCAGGGCATTCCAATTTGCGCGGCTTTGAGGCCAGCTAACTGAGAGGCTTTTTCTAAATTCCATACCTGTGTCTGACGGGCCGTAGGTTCTCCCCCAAAAACAACGGTTCTGGTAATATCCGAACTATAACCTTCTACTTCGCATCCACAATCCATCAATACGATATCGCCTTTTTTAAGAATTTTTGGAGTTTTTGTGCCGTGCGGAAAAGAAGAAGCTTCTGCTAACAAAATTAAACCACCACCACCAGTGCCACCTAATTGCTGGGTAGTCTTGGCGATTATGGCATTAATATCTGCGGGGGTTATTCCTTCTCTTAATCCCCGGATTCCTTCCTTGATCGCGGCCACAGTAATATCATTTGCTTTTTGCATCAGGGCAAGCTCGGCTGCTGATTTTATCATTCTGCAAGGCATGGTAATGGAAGTACCACTGATCATTTGAAAAGAATTGGCTTCTTTATTTACGCCTTCTATAATGAAATATCGAAGCCGCTCATCAAAGGCGATATTTCCTGCCCGGCTTCCACTGTCTTTGATCGCTCGTACAATCTGCTGATAAGGGCTTTCATCTTCCTGCCAGACATACACATCTTTTCCAAGAATAATCAGTTCCCTGAATCTTGATTCTTCAAAGGCGGGACATACATATCGGATCTCTCCTTTTTGAGGAATAATGGCCACCATGGTTCTTTCACTTGGCCACCAGCTGATGCCTGTGAAATAATCGAGGTTCGTAGTGCCCGCATCCAGTACCAGGGCCTCTATGTGCTGCGCCGCCATTAGTTGTTGCGCTTTTGCTACTCTCGCTTTTCTTTCTTCAGTACTTATTGGAACTATATCACCTATTATGGAACTTAGTCCAAATTCTTTTTCATTTGCAAATGAACCAAAACTGGTCATAAGGCCCGTACCGGTAAGTGCAGCAGAAAGCTGAATAAAAGAGCGGCGGCGAAGTGACATAGCAGGGAGTTTAGGCAGAAATATACAAAAAAGCCGCTAGCTATCCTTAGCTGCTAGCTATTAGCTTAAGCAGTAGTTCACCGAGAAGTTTTCAATTTGAATTGAAACAACTCAATGATATACTGTTCAAGCTAGCAGCTAGAAGCTAGTAGCTAGTATATCAGTCCTTATAATTCTTTACATAATCATCTAAATCATTCCTGCTATTCTGTGAGGCCAGCAAATCAGATACCATGCGGAAGTTTCCGCGGTCCGTTATTGTGCGATAGGAAAGTTTGGCCAATCCAAGTCTGTTTGATTCAAGAGATACCAGTTCGATCAGTTGTTTTGCCTGATTGCTTGTAAAATAATAACTGGTATTATTGAAAATATCAAGTAGAGTAGAATATTTTTCACCAGGGAAAAATTTCTGCTGTACAGAAGATTTCAGACTGGCAAAATTTCCATCCGACATAGGTGTGCGCGTATTGTTATTATTATTATCCTCACGATAGTTTGTGATATACCTTCTCAAATCATCTTTACTATTCTGATATCTCAGGGCATCATAAAGCTGATTAATATTATTTCTATCTACTATCACGCGGTAGCTCGCCTTGGCTAACTGAAGTTTATCATCATCATTACTGAATAGCTGCATTAAACGAACTACCTGAGCTGATGTAAATTTGTTATACCTGTCATTAACCGCGCTTAATGCCATATTGAGCTGGGCAGAAGCAGGCCATTCAGATTTTATATTGTTATAAAGCTGTAGAAAATCATATTCCGACATAGCACCATTGGTATTTCCAATTCCACCACCACCATTGGTATCATAGTTATTTACAAAAGCGGTAAGTTCATCACGACTGGATTGTGATCCCAACAAACTAAATACCTGATTAAAATTATTACGATCCGTTACGGAGCGATAAGACAGTTTGGCTAATCTTAGTCTGTTAGCTTCACTATTTACCAATTGGATCATTTTGATCACCTGGGCGGTGTTAAAATAATTAGTGGTGCTATTAAATGCGTCGGCAATAGAATTTACCTGAGTGGCAGGAGGCCATTGCTGACGGATAGTTTGATAAAGTGTATTGAAATCATTATCCGACATGGCATAATTCCCATTGTTATTGCCTGCATTGTCCGGATTATAATTGTAGACATAGTCATATAATTCAGTGCGACTATTATCATTGCTAAACAAATAATATAACTGATTGAAATTATCCGGATCTGTAAGGTGGCTGTATGATTGTTTTGCCAACTGAAGTTTGGCTGGTTCCTGATCAACCAAACGAATTAACTGATCTACCTGGGAGACAGAAAAATAAGTAGATGAATTATTAAAGGCAGTACTGATGACGGCTACTTTTTGATTAGTACTTCGTTGGGCCCGTACTGAACGCAGCAAATTACTGAACGCAGTACTTCCCATTGGAGGATCATCATTATATACACCACCTCGCCTGGATTCAATCAGTTCAATGCTGCCATTACCGTTGACAGTAATATCCATATCATATCCCTGGCGTAAAAAGAAAACTGAATTTACAGTGCTTTGTCTGTTTGTATTGACGTCCATTCTTGAGATCACTACAGTATGCTGACCCATTGCGAGACGATCAATGGTACCAGTCGTAGTATTACCAGTTGCGGTACTGTTAGTTAGGGTCAGGTCTCTGTTATCTACGGACATTCGTAAATTCTTGTTACCAATAACCGTAACGTTTACAATAGCATTATCTCGTTGCGCGCACACGGGGAACGCCAGGGTCATTAAGGCGACCAGGCCAAGGATCCATTTCATAGTAAAGGGTTTAATGATTCAAACAAACCGCTGAACCGGGTTTATCTGCATATAAAATTACTTATATAAGGCAGAAAGCCTGCCAAATCTGCCATACGTCAGCTGGACGAAAGAAAAAATTCGGAGGTTGCAGGGATATATTATCAATTAAGGGGCAATTATTCCCCGAAAAAATAATAAGTCATTGCGAACGAACCTATCCTTGTTAATAGGTTTATACCATCATCTGAATTGATAATCCACCCCTCTCACCTGCGTCAGCATGGTTTCAGGTCCATCCAGGATTTTTGCTACATGAGGGGGCGTAGGTGTGACGGGGGAATTAATTTTTAAATAATCGCGCATAACGGAATGTAAAGTATAAACCGTGTTCTGAGCTTCTTTTACTCCCCGTATTCGGCATAATATATCAGCAGGATCGCCATCTCTTTCGCAGGCGCAAATAGAATAGGTCTTTTCAGGATCCAATGGCATACCTCCAACCTTTATATCTTCTGTTCTTTTTCCAAAGGGAGCAAAAGCGTTGAAACTAACTTCCATGCCTTTGAATTTGATCAGCCAGCCACCCAATCTTTCAGCGGCATTTTCAGCAAACACATTATTCAATTCTTTTTCCATCCAATCCTTCAATTGTTTTCCACTCAGTTTTGCTTTACGTACTGTGCTATCTACAGGCAGCATATCAAACATATACCCTTCTGTTATTGGAATATTTCCCGTGGCATCGCGGGTAATACGGGGCGGACAAAAACGAAATCCATTTGAAAGAACAATATCTATTTCAGGTAATTGCCAATGCAGGGCATTTAACACCATAGTATCAATCGGATTCTCTATTACGAAGTATCTGTAAAGAGGAACAGTGCTGTAACCAATAATGTTTTCAATATGATCATGAAACGGTTTTTCATTTTCATTTATAATTGAAGTAATTTTTTCATCAGCAGGATATTTATCGGGATCGATCTCTACCAGTTCATATTTATCTTTTACTAGTTTTCTATTCTTAAAACTAAGATCTAATTTGCCCACAAAAGAACCAAAGGCACCCGGCTCCACCACTTTGGCATATTTGCATTTTATAGGTTCTCTTACCCGTTCGTGCGTATCACCGCCGAGTATATAATCTACTCCTTTACATTCTGGCATATTGGCCAGACTGATCTGTTGTGATAGTCCAAGGTGCGAAAGAATAATGACAAAAACACATTGCTGTTCTACGCGAAGGATCTTTACATATTGTTCAAGATTCTCTTCGGGTTTTGTGTATATAATGCCTTTACTGTAATTAGGTGATTGACGGATCGGCACCCATGGATCGGTATATCCAATGAAACCGATCTTCACTCCTTTTACTTCCCATATATGGTAAGGTTTGAAGATTAGTTCGCCTTTTTTCCCTTCGCCCGCATCATGGTACATATTGGCGCAAACCTTTGGTGCATTCAGCGCGCCAAGCAATTCCTGCATGGCTTTTTTATAATAGATCACTTCCCAGTTGCCGGGGAGATAAAGATCATAACCCAAATTATTGAGAATAGGAACCATGGCCTTTCCTGTAGTTTTTACAGAAAGTTCAGAACCCTGGAACATATCACCGGTATCTATTAAATAACTATTCGGATTTAATTTTCTTTGTCGTTTTAAATAGCTGGAAAGTTGCGCATAACCCCCGGTTTTTCTGAAAACCATTTTTCCCTTTTCCCAAAACAATTCATCGTGTGGATGTACCTGGCAATGCACATCTGTAGTTTGTAAAATGGAAAGGGTGAAGGAATCTGCATCTGAAGGTGATCCTTCCATTGCATTTAATGCATTTCCACTGCAGGCAGCAGCGCCTAATAAACCTAATTTTTTAAGGAATGACCTTCTCTGATTATCCATGTTATTTTTTCGCCTGCTTTTTCTGAGAGTCTATGATTGCCTGGTAAGGTCCGTATTTATGCTGATTCGCTGAGAAAGCATCCGCATATGGCGCGAATGGATAATCAAATGGTTTCTTACTGATATCGGGCCAGTCTTTATTAAGATCATAATGCTGTCGCGGCATTGAATTCACATAGGCGGCAACATCCCAGGCCTCTTCATCACTAAGTAAAGGAGCATCGAACATAGTTCCCTTGGGCATATTGTATTTCACATATTTCGCAAAGGAGCTTAGGCGATATAATCCGGCCCCCTCATTATAACTATGATCTCCCCAAAGTGGAGGATAGATATATTCTGACGCTCCGGCATTTTTTTGTCCCTGTCCGTTTTCCAGGTGACAGGACTGGCAGCGAAGAGTGAATACTAATTTTCCTTTAATAGGATCCGCTCCTCTCGTAAGTAAAGGAAGATCTCTTAATCCTGATCCAGGCGCTTTATTCCCTTTCGGAACTGCAGCACCCAAAAAATTAAAATAGGCAATAATCGATTTCATCTCTTTACTATTCGCATCAAGAGGCTGACCATTCAGACTTCTTTTCAAACAATCATTAACCCTGTCCATTGCCGATTCTATTTTACCACTTCTGGGTTTCAGTGCAGGATAGGTTGAGAAAACAGAACCATAATTATTGCCATAGATCTTTGTTCCTCTGTCCAGATGACAGTTCTGGCAATTCATTCCATTGGAGATATGCAGAATGGAACCTTCCGGCCCCAGATATTTGGCGGTATGCGCGATCAGGTCGGCTCCGTATTCCACCACCGAAAGCAAAGCAGGATCGGAAATAGTAGAGAGTGCAGGAGCCTCCCAATAAGTGACGCCGGTTTTTGTATCCATGATGGGACTTAAGGAAATATTGGTTGAATTATTGGCAGAAGCGGGTTGGCCCCTGAGAATATATGCCAATGCAGATACCAGCGCCAGTACAAGTATAACCACGATCGTGATCAGATGCCTGATAGTAAGAAAAAGCTTTTGCTGGCTATTGTTTGTTTCTTCTGGCAAGGAAGGTTTTTGTTTCAGTAATTTAATGCTTTTATTTTGCAGGTAATTATTTTTAACACCAACTTCTTTAACTCATGCGTTCTTCCCTGGCCATTATTGTTTTCTTTTATTTGTTATCGACTTCTGTTTCAGGCCAGGGAGGGTCAGAATACAAGTTAACTAATCTGTTTACTAAACAGTTTGTCCTTTCCATAAATGCAAAAGGAGAAATTATTAAATGGGCGAATAAAAGTTCAGGGAAAAACTATATTCCAGCCGATAGCAGCGCACCATTGATCACGCTGGTAAGTGAGGGCCGGCGTTATAAACCCAGCGGTTTTTATTATAACCGGAAAACCTCGGTCATTGAGTTGGAATATTCCGCGGTTGGTATAAATATCCAGGTGCTTGTAAAGACCAAACCTTCTCATCTTACCCTTGAAATTATTAAAGCTGAACCTTCTTCTGGTATTGAAGCCATAATATGGGGACCTATACCTACAACTATCAGTAAAATAGTGGGAGAGGTTATTGGAGTAGTAAGAGATGATAAAGTAGCGTTGGGAATGCAGGTGCTTAATATTAAAACACTGGGAGGTAATTACTCGAATAATGAAGGATCTTATTGGGGACGTGGATTTGCGGCCTATAGTACTCCGGCGGGTTCGGTATTACAAGCTTATACCATTAACAGGGATCGTGACCGGCTTATTGATGGCTGGAATGGTCAATATCCAAATATGCCTGTGAAAAGAATGAAAGGGGAAATGGTGGTGGGTTCTAATATCGCCTTATTTATGTGCAGCGAAGCAAAAACCCTGGATCGTATTGAACAAATAGAATTGGCTGAGGGACTACCTCATCCCATTGTGAATGGTAAATGGTTCAAACGTTCCAACCTTTTTGGACGCTCTTATTTGATTTCTTCTTTCAATGAAAAAGAGGTGGATGAAATGATCGGTTATACGAAAAGAGCCGGTTTGATCTCGCTTTATCATGAAGGCCCTTTTAAAAGCTGGGGGCATTTTATTTTAGACAGCGCGCAGTTTCCCAATGGAAGAGCGGGACTTAAACAGTGTGTGGAGAAAGCGCATAAGGCAGGACTATTTTTGGGAATACATGTTCTTTCCAATTTTATTAATACCAATGACCCTTATGTGACACCGATTCCTGATCCAAGATTGATGATCACCGGATCTTCTTCAGTAATGAAAGCGATTGATGCCAGTCAAATCACGATTGAAGTTGGTTCAGGTACTATTTTTAAAAAGCAAGGGTCCAATCACCTTCGTACAGTAAGGATCGGAAAAGAATTAATACAATACGACAGCGCCACACAGGAACATCCTTATTTTTTGCTGGGTTGTAAACGCGGGGCCTTTGGCACTATCGCTTCATCACATGTTGAATTGGAGCGGGTCGATAAACTGATCGACCATGATTATGGCGTGTTCTTCCCCAATATTGATATGCAGAAGGAAGTGGCCATCAATTTCGCCAACCTGCTGAATGAAACCGGTGTTGATCATTTTGATTTCGATGGATATGAAGGCGGAGTGGGAACAGGTGAAGGAGATTATGGCGTGGAATTATTTTCAAAAACTATCTATGATCACGTCAATCATCCAGTGATCTATGGTACCAGCATCAGTAAATCCTATTTCTGGCATATTTGTTCTTATTATAACTGGGGCGAGCCCTGGTATGGTGGTTTTAATGAAAGTATGCAGCAATATCGTATCGACAACCAGGCCCTGTTCGATCGAAATTTTATGCCGCATATGCTGGGCTGGTATTTATTCACAGAAAAAACCACCCTTGCAGAAATGGAATGGATGCTTGCCCGGTCAGCGGGCTATAATGCTGGTTTTGCCATGGTGGCGAGTCCGCAGGCACTGAGAAAAAATCCAATTGCTGGTCAATTGCTGGATGCTATCCGTGAATGGGAGACTGCACGCAATAGCGGCTTCTTCTCGAAGGAACAGAAAGAGGCCATGAAGGATACGAAAAGGAACTTTCATTTAGAGAAGCATGGTGCAAAATGGAAGCTGACCGAAAATTAATAACATAAAACCTGATCAGAACCTATTTGCTCCCTGCTTTTTCCTTTAGCATTCGAATTTCCTTTTCCAACGAGTCGACTCTATTATTCAATCTATTTAACTGCTCCTGCACGGGAATCGATTCTATCTTGACGACCGGAACAATCTCCTTTTTAATGATCGTATCCTTTTTTACCGGAGGATTGACCGTGGTTACCGGTTTGCGGGCTACAGTGTCTTTTACCGTAGTAACAGTGACAGGAGCCCCCCCCTTTCTAAAACCACGCAGATAATTTACAATTGACCATATATCGGCGTGATCTGTGATCTTCTTTTTGAAGCCAGGCATATCGTCTCTTCCTTCAGATGTTTTATAAAAAATAGCACCATCCGTTTGTAGTTGAAAATCAGTTTTTGAAAAATCGCCTGGCTCGGTATTGAGCTGAGAAGCCTTGGATCCGTCACCAAGTCCTTTACTGCCATGACAGGATTTGCAATGTGTTGACCATAATTCTTTTCCGGTAGCCAGTGAGGCGGCAGTAGCAGGAACCGGATTTTTTTTAGTCTTTGCAGCCTCTGGGACGGGCCATGGTTTTTTCTGAAAATTTATTACCATAAACACGGAGCTGATTACTAAAATAAACGAGGCCGAAGCCAGCAGATGCCTGGAATTCATAAAGCTTAATTTAAGTAAATAAAAATGCGGGAAGATTGAAGATAATCCAGGGGGGATAGAAAAATTATGAGGCTGGTCAGGCAAATCTGTGATTAGGTGAAAGGTCAATACGGCTTAATTCACCTATTCACTTATTGACCTATTCACTATTTATCTTATTCCGTAATTTCCAACCATGAAAAAGCTCCTCCTCCTCCTCACCACTGTTCTTGTTTTTCTAATTGTTAAGGCGCAGGACCAAAAAGCGAACTATGCCCTTGCTGCTAAATTTTCTCCTGCCCGTCTCGACAAAATGATGTTCTCCACTTCT
>JAYTXP010000053.1:0-8334 GCA_043742885.1 Chitinophagaceae bacterium | reverse complement strand
AAACCGATGTCGCCGCTTTAGTGGAGAGTATCGGGGTCGAACCGACGACCTCTTGCATGCCATGCAAGCGCTCTAGCCAACTGAGCTAACCCCCCTTTTTAGGGACTGCAAATATAGTCCTTGAGCTTTCTCATTCCAAATAACTATTCCTATCAAAAACTCCAATTCCACCAGCCATTTTCCTGCCGGCTAGTGGGATTCTGTCTTCCATTGGTCAGTGCTGAAACCTTTTCATAGATCAGCTTTCGCAGTTCATGCACTTTGATCAGCGAACTAGTTCCATAAATGCTTTTATTTCGAAGCTCTCGCAAGGCATCCAGCAAACTTTTAGTGAACACACCATTATTCCATTCTTCTCCTTCAAAAGCAAATTCATTACTGGCTGCTGCCGAGATCATAAAAGCGCCATTACCCCGACTGAAATCACTGAACAACTCTTTCATGAGTAAATAACCTAATTGTTTATTTGCACCAACACCTTCTCCAATTGAACTGGTGACCCCACCACGTGGTTTAATAGCCGATACACCATCAGGTAATGGGCCCGTGGCGCCACCACCTTCCCATTGTTCACCGCTATGACAGGCATCCAGCAACAATAACCGTTTGCGCGCAGGAATATCATCAAGGAGGTCATCGATCATTTCCATAGATAAACCCTGTAGTGAAGGTTTTGAAAAATTCATGTCATGAGGAGCAAAGAAAAATCCTTTATCCTGCTCGATCATTCCATGTCCTGAAAAAGAAATCATTACCAGGTCATCAGTATTGGTTTGTTTCAAATATTTTTTTAGGGCCAGAATATTATCCCTTGTGGCCTGTCCATCCACCAGAGTATGTACTTCCACCGAATCAACATAATATTGCAATCGTTCACTGATATCCTGTACATCTTTCGAAGCAAATTTCAGGTCCATACTGCTATCGGCATAATGTGAAACGCCAATGCCAACATAGATCAGCCTGCTTTTTCTTTTCGTTATTCCCTCGTATTGTATATCGAAACTCTGTTCCAGACTCTCAATACCCAGGTCATTCACTGCTACCACGCTGATATAATTATTCCCGGTACTGAGTGGAATTTTTTCATCTACTCTGGTATTTTTTTGTCCTTTAGCCAACTGAATTCCTTTTTTATTTCCTGCAGGAACTCCATTCACCCGGATATAAATATTATTCAGATTTCCTCTTGTATTTGAAACCTGAAACTGCAAAGCCAGCAATGAATCCGATGTGAAAACGGGCAAACTGCTGCGGTCCCAGCTCACTAAAGGCCGGTTATTATTATCAATTGGTTTTTCCGGATCAAAGCCTGCTTTTCGTATTCTATTCTTCCAGCTTTCCTTTAATGCGCTGATAAAAGCAGTATCGGCCAGTCCAATTGCTTCGTACACTTTATCAGGACGATTTCCCTGCAATTCAAAACTACTAAGTGGATAAACTTCTCCATTCTTGACAAAATGCAGATCATTCATCAGATCCGGATCTACCCGGTAATATCCTTCCGGCGTATTCATGGCGATTCGTAACTCATCATCCTTGACCATTGTTCTTACCATTACCTTAAATGTGTCTTCATCCAGACTAGTGATACCAATCTCTCCATTTTCTGCAAGAGAATAAACTCTGTTTCCCCGCATCATCATTTCAATTATTGGAGAGCTATGGGCCGGAAATATTTTTAATGGCGATGAGCTTCCATTTACATTCCAGATCATCAGGTTTCCCGAAGTGCTTCCTGCGATCAATTTTTTTGTGCCAGGACTGTAAATGAATTTTTTCAGATTCTGTTTACTAAAGAATTCCTTCTTAACTTTTAGTGAATCTCCATCGGGTTGGAGCCAGTCGATACCATTGTTTACCAATGAGAATTGCTCTCCTTCTTTAGGGTCGTCCAAATGGTATAGATCAATATTCTTTCGATTTCGTATCTGTTTTAATGGCGAAACCTGGTAAACCTGTATATCATAAAGAAACTTTTGATCATCGCCTTTGCTTTCCAGTCGGGAGGAACAAATGATTCTTTTACCATCCCCGGAGAATACCAATGAATAATATTTTGAATTGACCGGGATCACTCTGCCTTCCATTTTATTCAGATCCCATAGCATAGGAGGCGCCATTATATATTCCGCATTCAGCATGCCCTGCATAGTATAACTTATGGCCCATTGCTTATCGGATGAAGTGCGTAGCTGATCATGTTTAAAATAAAAATTATCTCCGGTTTTTGGCTCCTTTATCCAGGTCTTACTTCTGACTGTATCTTTTTTCCCTTCCGTGAATTTCTGAATTGTAAAGCCTCCTTGTCTTTCTCCGTAAGCTCCTTCCCGATAGATCTCCACCCAATTGAGTTTGACTGTATCCTGCAAGAGGCAAGCGGGACTATATTTATCAATATCCCATTGTTGTATTTGTTTGAGATCAATAATGCGGTTATCAAGCAGGATGAAATTTCCATTGGAAGAGACATCAAAATTGGTAATTTCCAACATCAAAGGTGTCTTCACTGTCCAGGAAATCTTTCTGGTTGCATGATGAACCAAAGAACTGAATCCTTCGTTCTCTGCTAAAATCTCATCGGGCTTTAGCAGAAAACAGTTTACTGAGTTAAGGTCCGTACTAACGGTTTCTTTACTTTTTCCGTTTTCAAAAAATGCCAGCTGATTTTTTCCCCTTAGCTCATAGTGTACCAAAACGGAAATACCTATCGCGTCAACTTTTTGAATTTTACCCGGTATACTAATTGTCCTTCCTTTGGTGCCGTTGCTCCATACCTCAATCGTTGAATCTCCGGAATAACTATAATTCCACATCCATACGCTATCGTTCACTATCTGCATATTTGATTTAGTAGAATTATTGACTATTTGTTTTTGTTCTCCATTATTTCCGCATTTCAAAACATCATATAATTGCTGTTTGTTTTTTCCTAATACATAAAAAATTCCTTCTGTGGAGATCTGCAGCACTACTGGTATACTTTTTTCCAGCGTAAGAATTTTTTTCATACTGAAATCCTTCCCTTCCAACTGCCATACAGAATTGCTTCCATCAAGAGCATACCATGTGTTGTATTGCAGTGGATCTGAGATTAACTGGAGCATATAATAGGAGCCATCCATTACTGTTTTTGATTTTTCCATCTGACCTGATGATCGCATCATACCATTTGAAAGGGATAACAGGTGCAAACGGAATTCATCATAAGTTCGCTGACCATTTTTTTCTACTACCAGAATATTTTTTCCGGTATTGTCAGTACTCGCTTTGATCTCCGCTTCAAAACTTATCTGTATTATTTTTTTTCTGGCAAGGGAATTCCAAACCTGCAGCTGAGTCTTATTATCCACCCGGGTAAAATATTTCCGGTCATTGCCAAAATTTAGTTCAGGACGACTATTATTGATCACCACATCATTAGTGAACATGGTATAATTGCTGCTATCCAGTATTAAGCGGTCAGAGCCTTCCGTGGTTTTTGTATATAAGGAAAGATCTTTCAGGGAGACTAGTTTTAGCTGATTGATCTTGGTTTTACCTGCAACCTGGCCTGGGACAAAAGAAGAAACTTCGCCGGCAACGATCAATATTGCATTGCTGAGCCTGGTAAATATCATTTCATCAAGTGAAATAAGCTGAGGCCATACCTTCTGACTGATTCTGGAACTTTCTATTTCGTAGGTAAACCAGTTTCTTCCTTCATGGTCCAGGTAATACAACTGTTTTCCATCATTTGAAAATCGGATGCATTTGGCTCCACCTGCCTCATTGATTTCCCTTAATAATTGCCCGGTTTTAGTATCTATAATGCGAAGAGAACCGTTATCCTTTGGTTGCCTGGCTTCAGAAAAAGCAAGGTATTTTCCATTCATAGAAAAAGAAAGATCAGTTACAGGTTCAGTAAGACGATTCACTTCAAAGATGACCTGGTGCGTTTTAAAATCCTGAATACTTAAGGAGAAAAATAACGTATCCTTTTTATATCCGTCCTTCCAGCTTGCAGCGAAACAAGAAAGAGAAGGATCAATTACAAGCTTTCTGCAAGTCTTATTGACAATACTTTTGAAGCGAAATGTATCATTAAGACTTTGTATCTCCGAACGACTGGCGGAATAAACTGTTTTTCCTTCGCTCTCGTACGGATAGACTTTATTATTCACAGCGATCATAGAATTCGCGGGAGTTCCGAATTGAAAATAGAAACTGCCTGATGATATGTTTGCGATAGCTGATTTGCTGATATCCCACATTATCACAGAATCTTCAGGTAATTCATTATACTTTCTGTCATAAAGCTGGTAATTGTCAAAAATATCTTTGGGAGAAGCGCCATAAGCAGCCATTCCTCCACTATATCTTGAATTGCTGATTCCCTGCTGTTGCAGAAGGATTATATTATTATTTGAAGGATGAAACCCAAGGATCACAGGCATTTCCTTTTTATGCGCCCATTTCTTTATAAGTGCCAGCGTCTTCACTTCATATATATACACAGAATCGGCCTTATTGCAGGCCAGCAAACTTTCATCTGCACTTAAGGCAACTGAAAGTATTTGATCAGGAATGATTCGCTGAGATTTCTGAGCAAAGGACGGTAAGAAGGAAATAAATAGAAAAATAAGGACGAATAAATACTTCATCCTCGGAAATTAATGATAAACCGGCTTATTTACTCCTGCCTGTCCACCATTTTATTACTTGCCTCATCATATCGTTCACCAATATTGGGATATTTAATCAGTAAGGCCTCTATTTGTTGAATCGTATCAGCAGTTAGTTTAATATTCACCGCCCCTGCATTATCTCTGAGATTGTTTGTTTTCTTAGTTCCCGGTATAGGAATAATATTATCTCCCTGTGCTAAGATCCAGGAAAGGGCTAGTTGGGCCGGACTACATTCTGTTTGTTTTGCCAGTTCACCAAATGCAGCAGCTAATAGCTGATTATTTTCCTGATGCGCATCCTGGTATCTCGGGAGTTTTTTTCTGAAATCTGTTTGGGGTAATTCGGCAAGTTTAAGGGTATTGGTCATTAAGCCTCGGGCCAGCGGACTGAATGGCACAAAGGCAATTCCTAATTCTTTACAGGTGGGCAGTATTTGTTTTTCAACTTCACGGGTAAGAATTGAATATTCACTTTGTAATGCCGATACAGGATGTACTGAATTTGCTTTTCTTAACGAAGAAGGAGAGGCCTCCGATAATCCCAGGTATCTCACTTTTCCTTCTTTAACCAGATCAGCCATTGCGCCAAACATATCTTCTATTGGAATATTGGGATCGACTCTATGCGCATAATAAAGATCTATAGTTTCAATTCTCAGTCTTCGCAAACTTTTTTCTACAGCCTGTCTCATATATGCCGGTGATCCATCGAATACACTATTAAAATTTGCATCCATGGTGAATCCAAACTTGGTAGCTATAAAAACTTTATTCCGGTTAGGAACCAGCACCTTTGAAATAAGCTCCTCATTTTTTCCTGCTGCATAGGCGTCAGCAGTATCCCAAAAATTAATGCCCAGTTCCAATGCAAGATTCAGCGTAGCAATAGATTCTTTATCATCCGGTACTCCATAGGCATGGCTCATGCTCATGCATCCCAAACCAATAGCGGATACTTCTTCTTCACCAATTTTTCTGTATTTCATGATTGACCTATTGATCTTTGAAATGTACAATTATATCAGCAGCGGTTTTTGATGCATTGCCTTTAGCGCTGAGAACATTTCTTAATTCAGCATAATCTTTTTGAATACGTTCCCGATAGGATTTGTTATTCAGCAACTGATCCAATTCTGCCCGAAGATTTTCTACTGTCATGTCATGTTGGATCAGCTCCTTTACTACCAGGCGATCCATGATCAGATTTACGAGAGAAATATATTTCACTTTTACTACCCGCTTACCTATTTCATAGGATAGAAAGGATCCTCTATAACATACTACTTCAGGTACACCAATCAGGGCGGTTTCCAGGGTGGCGGTACCTGAAGTGACTAAAGCGGCTTGCGATTGCTGCAATAATTCATAAGTTTTTCCGGTAACTGATGAAACATTGGCATATGGCTTCATCAGTTCGTCATAAAAAGAATCATCCGTACCTGGCGCCCTCGCCACTACAAATTGTTGGTCCGGAAAATACGTACTCAGTTCTAGCATCACCGGAAGCTTTTTCATTATCTCCTGCCTCCTGCTTCCGGGCAGTAGAGCAATAATACCGGCACCTGGCTTTACTCCCAAATCCCGATCCTTCGACAAGTTCAGGGCCTCACTGCCCACTGCTAACTGCAAACTACTAACTACTTCCTCCAACAAAGGATGGCCCACATAATCCACTTCCCAATCCCATTTATTTTTAAAATATTCTTTTTCGAAAGGAAGGATTACCAGCATCCGGTCAATAGTTCTTTTCATTTCCCTCACCCTGTTTTCCTTCCAGGCCCAAACCTGTGGCGAAATGTAGAATATGATCTGACTATGTAATTTTTTCTCCACCCTTTGCTGATGCGCCCATTTTGTAATACGTAGATTAAAACCGGGATAGTCGATCAGTATTAATTTATCAGGTCGGTATTGAAGTATATCTTCTTTGCAGAATTTCAGATTGCGAATGATAGTGGGAAGATTTTTGATCACTTCCAGAAATCCCATGAATGCAAGCTCACGATAATGTTTAACTAAAACGGCTCCTGCCTCTTTCATTTTATCGCCACCCCAGCATCGGAATTCCGCCTTAGAATCCAATGCTTTTATCTCTTTTATAAGATGACTTCCATGTAAGTCGCCGGAAGCCTCTCCCGCAATTATATAGTACTTCATCTGCGGAGAAGATTAATTGAAAAGTTTGAGAATAAGTATAGTGATACCGTAAATAAGGGTAATAATAAAAATTCCTTTCGCTGTCAGATCGCGCTGTGTATTTACATAGATAGTGAAAAGAATGGCATTGGCCAGCAGGCTCATAGCGCCCACACTGGTGATCATTTTATTATCATGAATAAAATAATCAAGAAAATCACCAAAATGATAGGAGGGAAACCGAATGAAATAGATAACGATCAGACCAAGCATGGGACCAAAAAGTCCAAGCACCAGTCCCAGTTTCAGGTTGTCTTTTGTGAGTATCATTATTTCCAGAGTTTTTCCAATTGTGCTTTCTGCACGTAATTCGTAAGATCAAATTCAACAGGTACCACACTCACAAAATTATTGTCCAGCGCCCATACATCAGTATCCTTTCCTTTGTCGAAGTTTACAAATTCGCCGGTAAGCCAATAATAATGACGGCCATTCGGATCATTTCTTTCAATAAAATCTTCTACATATTTAGCATATGCCTGCCGGCAGATCTTAAACCCTTTCAGCAACTCTACAGGTACTGAAGGAATATTTACGTTGAGTACAGTATGCTTATCCAGTTTACTGCTAAGCATTTTTTCAACGATCAGGCGAACATATTTTCTTGCGCCCGTAAAATCAGCATCAATGCTGTAATCCAGAAGCGAGAAACCAGCTGAAGGTATACTTTCAATGGCAGCTTCCACAGCAGCCGACATGGTACCTGAATAAATCACATTGATACTATGATTAGCACCGTGATTAATTCCACTTAAACAAAGATCCGGTTTCCGATGAAGTACTTTATCTACTGCCAGTTTAACGCAATCGACTGGTGTACCGGTACAGGACCATGTCTCCACATCATCGGTACCGTGAATTTTATTCAGTCGAAGCGGATGGCCGATCGTAATGGCATGACCCATGCCCGACTGAGGCTTATCAGGGGCAACCACATAAATATGGCCCAGATCTTTTACCGCTTCCACCAGGTTTTTTATTCCCGGAGCCGTTACCCCATCATCATTTGTGATCAGGATGACCGGCTTTTCTTTTTTAACGGATGCTTTTTTGGAAACTGGTTTGGATTTTTTAGGAACAGGAGAAGATTTTTTTTTCGTCATGGTACAAATTTAAGGAAACCAAAGTAGGCTTTGAGCTTCGAGCTGTTAGCCTGACCTGTAAACAAATTAAGCTCGCTGCTCATAGCTCATGGCTCGGAGCTTTTCTGAAATTATTTGTTTATTCTAAATTTATTAGTATTTTGCACTAAATACTTTAGTCTATGGCTATTGCAAATAAAAACCTCAAGTACCTGCGCAAACTGCGCGGATGGACCCAGGAAGAGTTCGCGAATAAGCTGGATATTAAAAGATCCCTGCTCGGTGCCTATGAAGAAGAAAGGGCAGACCCAAGGATCGATGTGCTCGAAATTGTATGTGATATTTTCAAACTTACGCTCGATGATCTGCTTCGAAAGGATTTGAGTGAC
>JAYTXP010000052.1:0-8282 GCA_043742885.1 Chitinophagaceae bacterium | reverse complement strand
AGCAGTCATGAGCTTACATACAAGCATAAGCACCATCGCCATTACTCCGGGAACAAAATTGTAAGCGCCCTTCAATTGAGGGTTGTACAACATTCGCATTTCAGTCTGAATAGTAAGTGGTAGGGATTTGTTGTCAGTAATATCGGACTGATAATCGCGAATAATTGCGGATGCATAATTAGTCAGTGTGCTGGCTACATTGGGGTCAGAAGCATCCGCAATCAATTGTATTGTCGCCGCATGCTGATGTTCCAGATCTTTTGCGAAGGAAACCGGAACAACAATCGCCATTCGGATCTTTCCTTTTCGAAAAGAAGATTCTATTTCTTTATAAGAATGAACATTTTCAACAATGTCAAAGTAACGGCTGGCCTCCATTTTATTTATAAGTGTTTCGCCTGATCTATCCCGGGTCAGGTCCATCACTGCGATCCGCGAATTCTTGACTTCATTGGTAAGCGCAAATCCAAAAATAATGATCTGAATTACCGGCATACCCAGTAATATGAGCAGGGTCTGCCTGTCTCGCAGCAAATGGTAAAACTCTTTTTTTATGAAGGCGATGAATGGTTTCATTTTAAATTCAGAGCTCAGCCCTTTTGGCTCCTCTTGCCAATTTTAAAAACACTTCTTCCATATTTGCGACAGCGAACTCTTTTTTTAACTCCCCGGGACTACTCAATGCTTCAATTCTTCCATCTACCATTATGGATACGCGGTTACAATATTCAGCTTCATCCATATAGTGTGTTGTTACAAAAACTGTAATGCCGGTATCTGCTGCTTGATAGATCATTTGCCAGAATTCGCGGCGGGTAACCGGATCCACTCCCCCCGTAGGTTCATCAAGGAAAACGATCTGAGGGTCATGAAAAATAGCCACTGAAAATGCCAGCTTTTGTTTCCATCCTAAAGGCAGAGAAGCTACCAGGGTATTGGCCTGTTCTTCTATATGCAGTTGTTTCAATATCCGAATGGTCTTCTCTTTAATGAATTTATCAGTCATCCCATATATGCCTGCATAGAAACGGATATTCTCTTTTACAGTAAGATCCTCATACAATGAAAATTTCTGGCTCATGTAGCCAATGTTCTTTTTTATAAGTTCATTCTCACGGTATATATCAAAGCCGGCAACAGAAGCCTGGCCTGAACTGGGTCTTGATAAACCGATCAGCATGCGCATGGCGGTAGTTTTTCCCGCACCGTTCGCTCCGAGAAAACCAAATATCTCTCCCCGTTTTACTTTAAAGGATATCTTATCTACAGCAGTAAAATCTCCAAACCTTTTTGTTAGTTGTTCAACTTCTATGACATTATTTGATTCCATTAGTGGGGCATTAATGAAATGAAACAATCTTCAATATCTGGCCTGGTCTCATTGATCGAAAGTTCCTCTATATCCAGAGATCTAATGAGGCTTGGTAAATCTTCCCTGTTCAGTAGTACATGATGAAACTCCCCGAAAGGGTAGGCATCTTTTACCAATTCGTTTTTTTTCAATGATCTCAGCAGAGCAAGCATATTTTTTGCCTTTGCTTCATAAATTTTTTGTCCAAACCTTTCAACTATTTTAGAAGGCGTATCCATTGATAAAATTTTGCCTGATTGAATCAACGCCACACAGTCACATCGGGCCGCTTCATCCATATAGGGTGTAGAAACCAGTATGGTAATTCCATCTGCCTTCAATCTTCCAAGCATATCCCAGAATTCTTTTCGGGATACTGCATCTACCCCGGTAGTGGGTTCATCTAATAATAAAACAAGCGGCCTGTGCACCAGGGCGCAGCAGAGTGCCAGCTTTTGCTTCATGCCTCCTGATAACTGACCTGCCCTTCTATTTTTAAAAGGTTCCAGCTGTATATAGATCTCACGGATCTGTTCATAATTTTCCGCCAAGGTAGTATTGAAAATAGTAGCGAAGAAATTCAGATTCTCTTCTACGGTAAGGTCCTGGTACAATGAAAATTTTCCGGGCATATAACCTACCCGCTGTCGAATCGATTGGTAATCTTTTACAATATCCAAACCATCTACCGCTGCACTTCCCTGATCGGGCAATAATAAAGTAGTAAGTATCCGGAACAAAGAAGTTTTACCCGCGCCATCGGGTCCGATCAATCCGAATAATTCGCCTTTAGATATCTCAAAACTTATTTTGTCAAGGGCTTGAACAATGAATTTGCCTCTCTTATACGATTTCGATATGTTTTCAACAACGATCAAAATTTTACCTCCCCATACATACCGATCTTCAGGTTGCCGTCATTCTTTACTTTAATTTTTATGGCATAGACCAGGCTGGCTCTTTCTTCTTTTGTCTGCACCGTCTTAGGAGTGAATTCTGCTTTATCAGATATCCAGGTAATTATTCCACTGTACTCTTTGTATTTATCCTTCCCATCATCGGTGCGAATCTTTACAGTTTCTCCCAACCTGGCAACTGCCAATTGAGTTCCGCTTATATAAGCACGCAGATACAAATCTGATAGATCAGCTATCTTATAAATTGCCTTGCCCATGCTGACCACTTCTCCCTCTTCGGTATATTTAGTAAGTACAGTTCCATATATTGGATTTCGAATAGACGTTTTTCTTAACTGATCTTCTATCTGAGAAATTCTTTTTTTCATTGGCTCCGACTGACTGAGTATTGATCGGTTGTGGGTTTCTATATTATCTTTCTGCACCTTGATCTGTTGTTGCGTTACTGCCATTTGTTTTTTGATCACTTCGATCTGCGAATGAATATCATCAAGTTGTTTCCCCGTAGCCGCATCCAGTTTTACCAGGTTCTCTACTCTTTGTTTCTCTTTTTCCATATTATCCAGCTGAGATTGCTGCACACTTAACTGATCCTGCAAAAGTTTTACTTGCGGTACCACTGATTGGATTTGCATTTGAAGCGCAGAAATACTGGCCTCTACTTCTTCTTTCTGAAGATCCAGACCTGTCGCATCCACAAATCCCACTACAGAATCTTTATTTATTAGTTCCCCTTCTTCTACCTGAAGGGAAAGGATTTTTCCAGTAGCCAAAGAAGACACAATGACCTCATTGGCCTCAAAACTTCCGGAAGCATCAAATGCATCACCATTTCTTTTACAGGAAAACAGCAATGATAAAATGATCAGCAGCGAAGTAGTTTTTTTCATTTTAATTACTTTAAAATTTTCCACCCAGGGTGGTCTGATAATTCAATTGGGCCTGTATTAATTGTATCTCGTGATAGATCTTCAGTTGCCTTGCCTGATCCTCCGCATTCACCTGGTTGAGATAATCATTTGCAGTTATGACAGCATTTTCCAATTGGGCGCGTGAAGCTTCAGTTACACTATGACGCAGATTAATGATCTCCTGATCTGAAGCAACCAATTTTTCAAATTTGTCTATGTCGGAACGCTGTTGTTTTAACTGGGCATTTGTTTGCAGTAAAAAACTTTGCTTCTGCGTTTCTATTATCTTCTGATTAATTTCTAACTGCATCCGGTCCCTTTTCTTAGTATAAAGATTATTAAGTGACCAATTCAAGCGAAAGCCAGCTATATAAAAAACAGCAAAATCATTCTTAAGTAAATTCAAGCCCGGCCGGGCATATCCCGCCTGCGCAAAAAGACCAGCTCTTGGCCTAACACCGGCATCGATCAATTTTCCCTGTTCTTTTATAAAAATGGATTGCTGATCATATAGTTTTATTTCAGGGCGATCAATGGTTTCAGTCGGTGTAATATTAAAAGGCCTCTCCAGTTTAAGTTTCGGGTCCAGATCCAGTCCAAGAAATATAGAGAGTGCATCTATCCAGCCTTTTCTTGCAGCCGTCAATTCAATATTTCTTTGCGAAGTTTTTAATAATTCCGCTTTGAGCAGGTTAAGATTAGCCCGAAAGGCAGTGCCATTTTTTACCTGCGCATCCACTTTGTTTATGCCAGACTGTATATCATCACTTACCAGTTTAACCTGTTCCAGTTGCTGATCTATAAGAAGAATGCCCAGATAAAGCTGATTGATCTTCTCTCTCACCTGGTAGAGCTCGATTTCCAATTTCTGCTGTTCCACTGAAGCATTCTGCTGCTGAAGGTCCATTTTTGTTTTAGTGATACCTCCATCATAAAGCAACTGGTTTACATCCGCAAGCAATTTATACTGATCCTTTGCAGGCGTTTGCAGATCGAGCCCGGGAAAACTAAAAGGAATTTTGGTCACATCCGATTGGTAGCTGGCCTGTGCCAATATATTGATCTGGGGAAGAAATCCTTTCTGAAGATTTTCAATACTTATCGATGCTGTTTGATCGATCAGGTCCTTCCGTTTTATGGCCGGATAATTTTTCTGCCCAAGATCCTGCGCTTTAGGAAGACTTAATTGCTCAATGGATTGAGAAAAGGCAAATTGAGCGAACATCAGGGCCATTGAAATAAATAAGATCTTCATAGCTTAAGTTTTACTTCTATTTTTCTGATACTATCCATCATACAAGCGGGTACGGTCATTTTTCTTTCTTCCATGAGCTGGTCAAATTCTCTTTTGCCAAGCCCTAATATTTTTGTGATCATCGGCTGGGCCACAAATGGAAATAAAGTCATGGAAAGTAAATTCAGCAATACATGCCTGGGGTCTACCTTCCGTATATTTCCCGATTTTATTTCTTTTTCTATTTGTTGCAGAAATTTCAGAGGGCGGGGACGATTCTCGCTGGTCATGATCTTTAAGAGAAATCCTTCGGGATCCCGGTTGATCTCATTTAGTACGAACCATGGCAGGTAGGGATTAAGTTTTAGCTCATTCACATATTCCTCAACGAAATCATGGAATTTCTTTTCCAGTGTTTCCTCCGACTCGAAAATGCGATTGATCTTGGGAAAAAATTTCTGCCCTTCACTCATAAAGACCAGCTCAAATAATTTCTCCTTATCCTTATAATAATAGTGCAGCAACGCTTTATTGATACCCGCTTCATTGGCAATATCCTGCATGCGTGCGCCGGCCATGCCTTTTTCCAGAAATACCTTTTTAGCAGCTTCCAGAATTCGCTCTTCGGCAGGAATATTCTTTTTCTTTTTAACCATATAGTTTAACCAAATGGTTAACAAAGTTAAAAAAGAAGCCGACTAAAAAAAATTTTTTTTTAGTCGGCTATTCCGCCCAGCTCATAATGTAATCGCCATTCTCCAGATCGAGGGCTTGTTTAGTGACCATCAGTGGCCTGAAAGTATCGACCATCACAGCCAGTTCTTTGGTCTCTTTGGCGCCGATGGATCTTTCCACCGCACCTGGATGTGGTCCATGAGGAATGCCAGCGGGATGCAGCGTGATCATGCCGCGTGTTACATGTTTGCGGCTCATGAAATCGCCATCCACATAATACAATAACTCATCGCTGTCAATATTGCTATGATTATATGGAGCCGGAATGGCATCAGGATGATAATCGTATAATCTGGGAACAAATGAACAGACCACAAAGGAATTGGTCTCAAATGTCTGGTGCACTGGAGGGGGTTGATGCACTCTTCCTGTGATCGGCTCAAAATCGTGAATGGAAAAAATATAAGGGTAGCAACATCCATCCCAGCCAATTACATCAAATGGATGAGTGCCATAATGAAGTCCGTAAAGCACTCCTTTCTTTTTTGCCCGTATCAGAAAATCTCCTTTCTCATCTATGGTTTGCAGATCCTGCGGAGGCCGTATATCTCTTTCACAGTATGGAGAATGTTCCATTAGCTGACCAAATCGGCTCATATATCTTTTAGGAAATCGAAGTGGTGAGAATGATTCAACAATAAACAACCTGTTTTCGTTAGTCTTGAACTCTATTTGATAAATAGTTCCGCGTGGCAGTACTATATAATCGCCATAGGAAAATGGAAGTTGTCCATACTGTGTGTGCACCATTCCGCTACCTTCATGCACGAAGATCATTTCATCTCCGTCCGTATTTTTATAATAATATCCATCAGTTCCGCTTACCGGAGCGGCCAGTACAATATGACAATCGCTGTTCACCAGAACAGGCACCCTGCTTTCCAAAAAATCGCCGCCTGGTTTCAGATTAAACCCTTCAAAGCAGCGATGCTTGAGCATTTTTTCTTCAGCGATCTCTGGTGATACATCTATCTGTGGTTCTGTTTTAATGATCTGTGTAGGAGGATGGCAATGATATAAAAGCGAATAATCATCACTGAATCCTTCTGTTGAAAATAATTGTTCGCTGTAAAGACCTCCATCCGGCTTGCGGAATTGCGTGTGGCGCTTATGGGGTATCGCACCAAGTTTATAATAATGAGGCATAAATAATATTTAGATCTGAATTGAATTCAGGTTGAATAGACGTCTTCAAATTTAGAATAATTGAACTATCTTTTCCTTACTATTTATTGTTTAAAATATAATGAGAACTCCCCCAGCAATACTGATCATAGACGATGAATCGCAAAGCCGGTCGCTGATCAGTAAGTTATTGAAGGACAAAGGCATTTCTGATCATATTTATGAAGCCGATAATGTACAGGATGCTCTCACCTCGATTGCAACAAATAAGCCTGTAATAATATTCCTGGATATTCAATTGAAAAATGAAACCGGCTTTGATCTTCTGGACAAATTACCTGCGAATAACCTGGCTATTATATTTACAACTGCTCATAGTGAACATGCTGTAAAGGCTTTCAGATATAGTGCGTTGGATTACCTGGTTAAACCAATTGACACGGACGAATTCAACCGCACTTTAGATAAAGCGATAGCACATTACAGAAAGGATCCGGGCTTCCAAAAACAACAAATTGAACTGATAAGGCAATATAAATCCGGCATCACAGTACCAACACTCACTATTCCCACCTCTGAAGGTATCCTCTTCATTAAGATCAATGATATTATATATTGCCGTGCAATAGGCAACTATACTGAGTTTCATTTTCAGAATAAGCCCAATATACTTTCAAGCTATAACCTGGGCCATTACCAGGAGCTGCTTGAGGACCACCATTTTTTTCGAACTCATCGCTCTTACATTGTAAGTCTGTCCCATGTCAGTATGTATAAAAAAGGTGAAGGAGGTTCAGTTGTAATGATCGATGGTGAGGAAATTGAAGTATCAAGGAATAATAAAGAAGCATTGTTAAAATCGCTCAATATTTAGTGTGAAGCATATCAGGGTATTTATTTTATTAATCAAGATATTCCTGTTATTGCCGGCAATAGGGAATACCCAGTCTTATATTACAAAAGTATACACCACATTTGACGGACTAAGTGATAATTACATACTTTATTCCTACCAGGATAGTTATGGATATCTATGGGTTGGCACTGCAAATGGCCTTAACAGATTCGACGGAAAAGAATTCGTTCACTTTAATACCCGGGATGGCCTCCCCTCACCTTTAGTTGACCGCATTTTTGAAGATTCAAAACATAGACTATGGATAGGAACGCGGAAAGGAATGGCAGAATTAAAAGGCGATAGTTGCTATACCTACCCTGTGAATGACAAGCAGGAGATTTCATTTGTAAGCGGTTTCCTTGAACCGGAAAAAGGAAAGATCTGGGTTACAACCGACAAAGGCCTGTATGAATTCTCAAATGATCATTGGAATAAGATAACTCTTTATCCGGGCAATGAAAATGTTGCAATCAGCAAAATATTAATAACTCCAAACGGACTTTATGTAAATTATTTGAACAGAAAATTGATATGGAGAAAAACAAACGGGCAATTTGAAATTTTACTTTCTGTCAACAGTAATAACCCTTATTTCAATAATTTTTTTATACAAAACGATACCGTTTTCATAAGTACCTATACCGATCTGCGGTATTGGAACGGGAAACAATTCGTCCCCTATTTTTCATATTCTCTTGGCAAAAATTCCATATATACTGTTTTCCCCGATTCAGAAGGGAACTACTGGATCCCCACTGGAGATGAGGGATTATTGGTTTTAAATAAGTCGGCACAGGAAACGAAGGTTAGGCTGCCACATAATCTCGTATCAAATATCATGGAGGACAGGGATCATCATTTTTGGATAGCAAGTTTCAAAGGACTTGTGAAAGTATTGATCTCTCCTTACGAAAATCTTCATATTGATGGTCTGGATGAGAATGTAACTATTAGGAATTGCATTGCACTCCCTGGCGGAAACTTCCTTGTCTCTGCAGACAATGGAAAACTTGTTCTGTTTAAGCCGGATATTCAAAAAGAAACCCAGAAAGCGATTGCATCAATGCAATTAAATAAAGTAAATGATTTTATTGACTTTTTTTGCTTTAAT
>JAYTXP010000051.1:0-43367 GCA_043742885.1 Chitinophagaceae bacterium | reverse complement strand
CTACGATCGGGCAATTTTTATGTCCTACTTTTTCATCATACCAATGCCAGGCTTCCTCATTGATCGGTTCACCCACGGTGCCAAGTATACGAAGAGAGGAAAGATCCTTTCCCTTCAGCGGATCATCACCAAAGCCCATTAAGCTACGGATCGCGGTGGGTGCTGTATATAATATATTGACTTTATATTTTTCTACAATTTCCCAAAACCTTCCTGCATCGGGCCAGGTAGGAATTCCTTCAAACATCAGCGAAGTACCACCGGCACTCAGCGGACCATACACAATATAACTATGTCCGGTGATCCAGCCAATATCGGCTGTACAGAAATGGACTTCTCCGAGCTGATACTGAAACACGTTGACAAAAGTATAAGTGGCCCATACCATATAGCCTGCGGAACTATGCACTACTCCTTTAGGTTTGCCTGTACTTCCGGAGGTATATAATATAAACAGTGGATCTTCCGCGTCCATTTCCTCTGCGGGGAAAGAAACGATTCCCTGTTTTTCTACCTGGGCTTCGGCATATTCCATTTCATCTTCCCACCACACATCTCTTCCTTTTATCATAGAGACCGGGGTTCGCGTACGGGTATAGACGATCACTCTTTTTATTTTTTTATTCCCTATGAGTGCATCATCAATCACCGATTTTAGTGGAATATCTTTTCCGCCACGATAAGCGCCATCGCAGGTAACAATATATTCAGCCTGAGCATCATCTAATCTGTCGGCAATACTTTGGGCGCTGAAACCACCGAAGATCACACTATGAATAGCACCTACTCTTGCGCAACCCAAAATCGCATAGGCCAGTTCAGGAACCATACCCATATAAATACAAATACGATCCCCTTTTTTTACTCCATTGTTGTGCAATACCTGCGCAAACTGACAAACCCTTTTATGAAGGCGATTATAAGTAACGATTCGTGTTCTTTCTTCAGAATTATTAGGTTCCCAGATGATGGCGGGCTTTTCACCCATTTCAGCCAGGTGACGGTCTATGCAATTTTCCGTAATATTTAGTTTCCCGCCGGCGAACCATTCGATTTTTGGTTCTTTGAAATTCCAGTTCAGGACTTTCTCCCATTTTTTCTTCCATTGGAAATTTTCAGCCACCTTTCCCCAGAAAGATTCGGGGTCTTCAACGCTTTTTTTGTAATCCTGGTGATACTGATCCAGACTGGTGATCTGAAAGGGATATGGCATTCTCGTTCTTTTGGCTAAATGTACGAAACAGGATGGTTTGAGGGAATGATATTGAAAACATTGGATTTTTTCAGAATTTCCTATCTTAATCCTATGAACAAAACCAACAGTATCTCCTCGATCATTGGCGCATCCTCTGTGGGTACGATGATCGAATGGTATGATTTCTACATCTTCGGTATGTTGTCGACCACCCTTTCATCTAAATTTTTTCCAAAAGAAAATCCAACCGCCGCTTTATTGAGTACACTGGCCATATTCGCGGCGGGTTTTATTGTGCGCCCTTTCGGTGCTCTGGTATTTGGAAGATTGGGAGACCTGGTGGGAAGGAAACATACTTTCATGCTTACACTGGTACTGATGGGTGGCTCCACATTTCTTATTGGTTGTGTCCCTGGTCATGAGACAATTGGCATCGCCGCTCCTATTATTGTTCTTGTTCTTCGATTAATACAGGGATTGGCTCTTGGAGGCGAATATGGAGGTGCTGCTACCTATGTAGCCGAACATTCTTCGCCAAAAAATCGAGGCTTCTATACAAGTTGGATTCAAACCACCGCCACCCTTGGATTATTTCTTGCGCTGGGAGTTATTTTGCTGGTAAAATCAAATACAAGTGATTCGTTCTTCAATGCAGAATGGGGCGGATGGAGAATTCCCTTCTGGATATCCATATTATTAGTGGGCATATCCATTTATATAAGGATGAAGATGAAAGAATCGCCGCTCTTTACGGAATTAAAAAAATCGGGCAAAACCTCTGTTAATCCGATCGCAGAAAGTTTCAGACATAAAACAAATTTTAAGTTGGTATTACTGGCACTATTTGGCGCTGTAATGGGTCAGGGAGTGGTTTGGTATACAGGTCAATTTTATGCACAGAATTTTCTGGAGACAAAATGTTTTCTTGGCTTTGAACAGAGTCGTACTATTCTTCTCTGGGGAATTGCACTGGCGACACCTTTCTTTATTTTCTGGGGCTGGCTCAGTGATCGTATAGGAAGAAAATGGATCATGATGCTGGGATTGCTGCTGGCCATTTTTAGCTACCGACCGATCTTCAGTAATTTTTTGAATGATACCGATGCAAACCTGATGGGTATAAAAGAAGAAAAGCTGGTCAAATCAAAAAATGAATTACTCAACCAGGGAAAAGATTCAGTTTATAGTACAGATAAGATCATTACCTATGATAACGGTATGGTGGCCAATGTTAGCAGAGCCGATACGCTTGCAGTGGACCTTACAGTAAGAGAATACCAGGATGCTCGTGTTAAAATAACCTACGCGAATAAAAAACTGCCTTCCTCCACTTATTGGAAATTTGTAGGACTTGTATTTCTTTTGATACTTTATGTGACCATGGTCTATGGACCCATTGCTGCCTTCCTGGTAGAAATGTTTCCGACCAAGATCCGTTATACTTCCATGTCACTACCTTATCATATTGGCAATGGAGTTTTTGGCGGACTTGTTCCATTCATTGGTGTATTGCTTACTACCACCTATCCTGCGGATCCCCTGGTGGGGCTCTGGTATCCGATAGGTGTGGCATTTCTTTGTCTGATAATAGGTGTGCTCTATCTTGAAAATCGTATTGACAAAAAAATAAATGACTGACTATGGCTGCCATCAGAAGATATTTTGGATTGCTTTTATTGTTGATCGCTCCACTGGTGATCTTTGAACTGGTGCAGGGTGCTTTGGAAAATATAGACCGGGCCGGTAAAAAAGATATCAATAACCCCGTGATATGGATCATCATCATCGCCATATTCACTCCTATCGCAATTGGACTGGTGATCTTTGGATGGTATGCCTTCCGCGGGGAATATGATCGGTTGCCGCATAATTCTAAAGAATTGTGAATCAATTGTTTAGAAATTTGACAATTAAATGAACTAACGGGCTTGGGGCCTGTTAATTGGTATCATAGTTTTACGCCGTGTACAAATTTATCGCCTCCATATTATTTTCGATCTTCCTGCTTATGCAGGCAGGCCCAGCTGTGGAGGGATGGATCAATGGCTCCGCTTCTGTGCTGATCATTGATGAGGATAAAAGTTCCGATAAGTCAGAAACAGAGATCAAGAAATTTTCTTCTGTTACTCATCACCAGTATGAATTAGTTATAGTGGGCGGACATGTACAAACCGCCTTTCATTGCAGCGAAGTTCTGCATCCTTCTCCTTTCCTTGAAATTCCGGGGCTACCTCCGGATAATAGCTGATCAATTATTCTTTTTGATCAATGGTCCATTCTTTACAGGATGCGCTTATTTCCGCTATCATTAAATAAATATTTATGTCTTTCGCCACAACACCCGTGGCCAGGATCTGGAACCTGCTCAGGCTGGAACGTAAAGAGATCACGGCCGTATATTTTTATGCTATTCTGAACGGACTTATTCTTCTCTCCCTTCCATTAGGGGTACAGTCCATCATTAATTTTGTTATTGGCGCCTCCATGCGTGCTTCGCTGGTCATACTGATTACAGCGGTCGTGTTGGGTACGGGATTAGCCGGATTATTACAGATCAAACAAATGAAGGTGATCGAGAAGATACAGCAGAAGATCTTCGTCCGCTATTCATTTGCATTTGCGGCGCATATTCCGCGACTTGACCTGAAGAAAACGGATAATTATTATTTACCTGAGCTGGTAAATCGTTTTTTTGATGTCCCTATTTTACAGAAAGGCTTGTCAAAAATTTTGCTTGATATTCCAACGGCTACTATTCAGATCCTGCTGGGCATTCTGCTCTTGTCTCTTTATCATCCAGCCTTCATTTTATTTGGCATTGTATTACTATTGTTGATCGGGATGATCTTGCGATTCAGTGGAAATCGTGGACTACAGACCAGTATTGAAGAAAGTAATTACAAATATGCAGTGGCAAGTTGGTTACAGGAGACTGCAAGAGTGATCCGGTCCATTAAGTTGGTCAAAAACAATAATCTTCATTTAAGAAAGACTGATGATTATGTTACAGGATACCTGGATGCCAGGAACAGGCATTTTTCTATACTGTTGTTTCAATACAATGTGCTGGTACTATTTAAAATAGTGATCACGGCTGCTACGCTTATTGTAGGTACGATACTATTGATCAACCAATCTCTGAATATCGGGCAGTTCATTGCTGCAGAAATTGTAATTCTTCTGGTGATCAGTTCTGTGGAAAAGCTCATTCTCAATCTCAGCAGTGTATATGATGTGCTAACTGCTGTAGAAAAACTAGGAACATTAACAGATAAACCTGTTGAAAATGATGGCCGGTTAAAAATGAAGAAAGAGCAGCGTGGGATGAAACTTGAAATAAACAACCTGAGTTTCGGTTATGATGAGGAAAAAGAAGTTTTACATGATCTGAGTTTTCGCGCAGTTCCCGGAGAGAAGATCTGCATCACCGGAAAAGACAGCGCGGGAAAATCGACCCTGCTCCGTTTGCTTGCCGGCGCATATACTGATTTCAAAGGCTCTTACCTGATCGATGATATACCCGTTGGAAATTATGAGCTTTCTACTCTTCGGGAAAACACCGGTGTCTTACTTAATCTTCAGGATATATTCCATGGAAGCATTTGGGAAAACATTACGCTGGGCAGTGAACATATTTCCATTGAAAAAGTAAAGCAGTATGTCATGCAAACCGGTCTGCAGGAATTTATAGCTACCCTTCCAAAAGGATATGAGACCCCACTTGATCCTACCGGCAAAAAATTACCAAGAAATGTGGTCCAGAAAATTCTGCTTGTGCGGGCGCTCGCCGCATCCCCAAGACTATTATTACTTGAAGATCCCTGGGCACATGTGGAAGGCCTGCACCGAAAAGATCTGATGGATCTATTAAATGATCTGCCTGGTTGTACCATCGTAATGGTAACTAACGATCCTGAATTCATTGGCCGATGCGACAGGCAGATCTATCTCGAAAATGGTAAATGCATTATCAGTTAAAAAAATATTATGAGTCATTATACATTCCGATCCTACTCCCATATTTATGAGATCGGTAAAAAAACAAGTATCAGCAAATGGATCTATTTTCTTTTGCTGGCTATGGGTGTTTTTCTTTTTCTTCCCTGGACACAGAATATCAGGGCAACAGGTATGGTCACCACCCTTTATCAGTATCAGCGACCCCAGGAGATCAATACGATCATTGGTGGGAAAGTGATGAAATGGTATGTGAAAGAAGGAGATTTTGTAAAAGCAGGTGATACGCTGATCCAGCTTACAGAGGTAAAGGTGGATTACCTTGACCCTGCCCTTTTAGAAAGAACTAAAGAGCAACTAACAGGCAAAGAATTATCAATAGATTATTATGCAAATAAAGTGAGCGCCGCCAAAGGACAGATCAATGCGCTTAATTCAGGACTTGTACTAAAGCAGGATCAGCTCTCCAATAAGATCCGTCAATTGCAATTAAAAATTCAGGGTGATAGTGCAGAAGCCATGGCTTCTGCCAATGATCTGCGTATTGCTAACCTGCAGTATGACAGGCAACGTTCCCTTTATGATAGCGGCCTGGTATCACTTACTCAATTGGAAACAAGGAACCTGGTTTATCAGCAGGCCAGCGCAAAAAAAATAAGCGCTGATAATAAATGGGCCAATAGCCGCCAGGACCTGACCATTGCGCAGATAGAGATCAGTGCCCTGAAACAGGAGAACTTAGAAAAAGTTTCCAAGGCTGAAAGCGATCAGTTTCAGTCTTTGTCACAGATAGCCACAGGCCGTGCGGATATTGCAAAGCTTCAAAATTTATATGCCAGTTATAAGATCCGAAATGGCATGTATACACTGATCGCACCACAAAGCGGGCAGGTAGTAAAAGCTCAAAAAGCCGGCATTGGCGAGATCGTAAAAGAAGGTGAAATGATCGCGGAGATCGTGCCTGATAAAGCCGAACTGGCAGTTGAACTTTTTGTGCGCCCGGTAGATCTTCCCCTGATAGAAAAAGGACAGAAGCTTCGATTTCTGTTCGATGGATTTCCTGCTATCGTTTTCAGCGGGTGGCCAGAAGCCTCTTCCGGAACATTCGGAGGAGAGATCTCGGCGGTAGAAACTATCATAAGCAGCAATGGAAAATTCAGGGTGTTGGTGAAGGAGGATACAAGTGATCGACCCTGGCCAAAAGAATTAAAAGTAGGCACCGGATCGAATGGAATCATTTTACTTAAAGACGTACCCGTATGGTACGAGCTCTGGCGCAACATCAATGGATTCCCGCCAGATCATTACAAAAATGTGGAAACGAAAAAACAAAAATCATGAAGCGATCATTTATAATACTCTCATTTATATTTTTTTGCAGCGTTTCAACCGTATACGGACAAGCAACAAGCTTTAGTGCTGAGCAGCTGATAGAACTGGTTAAAAAAAATCACCCGATTGCAAACCAAGCAGACCTGATAGTTGATAAGGCCAAAGTGGAAGTACTGGCTGCCAGGGGAAACTTTGATCCACAATTAAGAAATGAAACGGGACAAAAGAGTTTTGGTACAGACATGTACTATTATTTTAACCGGCCAAAGTTAGAGATTCCCACCTGGGGGGGCGTAGAGATCAGTGCGGGCACCTCTTATCTTTCTGGTGGTAAAACAGATCCAGAAGATACCCGTGGTTCCAGTCATTTCTGGGGTATATCCGTTCCTCTTGCAAAAGATCTGCTGATGGATAAAAGAAGGGCCATACTTCGCACCGCGCAGATCTACCGGCAGGCAAGTGAATTTGAAAGAGCAGCATTACTAAATGATATTTTATTAGAGGCACTCAGAGTTTACTGGAACTGGTCGCAGCAATTCCATGTCTGCCAGATTCTCGAAGACGCCCTTATGATCAATCGTCGGCGGGTAGAATGGGTAAAGACAGGTTATCGATTGGGCGACCGGCCTGCTATTGATACGGTAGAGGCCATCACACAATTACAGCAGATAGAATTACAATATAACCAGGCTCAAATGGAATTTCAAAATCACCGATTTGAATTATCCTCTTTTATCTGGAATAATAATCAGGAACCACTTGATCTTGACAGCAGCACGATTCCTGCTGGTGAAACCCTTTCACTGGAAATATTGAATGATCCATTGTCTTTACTTCTTGAAAAGGCAGGCTTGCAGCATCCTGAACTAATGCAATACCCTTTTAAATTGAAGGCTCTTGAAGTGGAAAAGAAATGGAAGTTCCAGGAATTATTACCTGAGGCAAGGTTTCAATATAATCAATTGGGGAAAGGATATAATATAATTAGTGCAGGCAGTGGCCCACTGTTTGGAAATAATTTTCAATATGGATTAAGCCTTGGTATTCCTTTACGATTATCAAAAGGAAGAGCCGAATATCGAAAAGCTAAACTTAAAATACTGGAGACCCGTTTTCAGCAAAATAATAAACAGGTAATGGTCGCAATGAAGATCCGTTCCATTCATAATGAATGGCAAACGCTTCTGCGCCAGGTGAAACTGCAGCAGCAGATGCTAAATAACTTATTAGCTCTTCAGCGGGCTGAGGAAACCAGGGTACGTAATGGAGAAAGTTCCCTGTTTTTAGTAAATGCAAGGGAGAATAAATCACTGGAGGCTAAACAAAAATTACAGGAGTTGCGAAATAGATATTCATTCACAGCCTATAAATTAATTTGGGCAATAGGAATCCTGGGTTCAAAACCCTAATACTGCATGATGTTAAATCTATTTACATTTACATCATGCAATCCTATCAGAAGTTACTTCTTGAGAATAAAGCCTGGGCAAATGAAAAATTAGCGGATGATCCGCAATACTTCGATCGCCTGGCGCATCTTCAAACCCCTGAGTTCTTATGGATCGGCTGCAGCGATAGTCGCGTACCAGCCAATGAGATCACCGGGACACAACCAGGTGAGATATTCGTTCACCGAAATGTCGCCAATCTGGTCATCAATACAGATGTGAACCTGCTGGCCGTTTTAGATTATGCAGTCAATCATTTAAAAGTGAAACATGTGATCGTTTGCGGTCATTATGGTTGCGGTGGTGTGAAAGCCGCGCTTACTAATCATGATTTTAAAGCCGTGCTCAATATGTGGCTGCGCAATATCAAAGATGTTTGTCGCATCCATAGCCAGGAGCTGGCCAGCATTACCAATGAAGAAGAAAAAGCGGACCGCCTGGTAGAGCTGAATGTAAAAGAACAGATATTCAACCTGGCAAAAACCTCCATCATTCAAAAAACATGGAAGCATGAACAACGTCCTGAATTACATGGATGGGTATATGGATTAAAGGATGGTCTGATCAAACCGGTGTGTGATATGAAGGCTGGAACTAAGATCGATGATATCTATACTTATGATGATCTCTGATCAGGAAACTATTCGTTGTTGCAATAAAAACACCAGCGCCCCGGCGAAATAACCGATCAGCGCGATCCAGCCAATACGTTTGAGGTATTCGAAAAAACGAATTTTTTCGATACCCATTGCGGCCACGCCGGCGGCAGAGCCAATGATGAGAATACTGCCTCCGGTTCCGGCACAATAGGACAGGAACTCCCAGAAGAAATGATCGGTAGGATAAGTATCTAATCCATACATACCCTGTGCAGCAGCCACCAGTGGTACATTATCTACAATAGCGGATAATAAACCTGTGATCAATGAAATGATACTGATATTTCCAACCCTGTCATCGAGAAAAGTAGATAAACTATGCAGTATGCCTGTTGATTCTAATGCGGCCACACTAAGCAGGATACCCAGAAAGAAAAGAATACCCGGCGTATCGATCTTTCGAATGGCATGATTTACTGAAAGTATCCCTTTCTCATCCTCCTGTTTATCGCGGTGCATTAATTCTGTAACTACCCACATTAAACCTAACCCAAATAAAATTCCCATATATGGAGGAAGATGAGTTACTATTTTAAATATCGGTACAAAAAGCAGGCAGGCAAGCCCCAGGAAAAAAACAATTCTTCTTTCCACTGGAGTGGTTCGTAATTCCTCCCCTGTTTCCAACTTTGCGGCTTCGCCTTTTACCTGCGACCTGATAAACAAAACAGAAATCAGACAACTTGCCAATGATGGGAGAAAAGTTTTAAAAATAATATTTAGGGAAGTTACCTGGTTTCCCATCCAAAGCATAGTAGTGGTAACATCACCAATCGGGCTCCAGGCTCCTCCCGCATTCGCGGAAATAACGATCAAGCCTATAAAAAGAAAGCGGTCCTTTTTATCAGGGACCAATTTTCTTACCAGCGATACCATCACAATGGTGGTGGTCAGATTATCTAATACCGCCGAAAGAAAAAATGTAAGCAGGGCAATCAGCAGCACCAGTTTTTTCAGGTCACGTGTGCGAATGATATCGGTAAGTACTACAAATCCATCATGCAGGTCTATTAATTCCACTACCACCATGGCACCCAGAAGGAAAAAAAGTATAGATGATATTTCTGAAAGATGATGAAACAAAGGATCACTCACGGGTTCGTTTTGCATCATTGCAAAAGCCGACCAGCAAAGCACCCCGGTAAGTAAAGCGGTGGCGGCCTTATTAATTTTAAGCGGATGCTCCAGTACAATACTGGCATATCCCAAAATGAAAAGCAGGGAGATCAGTATAATCATCCTTGTGAAAATACCACCATTTTCACATTTTTCACTCTCACAATTCCTTAATTTGCAGAATGTCGATCAAGGTAAAAGATCTTGTAAAAATTTATGGCGAGCAAAAAGCAGTAGACCATATTTCTTTCCAGGTAAATAAAGGCGAGATCGTTGGATTTCTGGGCCCGAATGGAGCCGGAAAATCAACCACGATGAAAATCATCACAGGATATATTCATAGCAATGGAGGTGAAGTATATGTATGCGGATTAAACGTGAAAGATGAACCTTTAAAAATAAAAAAGAAGATCGGTTATCTCCCGGAACTGAATGCACTTTATTATGATATGTATGTAAAAGAATACCTGGATTTCCTTTCCGAAGTACATCATGTTCCGGAAAAGAAAGCTCGTATTGAACAGGTGATCAGCATGACAGGCTTGATGCCCGAAAGCAGCAAAAAGATCGGGCAACTATCCAAAGGATTTAAACAAAGGGTAGGATTAGCTGGCGCCTTGATACATGATCCCGAAGTATTGATACTGGATGAACCTACTTCAGGACTGGATCCTAACCAGATCATTGAGATAAGGGAAGTGATCAAAGAACAGGGAAAAGATAAAACCGTTTTATTCTCCTCTCATATATTACAGGAAGTGGAAGCAATATGTGACCGCGTTATCATTATTAATAAAGGTGTGCTGGTTGCAGACAATACCCTTCCCGGTTTGCGATCCCAGTTTCAAACGGATAGCCTGGAAGAAATTTTCAGAAAACTGACAAATAGTAATTGATCAGCGGATCAATGAAATAGTGCCTTTCTCAGTAACCAGTTTATTGCTGGCATCATAGAAGCGAAGTATCCAGATATATACTCCGGAGGCCTGCGTTTCGTTCAGGTGTTTACCATCCCAGCCCTCTCCATATTTTTCCGTGAAATAAATAAGATTACCCCAGCGATTAAAGACGGAAAAACTTTTTAATCCTTTCATACCAACCAGATAAGGCCTTACCACATCATTCAACCCATCACCATTTGGTGTGAAGGCGGTAGGAAGATAAAAGCCGGGCTTTTTCAATACCTGTATGTACATGGTATCGGTAGTAACACAGGTATGTTTATCGCTGATGTCGATATAATAAATAATATCATCGGTAATAGTGACTTCTGTATAACGGGTATCGTAATGACTAAGATTTATTCTTGGCCTCCAGTTATAAACAGAACCAATAGTATCTCTTACATGAATGAATTTAGTGGTGGCTTCTGGTATAGTGATGTTGCGGTAGGTTACTCCCGGTGCCTGACGATTTACCTGTACGGTGCGAACAACTTTTTGCGTATCCGTTTCGCAACCCAGAGTGGTCATTTTTAACGTCACATCATATTTGCCCGGCGTATTATTATAAACTATCGGGAAAGGATCTTTTATATTCACCTGCGCACCGCCATTATTAAAATCCCAAATATAATTTACACGTAAGGAACCATTTTCCTGACTAAGATTGCGGAACAGAACAGGTCTTCCGGTGCAAATAGAATCAAAACTGAAATTCGGTTTGCCCTGCGGCATTACGCGAAAAATTTGTTTGGCCGTTATATCCTTACAACCAAATTCGGTAGTGGCTATTAAATAAACATCATAAACTCCCACATTATTAAATGTGCGCGTTGCATTTGTACCTGTTTGCACAGTGGCATCGCTGAAGGTCCATATATAGGTCATATTAGCATTATCCGGAGTAGTGCTGGTATTATTAAAATCAAAGGCGCTCACTTTAACACAACCTGTATCCCTGATCATGTCAAAAGATGGAACCGGTAATGGATGTACTGTATATAATTCTTTGCGTGTTGAATCGGTGCATCCTCCCTGGGTGACCACAGCATAATAATTACCACTAACAAGAGGTGAATAATTTATTCCCGTTTCACCCGGTATGGGTCCTGTATTAACATCGCACCATTGAATACCCGTAACCGAGTTACTTACATTCAGTGTAGGACCTGCTTCGCCAATACATATCTCATGAGGACCGATATAGCTGAGTGAATTATCAATAGAGGCAGTAGTAACAATGGTTGTATCCAGAGATTTACAATTAGTGACTTGATCCATTACTTCTACAATGAATTCAGTTGGATTAGTTGTCGGTGGTGTAGCAATCGGATCGGAAATAGTTGAATTCGAAACATTGGCTGCCGGACTCCAATTATAACTAAAGCCGGGTAAAGGAGGACTGCCGATCTGAACACCTGTGCCACTACAAACTACTTTATCAGGGCCCGCATTTGCAAGTGGAGGTGCAGCGATATCAATTGTAGCATAAAGTGTATCCTTACAACCAAAACCAGGATAAGGTTCCACTATTATTGGAATCACTGT
Source organism: Chitinophagaceae bacterium (assembly GCA_043742885.1). GTDB lineage: Bacteria > Bacteroidota > Bacteroidia > Chitinophagales > Chitinophagaceae > JJ008. Next base: position 31,171 of record JAYTXP010000051.1, on the reverse strand, counting down.
GCCAACTGCAGGAGCAGGACTAAGCGTAAGGGTTTGTGTGGTTCCAATAACTGTAGAAAAAGTAATATCTGAATACCATGTATAATTCTGGAATCCGTAGGGAGCGGTCATGGTAATATCCGGAGTATTCGGACATAGATAATTTCCGGAGATCACGCCATTGCACATAGGACTTACATCTACATAGGCATAGCCAAAATGGCCACCTCTTGTACAGTCATAAGTATCAAATTCTAAACGTATTGTTTTACCAGCAAGAGAGGAAAGATTTAAAGTAATAGGTGTCCAATCCTTATAAATGACACTTGGGTTTAAGGGGGAATTTCGGAATCCTGGTAATCCGGAAGCGGCGATAAAATCAAAATCAACACAAGGAAGTGAGACATTATCGGTGACGTTAAAAATTCTAGCCTTAAATCTAGGCCTTTCCCATGGGGCATGTCCTGTTCCCGGATCATATAGTACAATCGCATACCAAAAGATCATAGAAAAGACATTGGCATTTGCCGGAATAGTATACTGATAGGCGATCTCGCTGACTTGTTTCCCGGGAGGAGAATTAGTATTTCCAAGTTTTACAGTGAATCGTCCACCTGTATTTGGATTTAATTGAGGAAAGCCTCCATACTGATCCGTACCAGCATTGGCTAAGGACAGCATTGTTTGTCTTCCCGGAACCGGTGCTCCTACTCCCTGCCAGTTAACACTTCCATCACCATTTAAAGAACCGATACGACATTCCCAGTTGGAAAAATCTCCCATCTCAAAGTCAAGATTGGGAGGGCATGAGCCAGCTTGCCCCTTCGCTGAAAGCGAAAGAATCAGGCTTGCGGGTAATGCAAGAAATAAAAGGGTAAAACAACGACGCATTAGCAGGATGGGAATAGGTTCAAACTTATCTAAAAAAGCCGGTATTACAAAGGTATATCCGACTTAGGCTGAGAAAACTACTATGGCTATTTCTCTCATCGTTTCCCCTCAGTTTTTTTCGTTTCTTTGCAATTCAAGATTTTATATTAAATATCCCCTGTTATTATGAGTTATATAGCCGAAATCTTTGCCCGCCAGATACTTGATTCAAGAGGAAATCCTACCGTAGAAGTTGATATTCTGACCGATGAAGGTGCCATGGGACGTGCCGCTGTACCAAGCGGAGCAAGTACCGGCATACACGAAGCGGTTGAATTACGCGATAACGACAAGAAACTATATGGTGGAAAGGGTGTATTGAAAGCAGTGAAGAATGTAAATGATATTATAGCCCCTTTATTATTAGGAGCAGATGTAGCCGACCAAACAGGCATTGATGAAATGATGATCCGCCTCGATGGTACTGAGAATAAAGGCAAGCTTGGTGCTAATGCTATACTTGCTGTAAGTCTTGCCGTAGCGAAAGCTGCAGCTGAAGAAGCGGCCCTTCCTCTTTATCGTTATATCGGAGGTACCAATGCAAAAATACTTCCTATTCCGATGATGAATATTCTGAATGGAGGTGCGCATGCAGATAACAAGATCGATTTCCAGGAATTTATGGTAATGCCCATAGGTGCTACCAGCTTCAGTGAAGGATTAAGATGGGGCGTGGAGATCTTTCATGCATTGAAGACTGTACTAAAGAAAAAAGGATATAGCACTAACGTAGGAGATGAGGGTGGTTTTGCACCCAATATTCAATCGAATGAAGAAGCGATTGAAACGGTACTCACCGCTATTGTAGCGGCAGGTTTCAAAACCGGAACACAGGTAGGAATTGCGATGGATGCAGCCAACAGTGAACTCTGGAATGCAAAGAAGAAAAAATATGTTTTCCATAAAAGCGATGGAAAAGAAATGACCAGTGAACAATTGGTGAAATACTGGGAAAAATGGGTAAAGCAATACCCCATTGTTTCTATTGAAGATGGAATGGCTGAAGATGATTGGGCCGGTTGGAAATATCTTACCGAAACCCTCGGAGATAAATGCCAGTTGGTAGGTGATGATCTTTTTGTGACCAATGTGGAAAGACTTCAGAAGGGTATTGATAAAAAGATCGGTAACGCTTTGCTGGTAAAAGTAAACCAGATAGGTACTGTTACAGAAACCATTAATGCTGTTACACTGGCCCAGCATAATGGATATAATACTATTATGAGTCATCGCAGTGGCGAAACAGAAGATACTACGATTGCCGATCTGGCCGTAGCTTTGAACTGCGGACAGATAAAAACAGGTTCTGCCAGTCGTACTGATCGCATGGCGAAATACAATCAACTGATTCGGATTGAAGAATTATTGGGCAGCTCAGCTATTTATCCAAAGGGAAAGATTAAATTTGGAAAGTGAAGCTGCTGACTCATATACCCGCTATTTTTCGCAATAAATACCTGATCGTTTTTGCGGCTTTCTGCGTTATAATCTTATTCATTGATAAAAATGATTTTCTGACCCAGGTGGAAAGAAAAAAGGAATTAAGGGCTCTGGAAAATTCCCTGGACTATTATACCAGCGAAATTGCCCGGTTAAGAAAAGATTATCAGGACCTTACAACTGAACCAAGCGCCATTGAAAGGCTGGCCAGAGAAGCTTTTTACATGAAACGCGACAATGAAGAGCTTTTTCTGGTACCGGAAAAACACGATTCTCCAAAGAATTAAGAAAGCCAGCACAATAAGGATTTTAGCTCTCCGTTTCTAAACTTGGATGATGTAGATCCTGGACCCCCTGAATAACTTATTTTTTGGACAATTTAACCGGTTGCAAATGACCAATTTTACACCTGAGGACCTTCTTTTGTATCTATACAAGGAAGCGTCCACCGAACAAAATCAAGCCATTGAAGAGGCGCTTAAGAAGGATTGGACCCTTCGCGAGAAACTCAATGTACTGAAGACCTCGATGCAAAGGCTGGACAAAAGCGTGATCGCCCCCCGTACAGAAGTCATTTTAAATGTACTGAACTACGCCAGGGAACATTCTACGCAGGAAGTGCAGTAACGATGCCGTTAAGTTTTTTAAGCATTCTCTTTACGGGAATGCTTTTTTATTGGCACTCACTTTCCGATTCGGTTATTTTTGCCTTGTATGAAACTGAAGGAACGCTACCAATTCATCATTGATTATTTCTGTGAACATATGCCTGCGGCTGAAACCGAGCTGGAATTTAAAGACCCATTTCAATTGCTGGTTGCCGTAATTCTCTCTGCACAGTGCACTGATAAAAGAGTAAACCTCACTACCCCTTCCATTTTCGCGAAATATCCCGATCCTCAAGGCATGAGCAAGGCAACGATTGAGGAACTCTTCCCATTAATAAAGTCAATCTCCTATCCAAATAATAAAACCAAGCATCTGATAGGAATGGCGCAGATGCTGGTTATAGATTTTGAAGGAAGAGTACCAATGAGAGTTGAAGAATTAATAAAACTTCCGGGTGTAGGAAGAAAAACAGCGAACGTGATCACTTCGGTGGTGGACAGTCAGCCTAATATGGCAGTGGATACACATGTTAACCGGGTAAGTAAGAGAATTGGCCTTGTACCTAAAACAGCCACGACACCATTAGCTGTAGAAAAATATCTTGTGAAAAATATTCCGGAAGAATTAATACATAAAGCGCACCACTGGCTGATATTGCATGGTCGTTATATTTGCCAGGCCCGCCGTCCAAAATGTGAAGACTGCGGTATTCGCAGCGCATGCAAATATTTTAAACGAATAGAAACCAAAGCCACAGTTGCTCCATGAGGAAATTATTTATTTACCTGCTTTTATTGATCTTCCCTTCATCTGTACTGAGGGCTCAATACTATTTTTCTAATGATCGTTATTATGAATCGCCTGTTCTATATGAAGTAGGATTTAAGGCAGGAATCATGAATGCGCTTACTGATCTGGGAGGAAAAAGTGGTCCTGGGAAAGGATCTGTTAAGGATCTGCGATGGGCAAATTCAAGACCTTGCTATGGTGCATATATGATGGTAACCTATAATCACGCCATCTCGGGAAGAATTGAAGGAACCAGCGGATCGGTGGTGGGTTATGACAGCATATTGAAAGTTTATGGTGATAACAGCAATGGCCGTTATGCAAGAAATCAAAGTTTTAAAACGCAGATCTCCGAATTACAAATTGGAATTGAAGTACACCCGATGATCCTATTTAATAAAGCGGGTGAAGCTCCTCCTAAGCTCTCTCCTTATTTTGTGATCGGTGCCGGATACTTTTCATTTGACCGGCAGGGAAAACTGGGTAATAACTGGTATGCATTAAAACCTTTACATACCGAAGGACAAAACTTCAGTGAATATCCAGATAGAAAAGAATACGATCTTCATCAATATAATCTCTTAGGTGGTTTGGGGCTTCGGATGGAGCTTGGATCCATGTTCAATGCAAGAATAGAATTTCTTGATCGCAAACTATTTACAGATTACCTTGATGATGTTAGTACAAATTATATTGATCCCAGTCTGTTTTATAAATACCTGAATCCTTCTGTCGCCACGATTGCTGATAAATTGGCCAATCGCAGAAAAGAGATCAATCCCGCAGATGCTACGCTGCCAGGTGATCCAAGAGGAAATCCTAAAAAAAAGGACAACTATTTCACTATAGAATTCAAACTGGGTCTTGTTCTGGGCCAGACAAGACGCTAAGACTATCCCCGGACTTTGTTACATTTACAATCAGGCGACCTTATCCAAACAGTTCTGCCAAAACTATCGTTATGGAAGGAAAGCAAATCACTGAATTTATTAAGAATAATCACCTCTCCTTCGGGCCTTTGGTCAATTCCCTGCGGAAAAACATTCAGGATGGCAATCCTGGAATGAAAAAAATGTATGGCAGGGTACTGAGTGAAATGGAGGCCAATCCTGAATTGCTGAAAGCCATTACTGAACCCGGAAAACTGCTTGCTTTTTCAGAACTGATTGAAGAATTACTATCAGCCGTATTTCCTCCCACTACAGCCAACATGATGTATGGGGTTTCTCTTCCTTTTTCCATGGAGGCAGTATATGCCTCTCCCCTTTTTAGTAAAAATCTCCTGAAACAGGGTACAAGTGAGATACAACTGCCCGACACCCAGATAGGTTTCAGTCTTACAGAAGAAAAACTTAACCTGGCCTATGGTCTGATACTTAAAAAATATCTTCATTTTCAAAGTCCTGAAACAGCCAGATCAATCTACCCATATATAGACGAAAATACCGGATTGACCCGCTATATGGAACTCCGTATTGACGCGCGTTTCATTGAGGTGAATCCAAAAAATGAAATGCCGGAATTGCCAACCAGTTTACTGGATCCAACTACTAACCGATTGAGAAAACTGGATGACCTGATGAAACTGATCCCATTGGATCAATTTGTTTTTGAAGGGCTTGCAGTGATGCGCATCAATGATGTAACAGAACAGGCGGTGATCTCCGAAATGAAGAACCGTTTACTTGATTTTGATTCTTTCTCCGATAATAATCGGACCTATGAAGAATTGGAGAAATTCGTAGAAAGCCTGATCGGAATAAAAGGACTTAAGATCGGCATCACTCCTTTTTTCAAGATCAACGGCCACTATATTTATTCAAGTATTCATAATTCAAATAGTATACTGTTCCGCAATTATAACACCAATGCTGATAAGGATGAGATCAGCGATTATTGCAAACTTCTTTTCCGCGACAATGATCAGCCCTTGCTTTTTGAAGCGCTGGACGATAAATTGCTAAGCGATTTTCAATGTCTCAGCTCTTATTATAAGGAAGGAGCCCGAAGCCTGATCCTTTGTCCGCTAAAAGAAAAAAATGAACTGATCGGTATGCTGGAGATCATGTCTGTCAAAGCAGAAGAACTATTGCCAATGCAGGTTAGCAAAGTGGAAGCTGCCATTCCGCTGTTTACCCTAAGCCTTGAAAAAACGCTGGAGCAATTAAACTATGAGGTAGACAAAGTGATCAAAAAGAAATTTACTGCTGTACAGCCTTCAGTAGAATGGAAGTTTACGGAAGTAGCGATCGATCATATTGTAAATAAGCACCTAAACAACGAGGATAAAGTTGAACGAATCGTATTCGACGAAGTAGTGCCTCTTTATTCTGCCATTGATATCCGTAATTCTTCCACTGAAAGATCCCATGCCATTCAACTGGATGTGATCGAACAACTGGAAATGGCGCAGCGGCTGGTAAAAAAAGCTCAGGACCAACTTGAAGTTCCCCTTTTACAGGAATTAGAATTTAAAATTGAAAAATACATTGCTAGCGCTTCTGATGTTTTACAATCGGAAGAAGAAATGAGTATTAATGAATTCATGAAGGGTCAGGTCACTTCCGTTTTCACTCATTTACATAAAACTGAACCCTTACTTAAAAATGATATTGAACATTATTTTTCTACGCTGGATCCGCAACTGGGCATGCTATACCGTCATCGTAAAGATTATGAGCAGAGTGTAACCCGTATCAATGAGTTACTTTCAAGATTTTTGGAAAAAGAACAGATAGCGGCACAGAAAGTGTATCCACATTATTTCGAACGATTCGTAACCGACGGTCTTGAATTTAATATTTACATGGGTCAATCCATTACCCCGCGTAAAAAATTTGATGAGATCTATTTGCGAAACCTGAAGATGTGGCAACTAACTGCTATGGCCAAGGCGGCAAGGCTTACATATAAGCTTGAGTCGGAATTAAGTCATGTTCTGAAAACAACACAGCTAATACTTTGCCATAATCAAACACTTTCCGTATTATTTCGTACAGAGGAAAGAAAATTTGATGTAGATGGAACTTATAATATCCGGTATGAGATTGTTAAGAAGAGAATAGATAAAGTAAGAATAAAGGATACCAGTGAAAGGCTGACGCAACCCGGAAAGATCGCTATTGTATATTCACAGGCAAAGGATGCTGCAGAATACATCGAGTATATTGAATTTCTGCAAAGTCAGCATTTGCTGAAACCAACTATTGAAAAACATGACCTGGAAGAATTACAGGGAGTGTCAGGACTAAAAGCTCTTCGGGTAGATGTAAATTTTGAAGACCAGCCCGCAACCCCATCGGTAGCATTATCAGAACTCACTTCACAACAACTAATTCAGGAAAACTAAAAAACCCCGCATCTGCGGGGTTTTTTATTACTAATTATTTTTTCTGCTTAGAATCTCCATCCAATCGTTACAAAGGGTAATTTGTCTTCTTCAGAAACGGCAAAATTAAAGGTAATCAGGATCCTGCGCAGCGGAGAGAACCAGAAACCAGCTCCATATCCAAATGCATTTTTATTTACATTATCATTATCAACCCATACCCTTCCTACATCTGCGAAGAACACAAAGCCCAGTGAGCCCGGGAAAAGATAAGTTTTGAAATTTGATACTCTCCAGCGAAGTTCAGCCTGGTTATAAAGTTTTGTCTTACCGGCAAATCGCTCCCGGCGATATCCACGGAGATCATCATTATTCCCAAGATACTGTGCCTGGTGAAAATTGAAATCACCAAAATTGGTCCCAAAACCTGTTCGGTTGGCAAAGGTCAGACGATTTTTTACCAATGGAGCATAGAAACTAAAATCTGTATTGAAAATACCAGGACTATATTTCGTATCCCCCATTCCGCCTAAATAACGGAAAGAGGTCTGCCAGTTGATTCCTTTTTCAGTCAGCACTTTGCTATTACGTGTATCCACACTCAGAGAGAAATTCAACCCCAGATATTTTTGATTTGAAAAAATAGTAGCTGAGTCCAGTCCATTTTTCCCAACTCCGGTACCGGTTAGTGAGATGAATCGCTGCTTATTAAGTTTATCATCTGAATCCATATTATAGTATTGGAAAGTAGGTCCAAAGTTCAATTCTACTTTCGGAGAGAATCGATGGCGAAGATTCAGATTTACATCAGCAAGAGAATAACGGGCACGATAGTATTTAAATTTTTCAGTTTTTGTTTTGTCATGATAAGAATTCATACCATAGCCAAAAAACAGCGTGGTATTAAAGGGGGATTTGATATCAATGTCACTTGTGATATCAGTTTTCTTTCCTAATACTGCCATGATCTCATTATGAAAACGGAATCGCCAGGCGGAGGTAGACAAAGAGTGATTGATAGAAAATTCATTCAATGACTTATATGGTTCTTTACGGAAACCCTGGCGGGTTATGCGCATTCCAAGTCCGAGTGATAAGCCATCATCCGGGTTATAGCCAATAGAAAGCATTGGCAATGAATGATTATACTTAAATCCAAGACGTTCAAATTTATTGACATTGGAGTCGGATGATAATTTATTCCGGAGATCACCTACCAGTTTATTTCCTCCATCGATCTTGTCGTAAACCACACTATTGTGTCCTTTACCTTTACCTTGGTTTTCAAACAGATCCTTTCCACCCCCGCCGATCATTCGGATCTTGATCTTATCATTATCTCCATGGATCATGAATTGATCATCTCCACCAAATCCATATAGCCTGACCTCCTCTGTATATTGGGGGTTAAATTTTCTTTCATACATTTTAGATGCCTGGTTACCGTTCTTATCTACTTTATATATCTTTACCAGCAGACTTCCATCAGCATTACGATTAAGATCAAATAGTTCCTTTTTATCACTGGTAGTAATATTCACTTGCTCTGCAAGAAAACGAGCGTATTCTACTGCTTCCTGTACCAGGTATTGTCTTCTTTGTTTAAGTGTTTCTTTGATCTTATTGCCTGAAATAACGCGTATCTCTCGGGGCTGCATATTAATGGCCTTTTCGATCACATCATCTGTGAGAGCAGCAACCATTTTTTCAGCGGCAGCCTTCCAATTATCCTCTGTAGCTTCCTGGAAAAAGAAATGATCAAAATTTCTGGCGGCAAAATTGAAGAATTTTACACTTTTAATATGGGGCTTAAACCCTTCCAGTTGTGGTACCAGTGATTTACGTTTTACAAATCCGGGCAAAAAACCCTGGTTGATATAAAAAGCCTGATCACGGTCACGTGGAATCGGAAAAAATGTTTTTCCTCCGCGATCATTATCTACCGAGCCCCACTGCCATTGATCTTCATGGCGGTCAAAATCCATGACATACATATCAAGCAAACGAGCTTTGATGATGGCCTCGTGGTCCAGATCATTGTCGTTATCCTTTTCAAGTTTATCAACTACTTCATCGGTATCAAATCCTTTTTTTACGGATTCGGGAAGGCGCTCTTCAAAAGTGGCGAGCATATTGCCGAAATCTTTACGAAACTCTCCCAGTTTTGGATCATCAGGAACATAGACCAGGCGAACTTTTCCATACGGAACTCCAACTGCGTCAGCAAGGGGCTGCATGGAAAGGGAAGCATATGGGTAGGAAGCGGATACCCCATCAGTAACCAGGTCGGCTGCGGCCTCACTCTGAAGATCACCCGGTAAAGTTTTGGAAGTAATGAATTTTTGGATGGAGCGGATGGTGTATTGTCTGCCGTCGGCCCCTTCCAGTCGAAGAGATTTGGTTTGTTTTCCGCCACCTTTTTTGACCGGGGTCAAGCCACCTTTTTCCTTATCCAGGTGAAGAATAGGAACTGTTATCGGGGTGTTCCATTCTTTCCGATAATTGGTGCCCATCCAGAATGTGGAGGAATTGCCCATTTTGAAGGTAGATCCCTTGATCGTTACGGAATCGCCCTTAATCTGGGACCAACCAGAAAAAGATATGAATAGACATAGTATGACCTGTATAAAAATAAGTCTCATTATTTCAGGTTTAAGGTTTGGTTCTCGTGTGAACCCGAATATATGACTTTTTGAAAAAAGGTAAAAAATGAGATTTTACCATCTTTTTAAAGGAAAATACCAAACAAGATTTTTCAGGAGCATACAATTTCAGTAATTTGAAACCTTTTGCTAAGCATAGTGTTGATAGTTAAGGAACTGAATTCAATTGTATTAGGAATCTAAATAATCATAGCGAGGATAGAATGAAAAGAATATTATTAATTTTTGTTACACTGGTACTTATCCAAGGGCCAGGTAAGGCTCAGGCCAAAGATGGTTCGGATACCATTACACGTCGTATCATTCTTATTGGGGATGCAGGTCAATTGACCAAGGGAAGACACCCGGTGGTTGATGCTGCCCGCAATCTCATTCCTTTGGATGAAAAAACCACTGTGCTTTTTCTCGGTGATAATCTTTACAAAAAAGGATTGCCTGATGTAGAATATGATACCTATCGGGGAGCCCGTGCCGTTTTAGATACTCAGATTTCACTGGTGGAAGGCACCAAATCTCAACTCTGGATGATCCCTGGAAATCATGATTGGGAGAATGGCAGTAAGGGTGGGTTGAACGCAGTACTTCGTCAGCAACTTTATGTTTCCTTTCTTGCTTTTAAGAATCCCAACATACACTACGAACCACAAGATGGATGTCCCGGACCGGTGGAAGTACAGGTGGATGACAATGTAACATTGATTCTTTTTGATAGCCAGTGGTTCCTTCATCCTTATGATAAACCCGAAATAGAATCTGATTGCAATTGCAAGACAACGGATGAAGTGGCCAAACAAATTGGCGATATAGCCGCAAGAAATGCGAAAAAGCTGGTGATACTTGCTTGTCATCATCCTTTTAAAAGCAATGGAATTCACGGAGGATATTTTAGCTTGAAGCAGCATATCTTTCCGCTTACGGACATAAAAAAGAATCTTTACATCCCTCTTCCGTTGATCGGATCCATTTATCCAATCTCCCGTAGCGTATTCGGAACTCCACAGGATATAAAGTTTCCAGCTTATACCAATATGATCAACGAGATCTCAGATGAAGTGAAGAAGAATGCACCCAATCTGCTGTTTGTATCAGGACATGATCATAACCTGCAACTTATCAGAGATAGCACCTATAATTATATTGTTAGTGGTGGGGGCTGCAAACAGAACCGAACTGCAAAAAGTAAGAAATCTTTATTCAATAATACTTCAGAGGGGTTTTCCGTATTGGAAGTGTCTAAGAACAAGAATGTAACTATCACTTTTTATACTGTGGGCGATAGTGTAGTAAAATATCCGCCTTTTACTCTGCTAAATTTTGCTACTCCTGCTGCAAAAATTGATAGTGTGGCTGGCATAATAGTAGAGGACCCATTCCTTAAATATAAAGACAGTACGACCCAGGCATTAAAAAGTGAATATTCGAAAACAGGCCCCTTCAAGAAATTATTTATGGGCGAGAATTATCGGAAGGAATGGGCTACTCCCGTTAATATGAAAGTGATGAATCTCCAGAAAGAAAAGGGTGGATTCTCTATTATTGGTTTGGGCGGAGGAACTCAAACCTTATCCCTAAATCTAAAGAACAAAAAAGATAAAAAAGAATATACACTTCGCGCAGTAGATAAGAACCCGGGTCAAACTATTCCTGTCAATTTCCGTGGATCACTGGCCAATAGCATGGCATATGAATTAAAAACGGCGACCATGCCTTATGGTTCACTGATCGTACCAGGACTAACCAACGCATTACATTTGGCTGCACCGAATCCGGAATTATTTTTTATTCCAGATGACCCCGCGCTTGGTTTTTACAGAGAGATATTCCGAAACAAAGTGGTTATGCTGGAAAAAAAGGATCCAACTTTCGATGGTTCCAATGCTCGTACCACAGCCAAGATCTTTGATGATATGACGGATGAACCAGATCATCGTCCATTACAAAATGAGGCTCTGAAAGCAAGATTACTTGATATGATCATTGCGGATTATGATCGCCACCTTGGGCAATGGAAATGGGACACCCAGGATACGGGCAAAGGAAAAGTTTTTGCTCCTATTCCCAAAGACCGTGATCAGGCTTTCTTTTATTCCAATGGCCTGATGATGAAATTCCTTACAAGAGGAAATCTTCCATTTCTGAAAGGTTTCAGAAGTAATATTCCAAAAGTGAACTGGCTGAATTATACTGCCCGTGATTTTGACAGGATCTACCTCAATGACCTGGATGATAAGGACTGGGAAAAGCAGATCAGGATCGTAAAAGATCAACTCACAGATTCAGTGATAGAGGCCTCAGTAAAGCGACTACCAAAAGAAATTTATCCTTTACATGGCGAGATCATCGCTAAAAAACTGATCAGCCGTCGAAATATCATTGAGCAGGCCGCCATGAGTTACTATCGTTTCCTTTCAGGAAAAGTCAATATCATCGGCAGTAATAAAAGTGAAATATTCAGAGTATCCAATACTGCCGATGGTAAACTCCAGGTAAGGGTACTTTCCAGAGTAAGATCAGATACCAGCTTCGTAATGTATGACCGCATATTCGATCCAAAGGTCACCAAAGAGATCAGAATGTTTGGTCTAAATGACAAGGATGTATTTGTGGTTGATTCAAATACCCACTCTACCATTAAACTACGAATGATCGGCGGACAGGATTACGACACCTTTGATATTCGTGGAAAAGTGGAAGCCCTTCTTTATGATACAAGAGATACGGGCAACTATATCCGTAATAAAAGTCACGCGAAGAATCGCTTTTCCAGCAATTCACCGGTGAATGAAAAAAGCCTTTTCAATTTTAATTATAACTACAGCAAGTTCCCTCTGCTTGCATTGAATTATAATTCGGATGATCATTTATTTGCAGGGGCAGGTTTTTCCAGAAGAACCTACGGCTTCCGTAATCTTCCTTATGCCACGGACCAAAATCTGCGTATTCTATACGCAGTTGAGCATAACGCCTGGCAATTTGATTACTCGGGAGAATTCAATCATATAACCCGAAGCATTGACGTGGTGATAAAAGCCAATCTGGCGCGTACTGCCCTTCGTAATTTTTACGGCATGGGCAATCATGTGGAATTGGATAAGACTAAGCCGGATAATTATTATCAGGTCAGGTATAACAAGGTAGAATTTGAGGCATTGGTACGTAATAGATTCTTTGATAAGTTTCACCTGATGATCGGCCCCTATTTCAATCAGTATTCTGCCAGCCAAAAAGATAATCTTGGAAATATTTTCGCTAAGCCCGCCAATGTGGGACTTGATTCCGCCAGTATTTTCAGCACTAAATCCTATTTGGGAGCGAAACTGGTAATGTTAGTCGATAATAGGAATAATACGTTCTGGCCAAGCCGTGGTATTTTATGGGAAAATAAAATTTTTGCGCAACGCGGATTAAATAATAATAGTCGTGACCTGGTAGGATTCACCTCCGATATGACCATCTATGCCAGCTTTAATGACCCGGCCAAAATGATCGCAGTACTTAAAATGGGCGGAGGTCATTTATTCAACCGCAATTTTGAATATTTCCAGGGGTTGACTTTAGGTGTGGAAGATGGGCTGCGTGGCTTCCGTAAAAATCGATATACAGGAAGGGCTAGTTTTTACAGCAGTCTTGAACTGCGGGTAAAGCTCGGAGATGTTAATACTTATTTCATTCCTGGCCAGATAGGATTATTATTCTTTGGTGATGCAGGAAAAGTACATTCCCGTTTTGATCTTACCAGGAGGTGGCATGGCGCTTATGGCGCAGGTATTTATTATCTGCCTTTTAACCTTTTTGCCATTACAGGTTCTGTTGGATTCCATAGCGATGAAAAAAGCCTGAATTTCTCTTTAGGAACTCGTTTCAACCTGGTTTACTGATACGGCACGATTATTATTGCTAACAGTGCTAATATGTTTACTGCTTTTCGCCATAAATCAAAAAAAAATGATCCTTCAGAACGTAAGGTAATTGGCCGCGTAAAAAGATACCAGGCCCAAACTATTTTCATCATTGCTGCATGCTGGACACTTTTTGACCTTATATTTTTTATTCGACGAAAACTGGCAGGCACGCTTCCAGAAAAATATTCATCGCCCGATTATAATTACACTTGGGAAGTATTGGTTCGTGAATTCAATGTTTTTCTGATCAGCCTGATAATCGGTTGGATTATCGTGACTGTTTTGAAAGACTATCTGCGAAACGCCTCATTGGGAAAAAATCTTCTGCTGAAAACACTAATCCTGGTGGTGGCAGGCTTCATCATGAACTTTTTCATTTACTTAAGCTACGAATGGTTGATCGCCGGACGAGGCTTTGAAGTCGCGCTTTCTCGTTTTTCACATAACATGTTTCATACAAAATGGCTCTTGCAAAAAATGCCTGAGTGGGTATTGTTATTTATTTTTACGTTGCTGGCTATGGAAATAAATCAAAAATACTCGCCCGGCGTATTTGTAAGCATCATGCTGGGCCGATACCTGCAACCGAGAGAAGAGAACCGCATCATCATGTTCCTTGATCTCACAGACTCTACTCCCATTGCAGAAAAAATGGGTCACAAAGAATATTTTAAATTCATCCGTGATTTTATATTCTTCATTTCAGAAGGCATGCTTTCACATGAGGGCCGGGTTTATCAATATGTAGGAGATGAAATCGTGATTTGGTGGCCCACTAATTCTATCAACGCCAGAAAAGCTGTAGACTCTCTAATCACTGCCCGAAAAGAATTGAACGCACATGCCGAATTGTTCCGGCGAAATTATGGGGTCATCCCGGAGTACAAAGCGGGTATCCATTCAGGTATTGTTACCGTTGGACAGGTAGGCCTGATAAAAAAAGACGTGGTCATGAGCGGTGATGCCATCAATACGGCGGCAAGAATCAGAAGCGCCTGTACAGAGCTGAATCAAAAATATCTGATCTCTAAGGAAATGGTGGATTTACTGGACATGAAGGACTGGCAAACAGAATCTCTGGGACAGGTAGATCTTAAAGGGAAAAATCAGACAATTGAATTATTCGCACTTAAGATCTGATCATTTTCGATAATTGAATTTAAGAATGGTGGCAATACCTTCGCCTCCTTCATTAGAAATATAGAGATCGCCATTGGGAGCAAAAGCCATTCCTTCAGGTTGATTGAACAGCGTGGGATCCAGGCGAAATACGCGTTCACATTTTCCATTCCTGTCGATCACCAATAATAATTTACCTACCGAGGCCACCACGTATATTTTTCCATCTATTGGATTGACGGCTGCCGCAGAAGGTTTGAATTCTGCATTTTCATCTTTCAATAGATCGCGTATTGCGGAAATTTGAATAGTATAAACCGGATCTGTATTGAAAGTATTTTTTGAGAGGTCGAATTGATAGGCATTTCTTACTTCATTTTTTTCATGCTGACAATCTTTGCAAAGAAGGATCAGAGAATGACTTTGTTTGTCCAGGTACATGGATTCAAATTCATTTTTCTGTCCATCGAGTACATAATCGGTATTGACCATTGAACTATCTCTGGTATCTACTTTCACGATTGTACCGCTGCTAATCAGCATATAGATCGCCGAATCTGTATAGACAATATCTTCATAATCTCCCTTACCACCAAATTTGACCTTGCCTACTTTATCATTTCTTGTTCGGAAATCCACTGTGAATATGTCTCCCTTCTCATCATTTTCTGCAAGTATATAGTCTGTGCCTGTGATAAATGACATGCCTGAAATTTCATGAAGATGTTTACCTAATTGTAAACGGTCATCCGGCGAATTAAAATTATAATGCGAGGATCCGGCAACGGGAGCCAACGTATTAGAAGTATCCTTATAAAATGGAAAGATGAGCAAGGTGCTTCTACCTCCCGCTCCTTCGTTACTAATGAACATATCTCCATTCTGCCGGAAAGCAATGCCTTCTGGTTGCGTAAACAAGCGTGAACTAAGTTTAAAAACAGATTCCACCTGACCATTCAGATCACAAATTGCCAATTGCCGGCTACCGGAAGAAAGAATAAAAAGTTTTTTTATTACCGGGTTAATGGCTGCGGCGGAAGGTTCAAATTTGGTGCTGTGAAAAGGCGATAATTTTTCTACCGACTCTGTATTGATCACATAGACCGGCTTAGCATCAAAACCTATAGAATCAGGATAATAAGCATAGGCAGAAACGGATTTCGCATCATCGCCACTGCAATTCTTACAGATCATGATCAACGCTTTTCGATCTGCATCCGTATAAATTGTTTCAAAATCATTGATGCCCGTTACCGGCAACTGACCCAGTTCATGTCCACTGCCCTTTGCACTTAGGCTATCTTTATCAAAACGATAGAGATACCCATCACTGCGAAGGATATAAGGCTTACCATTATACATGG
Organism: Chitinophagaceae bacterium; assembly: GCA_043742885.1. Classification (GTDB taxonomy): domain Bacteria; phylum Bacteroidota; class Bacteroidia; order Chitinophagales; family Chitinophagaceae; genus JJ008. The sequence continues at coordinate 15,048 of JAYTXP010000051.1, read as the reverse complement.
CAACATCTTCAAAATCACCTGACGGAGCAAAATCATATTCCTCCATTATTGCCCTGGTATCCCTTGCCAGGTAGAAAATTTTCCCCATTTCATCATTTATGGCCAGGAACATATTGATCTTTCCATCATAGGCTAGGCCCGAGATTTCTTTCAGTTTTTGATCCAGTTTGAAGGAAAACACATCCCTAAATTTATAATGGGGCGGAGAGTCCAGCCTTTTCTGCTTACAGGATAAAAACAGCAGCATGCCTGTTAATACAATAGTCATCGGAAATTTAAAGGACCTCATTCTTGTCTATTTTTTATAAATTTATCAAATGTTATCTTTATAACACCATGGACAATCAATTGATTCAGGATGCGCAGGCCCAGGTAACTGACCTGTTAGTCAACAAACTTAACAAATCTATCAGCTTTCACAGCCTTCTGCATACACAGGAAGTGGTGGCAGCTGCTGAAAAACTTTCACATACCAAGGATCTTTCAGAAGAAGACAGGCTGGCCTTGCTTACAGCCGCCTGGTTTCATGATACCGGTTATACCACTGGTATTGCGAAAGACCATGAATCAGCCAGTATTCAATTCGCATCTGAATTTTTGGCCGCACACAAAGTCAGCCCGGAATTCACCGCTAAGGTGGTCGGTTGTATCAATGCAACAAGAATACCACAACGTCCTTCAAGCCCGATTGAAGAAATTATCTGTGATGCTGATCTTTTCCATTTAGGCACTCCTGAATTCAAAGAAAAAAGCAAACTTTTAAGAAAGGAGTTCCGTGAATTTAGCGGTTATGACTTTTCCAAGAAGGATTGGAGACAGAATAATATTACTTTTCTCGAGTCCCATCATTATTTCACTCCCTTCGCCCAGTCCAGGCTGCAACCTATAAAAGAAAAATTTCTGGAAGATCTAAAACAAAAAGCGAGAGATGAAATGAAACCCGAAAAAGAAGAAAAAAATAAAGATCCTAAAGAGAAAAAAGATAAGGCCGGAAGCAGTGCTGATCAACTGGCTTCTCTTGCGGCGAAAGTGAAAAAAGATAAGGCCAGTCAGACCGAAAGAGGTATCAATACAGTGTTCCGCATTATGGCACAGAATCAGAATAATCTTAGCCAGATGGCAGATTCTAAGGCGAATATCCTGATCTCAGTGAATGCGATCATTCTTTCTATAGTAGTCTCTTCACTTTATACAAAGTTGCGTGATAATCCGAACCTGATGATACCACTTGTGGTCCTGGTTTCCGTTTGCGTAGCGGCTATTGTATTTGCTATTCTGGCTACCCGGCCAAATGTGAATCATGGAAAATTCACAGAAGATGATATCAGAACAAAAAAGACCAATCTACTTTTCTTCGGAAATTTCTTCAGGATGGGTCTTACAGATTATAGTTGGGCCATGCAGGAAATGCTTAATGATAAAGAATATCTATACAGCAGTATTGTGAAGGATAATTATTTTCTGGGAGTGGTGCTGGCAAAGAAGTATAGCTTCCTTCGAATCGCTTATAATGTTTTCATGTTTGGATTGATCCTGGCCATACTTGCATTCGGATTTGCATTTGCAATGCCAAGTGAAACTTATTAAAAAGCAAACCTTTAAAGAATTATATGAGATAAACACCCACCGGTACAGGAAATGTATCCGTGCTAATTAATTAGCGCCACCCAGTAATTCCTCCAGCTTCATTACCATTTCCGTTTTAGTAATAGGAATTCCCATTACTTTATTATATCCCACTGCATCTACCAAGTACACATCGCGAATGATCTTGATAAGCTGACCATTATTGATCTCAGGAATCAGCACTTTGTCAAAATTGCCTATGATAGTTCCCAGATTTTTAGGGAATGGTCGTACATAACGAAGATGAGCATGGCTAACATTTTCTCCTCTCGCCTGCAATTCGGCCACGGCAGATTTTATTGCGCCATAAGTAGAACCCCAGCCCAATACCAGGATTTTGCCTTTTTCAAGTCCACTATCCAGTTTTTGCTCAGGAATATGATCCGCGATCCTTGCTATTTTTTCTTCACGAAGATTCACCATCAGTTGGTGATTCTCGGGTTCGTAGTTAACGTTACCTGTAAGATTTTGTTTTTCGATCCCACCAATGCGATGTTCCAATCCAGGAGTACCCGGCAGGGCCCATGGCCTTGTCAATTTTTCATCACGCGCATAAGGAAGATATTTTTCTTCGCCTTCAGCCAGTTCTGTTTTAAATGTTACAGGAATAGGCTGAAGATCTTCTTCTTTCGGGAATTTCCATGGCTCAGCACCATTTGCGATATATCCATCACTGAGTAAGATCACAGGCGTCATATGATGAATAGCTATTCTTGCCGCTTCATAAGCTACTTCAAAACAGTCTGCAGGAGTCGATGCAGAAATAATCGGCATAGGACATTCACCATTTCTTCCATAATAAGCCTGAAGAAGATCTGATTGTTCTGTTTTTGTAGGTAGTCCGGTTGAAGGACCTCCTCTCTGAATATCCACTATGATAAGTGGAATTTCCAGCATTACTGCCAATCCCATTGCTTCTGCTTTCAGGGCCATACCCGGACCGGAAGTAGTGGTTACCGCAAGTGCGCCACCATAGGCTGCACCAATAGAAGAAGTGATAGCAGCGATCTCATCTTCCGCCTGAAATGTACGTACCCCAAAATTTTTATGACGGGCCAGCTCATGCAAAATATCTGAGGCGGGAGTAATAGGATAAGATCCCAGGAACAAAGGCAAACCGCTTTTCTTCGCTGCGGCAATAAGTCCGTAAGAAAGAGATTGGTTACCCATCACTGAACGATAAGTTCCCGGATCCATTTTTGCCTTCTCAACTGAATACGTTGTAGTGAAGGTTTCAGTGGTATCACCATAATTATATCCCGCCTGCAATACTCTTATATTGCTTTCCAGTATATCTGCTTTTTTACCAAATTTTTCGCGAATAAAGGTGATGGTGTTTTCCATATCGCGATTGTACATCCAGTACAGAAATCCCAGAACGAACATGTTCTTGGCCCTGTCTTTTTCCTTCATACCCATCGACAGATCTTTCAGCGACTCCCGGGTCATCTTGGTCACATCCATTTTGATCACCTCATAATTACTAAGGCTTCCATTATCTAATGGGTTATCGCCTTCGGCATAATTAGCGAGGCGAAGATTTTTTGCATCGAAACCATCTGTATTAATAATGATCTTTCCGCCTTTCTTCAATTCCTTAAGATTTACTTTCAGCGCCGCGGCATTCATAGCAACGAGCACGTCGCAGGAATCTCCAGGAGTAAAGATCCGGTCACTGGAAAAACGAAGCTGATATCCACTCACACCAGGCAATGAACCTAGTGGAGCACGGATCTCCGCTGGAAAATCCGGAAATGTTGCGAGGTCAATTCCCAATAATGCGGTATTGTTCGAGAACTGGGTACCGGTCAATTGCATGCCATCACCACTATCTCCGGCGAATTTTATCACCACGTCCTTTAATACTTCATTCTTTCTTGCCATTTGTAAAGAGGTTATCCTGCGAATTTAAAACAAGTTATGATCAAAATCATGTTGTTTTTAAAGTCGCATCATGAATAAAACCCTTTGGATTTTCCAAAAAACAGCACTGGGTAAGTTTCTATTTCTTATTTTGTCGGACTTGAATAAAAAACCATGAGAAGAACCCTGTTTTACCTGCTTTTACTTCTAGCCTTGCCGTTTTCAGGCTTCAGTCAGGCAGAGGATGATATTTTTGAGGCCAACCGCCTGAAAAAGCTATTTCCTGACGACCGGGTGGCTGCCATATCCGTGGAGGAAGAATACAATTTTGACCGTGGAAAAGGTAGCGACCGATTACCGGTGGTGACCGCTACAAAGAATACAGGCATCAATTTTATTTCCCTGAGAGAAAGCGCTGCTATACAATATTTCGATTTTTATAATTCGTTCTGCAAGATCAATTCCTTTAAGCAGTTGGAGAAAATGAAAGGAATGTTTGGTATAAAAAAGAGTTATAATGTTGGATATGCTATAGACCGTTCCGCCAGTTCCAGTGAGATCTTTTCTGATGATAGTCGTGTAAAATTTTTTAATATCAAATTTTCCGGTTATGCCGATGTAACAAGGGTAGAAACGGAAAAAAAATATTTCGATAGTAAATATCTGACATCGGTATACTTCAACAGTTTTTTCCCAACGAAAGAAAAAATCATACGAATCGTAGTCCCTGATTGGCTGGAGCTGGATATTCGTGAATTCAATTTTGAAGGGTATAAAGTGACCAAACAAAAATCTCCTGAAAAAAATGGAATGGTCTATATCTATAAGATCCAGAATCTGGAGACCATGAAAAATGAGGATCGCGCCCCCAGCGCGGCCTATCTGTTTCCTCACCTGGTGCTGGTGGTGAAATCATTTCAAATTGATGGAAAAAAAGAGAAAGGATTCGCGGATGCAGGCGATCTTTATAACTGGTATCATTATCTCTATAATAAATGCAATAACAAACCGGAGGAATTCAAGTCTAAAGTAACAGAGCTCATCCGCGGAAAGAACACAGATATTGAAAAGGTAAAGGCCATTTATTACTGGGTGCAGGATAATATCCGTTATATCGCGTTTGAAGATGGGCTGGCCGGTTTTATTCCTGCTCCCGCACAGGACGTTTATAAAGCCAAATACGGCGATTGTAAGGGTATGGCCAATCTCCTTACTGAGATGCTCAAACTGGCAGGTTTTCCTGCATACATTACCTGGATAGGGACCAAACATATTCCATACGATTATTCTCTTCCCTCTCTTTGCGTAGACAATCATTGCATCAGTACCGTAGAGCTGAATGGTAAAGAATATTTTCTTGATGGCACTGAGAAATATATACCACTTGGAGATTATGCCTGGCGCATACAAGGCAAAGAAGTCCTGATCGGCAAGGGAGATAAATACGAGATAAAAAAAGTGCCGGTTATGGACGTGGATAAAAGCAAGGTGCTGACCCAATGCAGTTTTCAATTGCAGGATAATGTGCTGAAGGGACATGTGAAAGTGACCCTGACGGGAGAAGAAAGAACAGGCTTTCACCAGTACTATCATGATCTGCCTGCTGACGACAAAAAGAAATTGCTGAACCGCTTTCTTGAATTTGGCAATACAAATCTTTCAGTAGCCAATGTAAAAACTTCTGATCTCAGCGATCGCGAGCAGCCTGTAACAATAGAAGGAGATATTGATCTGAGTAATTATGTTATAACGGAAGAAAAAGATATTTATGCCGGCATAGATTTCTTTTCTGAGGATATGCGCGGAATTATTCCGGATGCCAAAAGACAGCAGGACTATGAACTTCATTCGGGTTATACCTACCAGTTCGAAACAGATCTGAACCTTCCCGCAGGGTATAAAATCTCTTCACTGCCACCGGCGCTGAAACTTAAATATGACGATTACTCTGTTGATGCTGCTTATAGCTCAGCAGGTAATAAGATCAGCTTCAGAAAAACCCTCAGTTTTCCCAATGGAAGGATCCGGAAAGCGGATTTTGAAAACTGGAAGAGTTTCGCCAAAAAATTAAATGATTTCAACAGTAATCTTATTCTGATCAGGAAGCCCTGATAAGGCAGAAAAAACTTATACATGAACAAATTTTTGACCCTTCTGCTCTGCCTTTATATATCCACAGCAATTTCTGCCCAGGAGGAGGATGATACATTCAGCTCATCCAAATTAGAAAGCATCGCCAGAAACATGAAACAGATCTGGGAGGATAATGACGTGGATTTCAAAATAAATGCCATCCCATCCAAATGGAAAGAGGAAAGCGGTGTGATCATCGCACAGAAAACACGATTCTCTTTTGATAAAGATGCGAACAAGCTGGCGGTCTATGAGATCACACATCGGCGCATTTTGCTGGCTGACCGCGACGCAGTAAATACCTATTCTTATTTTTATTTTCGGATCGGTTCTTCCAACGACGGAGCCGGTTTCAGGATCATAAAACCAGATGGACAGGTACAGGATGTTTTACTGCGTAATGCGATCTATATAGAAGATGTCAGTGATGTGCCCAATACATTTACTCCATATATCGGAAAAGCGAGTACCTACTATGATAAAAGTAAGAGCAAGGTTCTATTCTATAAACTGGCTATACCGGATCTCAGTCCAGGAGATATTATCGACTACGGTACTATCTTTTATGATGATAATACGGTGAAGAAAATGAGCTATATCGAATTCGATCCTATTTATTTTGTTTGCACCCGTGAATACCCGGTGATCAGCCAGAAATTTGAGATCGATACAGACGATAAATCGTTCGTGAATTCCAAATCGACCATGAGTGCGCCTGATTTTAACGAGACCGGCAATAGTAACGCGGATTATGTTTGGGAAGATCATGACCGTGAAAAGCTAAACGATACCCGATGGGTGAACAGAATGGTAGAATTACCCATGGTGAAATTTCAAATTGTTTTCTCACGCAGCGAGAACCGTTCAGATCTTTTTATTGGCGACCGGGGAGAACTGAAACAGAATATCAGCCCGCAGGAACTGGCCAAAAAAATGAACACTCTGTACAATCGCCTTGATGGATCTATGTATTATACCATGGCCAAGGCTTACTTGCGTTCGGTGGGAGGAGATGATATGCGTGAGGAAGATTATATTCAGAAAGTATATTACATTCTGCGGCATATGTCTTTTTACAGGGCCAATGGTTTCTCCAGTGAATTGTTCGCTTCCTGTCTTACCCAATGTTTTGATCTTCGTAAGATCTCCTATCAATTGATCGTAACGGCGCCACGCACCACCACAAAGCCTGAAAATATTATTTTCAGAAGTGAACCGGAGTGGATGGTGAAAGTGAAGGATAAATATATTTTCAACGCTGGCATCTGTACCAATCCTTATGATCTGAGAGAGGAGTTTCTCAACACCCCGGCCTTTGTGATATCACTGGGAAAAAATCCAATAGCTACGCCGATCACCCTGCCCGGAACTAAACCAGATGAGAATGTGATCACCAACCAGGTAAGCGCGACGATGGATACGGCTACACGAACAATGACCGTTGTATTACAGCGTAGCGTAAAAGGATTGAGCAAGCAAAATGTAAATCAGCAGGCTTTAGTTTATACCACTGCACTTGATGATGATCATCGCAATTATGGAGGGGAGGATGATGTTAGGGCTGGAATGAAAGGTGATGCCCTTGATAAATATGAAGAAAAATTAAGGGAGAGAAAAAAAGAGGACAAGACCAGAAAGCTGAATTATATGAAGACCTCACTGAGTGATGATTTCGATAATATCAGTAACTATCTTGAATTTACATTGAATGCAGATGGTCGCAGCTGGCGAAAGCAGGAACTGATCTATACAAATAAGTTTGAATTATCGAATATGGTGAAGGTGGCAGGTAATGACCTGCTGGTCTCTGTTCCGGTACTGATAGGACAGCAATTATTCATCCCCATAGATGAAAAGAAAAGAGAAGTAGATGCCGACCTGGGCTATGCCCGAAGCCTTCGTACTGTGATCAGTTTTACTATTCCTAATGGTTATAAAGTAGTGGGCTTACAAAATCTAAACATCAGCATAGAAAATGAAGTGGGGCAATTCGCTGTGCAGGCCAGCATAGAAAATAATGTGCTGACCTTATTGGAAAAAAAGATCTATAAACAGGCTTATATTAAAAAAGAAGACTGGCCTAAATTGATCGAAATGCTGGATGCGGCGTATAATTTTTCGCAGAAGAAAATACTATTGAAGAAGGTCAATTAAGTTGAGAGGTTGAGCTGTTGAGAGGTTGAGCGAATACCCAAAGTATGGGAAATGTTCACCCAACTCCTAAACAGCTCAACAGCTCAACCTGTTTACTCCCTTCCATCTAACAAATTCCCTAACCCTCCCAACACCGATCCTTCTTCCTTACGATGGAATGTACCATAAGCAACAATTCTTGAAGCCAGCCGGCTGATAGGTAATGATTGTATCCAGACCTTTCCCGGTCCCTGTAAACGCGCAAAGAATAAACCCTCTCCACCAAACATTAAATTCTTGATCCCTTTTACAAATTCAATATCAAATTGTACTCCCGGAGTATAGGCCACAAGGCAACCCGTATCAATTTTTAATACTTCACCAGGCACCAGATTTTTTTCTATTATAAAGCCACCGGCATGGAGAAAGGCCATTCCGTCACCTTCTATTTTTTCCATAATAAACCCTTCACCGCCAAATATGCCCACACCCAATTTTCGTTGAAAAAATATACCCACACTTACTCCTTTCGCTGCACAAAGAAAAGCGTCCTTCTGCGCAATGATGGTGCCTCCCATCTGAAGAAGGTCGATAGGAATAATTTTTCCGGTATAGGGTGCTGCAAAACTTACCTTTTTCCTCCCATGGCCTGTATTGGTAAAAGCGGTCATAAAAAGACTTTCGCCGGTCAGTAACCTTTTTCCTGCGCTAAGCAGTTTTCCCAGAAAACCGGAATTTTGCTGAACAGAACCATCACCAAAAATGGTCTGCATTTCAATACCATCTTCCATCATCATCATGGCACCGCTTTCAGCGATGGCTGTTTCCTGGGGATCCAGTTCTATTTCAACAAACTGAAGTTCCTCTCCGTATATATGATAATCGATCTCGTGGTTGTTGATCATATTTGCCATTTTCTAAGTTTTAGACCCCAAAAATAAACTTGCCGGGCCAATCCTCACCGACTTTATTCTATTATGATAAATGGTAGGGACCTAGAGCGATATTTCATTAATTTTCCGATCCTCGAAATTATTAGCTAAATCAATTATGCATATTATGAAAAGACAATGGTTGTTCCTGGCCTGTTTTCTGTTCCTCACCATCCTGGTGAAAGCGCAGACAAAGCTGGTTGAAAAAATTACCCGTACGGGTTCCGAATTATTGATCCCTTATGAAAAATATGTGCTTTCTAACGGACTTACCGTTGTGGTTCATGAAGATCACAGCGATCCACTTGTTCACGTGGATATAACCTATCACGTAGGGTCGGCTCGTGAAGAGATCGGAAAATCAGGATTCGCTCACTTTTTTGAACATATGATGTTCCAGGGAAGCGACCATGTTGCCGATGAACAACATTTTAAAATTGTTTCTGAAGTGGGTGGCACGCTCAATGGCAGTACTAACCGCGATCGTACTAACTATTTTGAAACCGTTCCCAGCAATCAACTCGAAAAAATGCTATGGCTGGAGGCAGACCGCATGGGATTTCTGATGGACGCGGTTACACAGAAAAAATTTGAGATCCAACGCTCAACCGTTAAGAATGAAAGAGGACAGAATTATGATAACCGTCCTTATGGATTGTCTGGTGAAACATCATCCCGTAATCTTTATCCTTATGGTCATCCTTATTCATGGCTTACGATCGGTTATATAGAAGATCTTAACCGTGTAGATGTGAATGATCTTAAGAATTTTTTCCTTCGCTGGTACGGGCCAAATAATGCTACTCTTACTGTTGGTGGTGATGTTAAACCGGCCGATGTAATAAAACTGGCAGAAAAATATTTTGGCCCTATTCCCCGCGGCCCTGAAGTAAAACCAGTGGAAGTACCAGCTGTTGTGCTTACCTCCGATCGGTATGTTTCTTATACCGACAATTACGCTAAACTTCCTATGCTTTATATCAGTTTTCCTACTGTTCCAAATTATAATAAAGATATGGCCGCGCTGGCCTGCCTTTCACAGGTAATAGGGCAAGGAAAAAATTCAGTGTTGTATCAGCAGATGGTAAAAAAACAGACTGCGCTGAATGCCAGTGCATTCAGTCAACTTTCTGAACTGGCGGGGGAAATGACCTTTCAGATCGTACCGGGTCCCGGAAGATCACTTGCAGTTATGGATTCTCTTTTCCGCAAATCATTTGACAGTTTCGAGGTCAGGGGTGTTACTGATGATGATATTGCCAAATTTAAAGGAGGTATGGAAGCTCAAACCATCAATGGCCTGCAATCCGTAGCAGGTAAGGTTTCTCAACTCGCAGCCTTTCAAACATTTGCCGGAAATCCTAATAAGATCACTGACTTGTTGAAAATGTATCAGTCACTTACAAAAGAAGATGTGATACGCGTGTACAATAAGTATATAAAAGGGAAATCCGCAGTTTATCTCAGCGTATTACCAAAAGGTCAGGAAAAAATGATCGCAAAAGCAGATAATTATAAGATCGATTCAAGTGTGTACAAAGCTCCTGAATATGGTTACAAAGGATTAAAATATGTAAAGGCCTCAGATAATTTTGATCGTTCAAAAATTCCTGGCAATGGCCCAAACCCTGCAATAAAGGTTCCTAAATTCTGGAGAAAAGATCTTGCAGGCGGCATAAAAGTGATTGGCTCAGAAACATCAGAGATCCCAACTGTGACCATTACCATAAAACTGGTTGGCGGCCATCTATTGCAGTCAAATGATACTGCTCACCTTGGATTGGCAAGTGTATTTTCCAGTATGATGAATGAGGATACTAAGAATTATACAGCTGAAAAATTAGCTGTTGAATTACAGAAACTAGGTAGCTCAGTGAATGTATCTAGCGGTCAGGATGGTATTACCTTTAGTGTTCAGGCTTTGAAGAAAAACCTGGCAGCTACGATGGCAATAGTAGAGGAAAGAATGCTCAGGCCTTCATTCTCTGAAGCGGCATTCAATCGTATCCAGCGTCAGCGCCTGGAAAATTTCAAACAAACAAAATCAGATCCTGCCGCAGTGGCTTCTTTAGTTTTTGCAAAACTGAACTTCGGGCCTAATAATATTCTGGGCATGAGCGAAGGTGGAACAGAGAATACCATTCGCAATATGAAATTGCAGGATGTTCAGAATTATTATGATAATTATATCAGCTCTAACGGTGCCAAAGTGGTAATCGTAGGAGATGTGAAGCAGGAAGAAATTATCCCCGAACTGGCCTTCCTGAATAAACTTCCGAATAAAAAGATCGTACTGCCTAAACCAAATGGAAGTGCAAGTACGATTGACAAGACCAAAGTATTCATCGTGGATATTCCAAAGGCTGCTCAATCACAGTTCCGTGTTGGTTATTCTACCGGTTTAAAATATGACGCTACAGGGGAATATTATAAAGCAACTCTTGTAAACTACCCATTGGGTGGTGATTTCAACAGCCGCCTCAATCTTAACCTGCGTGAAGACAAAGGCTGGACCTATGGTGCCCGCAGTTCATTCTCCGGAGATGATAATTCAGGAAATTTTGAATTCAGCTCAGGTATTCGTGCGGATGCTACCGACAGCGCTTTGGCCGAAGTAATGAAAGAGCTTCATAATTACCAGGAAAATGGTGTGACTGAGGCTGAACTGACATTCATGAAAAGTTCATTGGGACAGAGAGACGCACTTCGTTATGAAACAGGTTTTCAAAAAGCCGGTTTCATTGGAAGGATCCTGGATTACAACCTTCCGGCTAATTATGTAGATCAGCAGAATAAGATACTGGCTGGTTTTACCAGGCAACAGGCAGACGCTTCTATTAAAAAGAACCTAAACCCAGCCAAAATGAATATTCTTTTGGTGGGCGATAAGACCAAAATATACAATGGAGTAAAGAAACTGGGCTATGAGGTCATTGAACTGGACGCTGACGGAAACCCCGTACAGAAAAAAGGATTCTGATCTTTTTAGTTTGTTTAACAAAATGCCGTCCTGAATACCCTCGGGACGGCATTTTTATTCCCGGTTCTCTATAGTATTTTAGTCCCGAAATTTGATACATTCGATGATCCCTAATATTTTAAACATGAAAAGATCACTATTACTGAATTTGCTGCTTGTTTTGCTACTAAGCGCATTCATCTCGCCTGCAAAGTCTACTGCCCAGGTTTTATACAAGGTGAATTTTCACGACAAAAGCTATAACCGCTATGAAGGCCTGCTGGTCTATTTTAACGACAGCTATGCTTATATGAGAATAGGCTATACTTCCTCTGATAATCGTTATCATGTAGTAAATGTGGATTATAAGTCCACCACGGGAAACCTGGATGATGGGCGCCAGTATTTTTTCATGACAGGAGCAAATCCTCGTTTTATTACGGAGAAATCTACTGATCAAACCTATAATCCCGATTATTTCATCTGGAGAAAAGGTAAGTATGATAATACTTGGGATGTTTCTACCACTGATGATAAAAATCTGACTCCGGGTTCTGAAATTCCCGTGGATTCTTTTTACCTGGTAGAACCTACTAATATAGGTGAGGCCTTCCTTAAAAAATTCTTTTGGACCAATGAAACGGAATTCGCTTCCCTGAAAAAACTTTGCGGTATTGATAATACGATCAAAAAAATTACCACGCCTGTTACCACCACTAATTATGGAAATGCAAAGCTTCATCTTATTGTAGTGGCAAATACATTGATCAGTGATATAGGCCCAAGCTGTATTGCCGATCGCGACAAACTGGATTATGAATTCAGTACTATTAGCGATGCCCTGGGGCTGTCCTATCGAAAATATGTGGTGGATGGAACTAATTTCAATAAAGAAAGCGTGCAGTACACGCTTAACCTTGTTCATCCCGGAGCAAATGACATTGTGATCTTTGTTTATCGTGGCCATGGATTTCGGTACGATAATCAAACCGATGTTTATCCAATGATGGACCTTCGTACCTCCAGTTATATCAGCATCACCGATCAGACTTCAATGCCTTTAAGCTATGTTTATAATGAATTAAAGGGGAAAGGAGCACGTCTTAACCTGGTACTGGCGGATTGCTGCAATAATAAGATCGGACTTTCGCAGGTTACTGCCAATAGTTTTCTCAATTTACAAGCGGATAACCGCCCAGATATCACCAAACTGAAAAAATTATTCATGAACGCAAAGGGAAGTATTATCTCTGCTGCTGCCAAAGCTGGTGAATATTCCTGGGCCAATTATCTCGGTGGTTTTTATACCATTAGTTTCATACAGGCATTAAAAGAGAAGATAGGTTATATGAACACGGGTTCTTATGGCTGGAACGATATCATTAGCTATACCACTGTGCTTGCAAGAAATAAAACCTTGCCTGATCTTTGCAATAATTGTACGGTACAAAACGGAATTTCATCCATCACAGTCACCTATTGATGGTGACAAATACCAAAACAAAAGCGGCCCCATCCGGAGGCCGCTTTTTTATTAATTGGTTTTTCTTTTTCTATTTCGCCAACTTTCCCATCCACACTTTCTTTCCCTGGAGTCGGCGAATCAGGAACATAACTCCTACGAAAAGAAAGAATACAGGTCCGGTGAATCCAAGCAATGCGATGAACTTAGTACCATAGAATCTTTCCATTGGACGTTTTAGTCTTTCTGCAATCAGGTACATACTTGGCACCATTATCAATGTAAGAAAGAAGGAGAACATCAAACCAAAGATGATGGTCCAGCTAAGTGGTCCCCAGAATACAACACTATCTCCACCAAAGAAAATATGCGGAGTGAAATGCTGGAACAATCCGGCAAAATCAATATTGAATCCTACAGCCAGCGGAAGTAATCCGAGAATAGTGGCTACTGCCGTTAGCATTACCGGAATGATCCTGATCTTTCCAGCTTGTATGGCCGCCTCACGTGTACGCATTCCCCTTCCCCTCAGCTCATCGGTGAATTCAATCAACAGAATACCATTCTTAATAACAATACCCGCCAATCCTACGATACCCATACCCATCATGATCGTGGCAATGGTCATTCCAGTTACCGCATAGCCAATAAATACACCTATGATGGAAAAGAAGATCTCTGTAATAACAATGAACGGTTTACTCAAACTATTGAATTGCAGGACAAGTATCAGAATAATTATTCCCAAAGCGATCAGCAAGGCAGTTCCTAAAAATGTTTGAGTTTCTTTTTCCTGCTCACTTTGTCCGCTTAATCGGATGGTCACATCCGATGGCACTTTTGCTATATCGAGAAAATCATTGATATGCTTCTGAAGTTCTGCATTTACACCAGCCACCATAGTGGGATCTGGCACATTGCTCTGAAGCTGTATGGTCCTTTTTACATTTTTTCTTTTTACACCTCCGGTGGTATTGGTATAATCTACGGTAGCCACTGAACTTAATGGAATGGATTTCACCTGCATGGTGTTCATATCCATAAATGTGATACGCATATTCATCAGGTCGGTCACATTATTTCGAAGCAGCTCTTTATATCTTAATTGGATCTTATACTCATCCTCTCCTGATTTTATTTTGCTCACTTCTTTTCCGAAAATAGCGGTGCGGATCTCCATACCCACCTGACCAGTGCTCAATCCTTCCATCAACGCTCTTTCTCTGTCAACATTCACCGTGATCTCCGGATTTTTCAGATCCACATCGGCCTGAAGATTCTCAATTCCATTCACTCGGTTAGTGTCAAGATAATTGAGCAATTGAGTCGCTACAGAAGCAATACTCTCAAAATTATCTCCTGCCACTTCAATATTAACTGGTGGATCAGTGGGTGGACCATTATCTTCTTTGGTTACTTCCACACTGGCACCGGGAATTCCCTGCACCACTTCACGGATCTGATCAAGATAGGGTTGTGTACTCTTTCCATTACGTTTTGCATATTCAACAAATGATACCTGAATACGTCCCAGGTTGGATTGCACACTACGGTTATTATCTCTTGGATTATTTGCACTAACGGCAACATTAACTATAACACTTTCCACAATACTTCCTTCGGTACCCGGCTTTTCTTTTTCTAAAACTTTATAAACACGGCCTTCTAAAACATGGGTAACGCTATCGGTAATTTTTATATCAGTGCCTACAGGCATTTTTAAATAAACGTAAATAAAATTGGGATCACCGCTGGGGAAGAAGGTTGATTTATTTCCTCTTAAATATAATAATCCAATGGATATAAAGAATAATAAAAATAAACTAACCAACATCCATACCGGTCTCCAGCCTTTTAATACCCACCGCAATAATTTTTCGTAGCGGTTCATTAATGAAGGCAAAATTCTTGTTTGGAATGCATGAATAATATTTCTGAAC
>JAYTXP010000050.1:0-11535 GCA_043742885.1 Chitinophagaceae bacterium | reverse complement strand
TTTCCGGTTCTTGTGCTTCGAAATTCATTTTTATTGATAGAATCAAAATGGGCCGATAAAATAGAGAAGCTTGGATTTAGTCCTGAAGATATCTTTATGGAAGAGCAGGATCTAATGAATCAATTGGTACGCAGGGAAAGTAAACTCCCTACTGAATTAAATGGTTCTGTAAAGGAACTGGAAGATCTTTATGAAAATTTTCGGTCACAGGCCTCGAATATAGATCCCACACTGGGTACTCATGTAGAGGCATTAAAAGCCGGTGTAGTAAAAAAGATCAGGGAGCTTGAGAAAAAAATGCTTCGCGCGGAGAGAAGAAAATTCACAGATCAGCAAAGGCAGTTGCATAATATAAAGGAGCAATTATTTCCGGGAGATGAATTGCAGGAAAGGAGAGAGAATGTTTGTTATTATTATGCGAAGTGGGGGAGGGAGTTTATTAGAGGTTTATGTGAGAATTCGCTTGGTTTGGAGCAGGAGTTTGTGGTGATGAGGGAGAGTTGAGGAACAGCCGCCCTCAGCCGACCCCCAGCCCCTAAAGGGGAGGATAAACTGAAGTCTCGGGATGTTTTGTGCTCGAAAAGAAGAAACAGCCAATGCACCCCCAGCCCCTAAAGGGGAGGTTTGTTTTTCTTTAGTGGTTAGATAGAACTACAAATTGTGATTTGGAATTAATGTGTGATTATGGGAAATATGTACAAGGATGCAAAAATCCATTTGTTTTTTTCAGCAAATACTTTTAGAAAAGAGCCTACACCTTCTGAAAAAAAACTATGGACCTACCTTAGAAAAAAACCATTAGGCGTAAAGTTTAGAAGACAACACCCATATCTTTTATATGTTTTAGATTTTTATGCCCATTCCATAAAATTAGTAATAGAGGTAGATGGGAGTATCTTTCAATTGGAAGAAGTAATAAAGAATGATCTTAAAAGACAAAAGGATATCGAAAGAACAGGTCTTTTTGTTTTCAGAATAACTAATTATGACGTCCAGAATAATTTTCCAGAAGTCATCCTACGAATTCAAAACAAGATCATGGAACTAAATCATCCTCCCCTTTAGGGGCTGGGGGAGCATTGGCTGTTATAGCTGGGGGCGGCTGTTGGTGGGTCGGGGGGCAACTGTTTTATTTCTTCCTCAAATAAACATTAAACATAAACTCCTGCCTCTTCAAACTACCCAATGCATTGCTATAATTGGTACTCGCCTTCGGATCGCGCATATCACTTAATCCCGCTGCGAATTTTATTTCAGGAGAGATCACCATTCCTGATTTGGCCATAGGGAAATCTAATCCGAAAGCTCCATGAGCCATGAACAGAGATTTTTTTATTGGGAGAAGCGCATCAGCCCCGCTCAAAATATATTTGAATGAAGGACCTAATGCGATATAGGGAATGGGGTTCTTTCCCTTGAAATGAAAAATAACAGGCATTGAAAAATCTAAAGTACTGTTTTTTATATCCACACGACTTCTGATAGTGCCACCGGTTGTGCCTCTTTCAGTAAAAGAAATATTCATATTGCCATAGACATAAGAAAGACCCGGACGAATGGAAATCGTTTTCCCTATTGGGATAAAATAATTAAGTCCCAGGTCAAGTACACCAGCCGATGCTGAAGAGGCACCAATGATTGTAGTATTGCCTCGTGGTTCAAAAACTGGGTTTGAATTATTAAGTCCTCCTCCCATATTAAAACCAAATGAAGGCTTGAATGGCCTTTGTTTTTTGGTGGTTTTTGATGGCTGTTTGGGAGGTGATTGCATTTGTCGCACGAGGGCCAGTGTGCTGAGAGCACAGGGCCATTTAGGGGCCCGCTTCACTGCTTTATCTGCATAATAAAGAGCTGAATCACGATTACCTGCTTTCATATGAAGCAGGGCAAGACAATTATTAATATACGCAGCGGCTGGTTCAACGGCCAGCGCAGCATATGCAAATAAAAAAGCGGCTCTATCATCTTCTGTTCCTAAGGCCTGTAGCAAATAAGCACGATTCTTTAATGATCGCGCATAATCTGGCTCATAATCTTCTATAAGTGGCATGGCTCTTTCCAATCTTTTTCCTGCGGCCAGCCATGATTTTTTATCACGACCATCCAGTGAAATGCAACCGATATAATCATTCAGTTTTTGCTGTGCATCATTGATGAATTCGGCAGCCAGTGTAGATTGCGCGTCCTGAGTATATGGATTATTCGGATATTTCTTATTTAATTGCTGATAATAGTTCTCTGCGGAATTGGATCCTTCCAGAGACTTTCCCTTAATGGCTTTATTAAAATTATTATAGGTCTCCATCAACGATGTATCGACAGCAGGGGCTATTGTTTTCTTTGTTAGTTCAAATGTAAAAGAATTACCGGGGCCTTTTTGTTTATTCCAGGTCCGTAGCCATGTTGCATCTACATTAGATACGATCAGGTTACCAAATTCATCACAGCAGAAATAGGGCACCTGTTTTCTTTTAAATCTTGATTGTGCCAGCAAGGGAACATTCTTGTCCACATAGTTTCTGATTTCCGTGAAATTTACTTTGCCATTATTATCTGCATCTGCCAGTCCTGTGAGTCCATCTACAAGATACCAGGTAAATAAACCATGCCC
The DNA here is from genome assembly GCA_043742885.1 of Chitinophagaceae bacterium. Classification (GTDB taxonomy): domain Bacteria; phylum Bacteroidota; class Bacteroidia; order Chitinophagales; family Chitinophagaceae; genus JJ008. The sequence goes on along the minus strand of JAYTXP010000050.1, from coordinate 8,924 downwards.
ATTTCCAATGGAAGCATCTTCCAATGATTCCTGTCCGGCGGCGGCTGCCAGCATCATTACTTCACCTGCATTTTTCTGTGAGACGGCGGTATTTAAAAAATTCTGTCCTGCGCTGCCACCTGGTAATTCATTCGTGCGACATGCATCCATAATAAAATAAACCTCCACACCCTTAGCCGTTTCATTGGCAATCTTCTTTTTAAGATTGTATAATTGAATGGCGCCGCTGATCAGGTAATTGTCTTTATCACTGCCAGGATTTACATCATACCCGAGGAAAAAAAACTGATCCTCATCAATGGCATCTCCATGGCCAGCCAGGTAGATATAAAGCCGGTCGCCTTTTTTTAGCTCCTTGGCCTTCAGCCATTGAAAACCTTTGCTCCAGAAGTTGGCGGAGGTAGCCGCTTCATTGGTGAGTTCGAAAATATTAGGTTCTTTAAGATTGCCGCCGGCAGGGGAGCGAAGAAAATCAGCGAACAGGTCGGCATCTTTATCGGCATAATTCAGTGGACGAATAAATTTGTATTTAGATATGCCCAGTACCATGGCAAAACTTTGATTAGCGTTATTACCCGGGTCGCGGGGAATAAGTGGCTTTTGGGCAGACAGGTTAAGGCTGAAAAGAAGGATAAACAGGTAAGGGAGCTTTTTCATGCTATGGTTCGTATATACAAGTTAGATAAAAATTGATAATTGCAAGCACCCCTTCTCAACTTATCAACCTTGCCCTATCACTATCTTCCTTAATTTCGTACCTATGAAAGTAGGCATCATCATGGGCTCCGACAGTGACCTTAATGTTATGCAGGCTGCATCGGATATCCTGAAACAATTTAATATTCCTCATGAAGTAACTGTGGTGTCAGCTCATCGTACACCGCACCGCATGCTTGAGTATGCGCAAACGGCCAGAGATCGCGGATTGAAAGTGATCATTGCCGGAGCAGGTGGCGCAGCACATTTGCCAGGTATGGTTGCTTCTTTAACTACTCTTCCTGTAATTGGTGTTCCTATTAAATCTTCCAACTCTATTGACGGATGGGATTCCGTTTTATCTATACTTCAAATGCCTAATGGGGTACCTGTAGCTACTGTAGCGTTGAATTCAGCAAAGAATGCTGGAATACTGGCTGCAGAAATCCTGGGAACCTATGATGAGGATATTGCCAATAAAATAGCTGAGTACAAGAAATCCCTCAATAATGAAGTGATAGAAAAAGTGGAAAAGATGAAGAGGGAAGGCTGGGAAAACAAATTTGATTAATGGCCCGGGTTCTTCTTTTACTAATTATTTCTTCAATTCTTATCTCCTGCGGTATGGGTACGGTTCTGCAAGAATTTAAACGGTTTCCCGATTACCCTTCAGCTTCCTCCGTTGAATATGTAAATGATCATTTCTATATTATGGGCGATGACGCTTCTTATCTGCTTGTGCTGGATAGCAATCTTATGGAGGTAGATAAGATCATTCTTTTTGATAGCAAAGAGAAGCGTATATCTAAGTCTTCCAAACTAGATCTGGAAGCCATGACTCTTTTACCAAATAATAAATTGCTGATCATTGGGTCTGGATCTACTGTTAACCGAAATGAGGCTATCCTTTTTGATCCTGAAAATAAAACTTTTGAAAGTATAGACCTTGAAAGGTTTTTTCAACGATTTTCAGAGCATCATATTGATCAGATAAATATTGAAGGAACGACAATCCTGCCATCGGCCCTTGTGCTGGCAAACCGGGGTAATATGAATTATCGTCACAATGAACTGATCTTTACTTCACCTGATTTTTATAAGAAACCCGATCAGGCCTATATCAATAAAATGCTTTTTGTTGTGAGTGAAGATAGTAGCTCCTTCCAGGGGGTTTCAGGACTCGCATATTCCCCTAAAAAAGATATACTGATCGCGACTGTTTCTACTGAGAAAGTTGGTAATTCCTATGATGATGGAGAAATTGGTAAATCCTATCTCTGACTGGTGAATAATATGTCGTCAAAAACACAATGGAAGGCGATGAATCCGGATAAGATCATTGATCTTGAAAAAATGGATGCTGTCTTTAAGGATCAGAAGATAGAAGGGGTTTGTGTATGGAAGGAGACTAAAGAATTTCTTTACCTCTTATTGGTGGCAGATAATGACGACGGAGGAAGCAATGTGTTTAAGATCGCAGTTAAATTATAAGATTTTTTACTTCGCAACCTCTCCTTTCAATCTCATCAGTTCTGTTTCTGCCACTTTGGTATTATATCTGGCATTGATCAGTCGGGTTCTGGCGTCCTGCAAACTTTTCTGTGCTTCTTTTAATTGGATCAGCGTAGTGGAATTCAATTTGTATACCTGGAAGACAATATCTACGTTCTCTCTTGCAAGGGAAATATTTTCTTCTTCCAGACTCAGGGCCTTTTTCTGCCACTCATAATTCTTCCAGGCATTGAATACTGCCAGATCGATCTTAGAGCGCTGGTTCTGAAAAACGGTATTCAGGAAATTGATATTTAGTTGTGCCTGCTGAATTTGCCTTTTTACATTGTAGTTATTAAAAATGGGAATGCTGGTAGTGATGCCATAATTAAATCCATGATTGCGGCTGAAAAGGGGCGAGAAAGGGTTTACTGTGGCCTGGTTATCGATGCGATTAAAATTATAAGATGAATTTAAATTTACAGTAGGGAAGCGATCTGCTTTTCTTTCTCTCAGTACAATACCTGCGATATCAATATTCTTTTTTGCCATTAAGAGGGTAGGGTTATTGTTATTCATTCCTGTCTGTATATCTGTTAGTGTTATGGAGTGATCAAATGGAATACTGTCAGCCACATCATAATCAGTACCAGCTTTTACATTCATTTGTTCATTCAGCTGATCCTTCAATTGACTGATCAGTGTTTGCTGCTGCAACTGCGCCGATTTCTGTTCATTCAGATCTACCTTGCTCTGTAAAAGATCTGGTTTTGCACCCACGCCAATATCAAGTTTGTACTGAGCCAGTTTTACCCTTTCAGAGCTGATAGACATTTGTTCTTCCACTGCCCGCAATTGTTGCTTTTGCCTTACAATATCATAATAGGTGATCGCTACATTAGCTACTGTATTCACCACTTGCTCTCTGATGCCTATTTCTCCCAGTTTTACCAGTTGTTGCAGGCGATCACGGGTGGCAAACATTTTCAATCCATCAAATATCCTCCAGTTCAGCAACATATTTGCAGAAAGCGTATTTGAATTGATTCCATTTTTCTCTCTGTTCGTTCCATCAGCAAATTTTTGTAACTGCCCCACGTTATTAAAGGAATATGTGGCATTCGCGTTTAGGGTAGGGAAAAATGCCGCTTTTCGGTAGGTAAAATCAAGTGCTGCTATCATGGAATCATTCTTAGCCAGTTGAATCTCATAATTATTCTGAAGTGCTGTAGCAATTGCTTCTTCTACCGTGAGCAAACGTTGAGCCGTTGCTGCATATCCGGAAATATTAATGACAAACAGCGTCAGAATGATTTTAAAATATGCTTGATAATAATGTCGATTCATGAATTTACGCGGTTTGGATTTGTTCAGGAGCAGATGGAACAAGGGTTGGATGTGCCAACTCATCAAAATGAGATGCCTGTTTTTTACTGCTTAGAAAACTATATATGGCCGGGATTACGAACAGGGTTAATACCAATGAAAAAAGTATACCACCCACGATCACAATACCAAGCGGAACACGGCTGGTAGAGGAAGCTCCCAGAGATAGTGCCAATGGCAATGCACCCAAAGACATGGCCAGTGAAGTCATCAGAATGGGACGAAGACGTTGAGTGGCAGAGAAGATCACGGCTTCTTTTTTATTCATTCCTTTTTCCTGGCTTTTATTTGCGAACTCGACGATCAGGATACCATTTTTGGTCACAAGACCTATAAGCATGATCATACCGATCTCAGAAAAAATATTAAGGGTTTGTCCGAATGCCCAGAGTGAAAGTAAAGCGCCGGCGAAAGCCAGGGGCACTGTGAACATGATGATCAACGGATCAATGAAACTTTCAAACTGCGCGGCCAGGATCAGGAAGATTAATCCCAAAGCAAGAAACAGCGCGAAGTTGGTATTGCTACCGCTTTCCTGAAAATCTCGTGATGATCCGGAGAGAGAGTACGTAAAGGACTCATCCATTAATGACTTTGTAATTTTTTCCATCTCCTTTATACCATCGCCGATAGTATATCCAGGTTGTAAGCCAGCAGAAACAGTGGCAGATTTATATCTGTTAAAGTGAAAAATAGAAGGAGGTGTATTGGCTTCTGATGTTGTAACCAGGTTATCGAGACTGATCATATCCCCGCGGATATTGCGCACAAATAATGTCTTCAGATCATTCGGATCATCACGGTCCCTTCGGGCCACCTGACCTAAGACCTGGTACTGCTTACCTTCTTTTGTAAAATATCCAAGTCTTCGGTTACTATACGCTAACTGCAGTGTCTGCGAAATATCATTTACACTAACACCCAGCGTGGCTGCTTTTGCCCTGTCGATCACCACTCTTAATTCGGGTTTATTGAATTTAAGATCGATATCAGGGTTCTGAAGGATCTTACTATCTCTTGCCTTCTCTAATATCTTCGGAAGTACGGCAGTAAGTTTATTGAAATCATTATTCTGTATCACAAAAGCAACCGGCTGACCACCACGTCGATTTACTGAGATCGTTTGCTCTTCTATCACCACAGAGCGTCCTTCGGGAAAACGGGAAAGATTTCTATTTACCATAGCCACGATCTCTTTCTGAGAACGGACTCTTTCGTCAGGCGGAACTAAAGTCACTCTTACAAATCCGGTGTTTGCATTTCCACTACCTGAAAATCCAGGAGAGGTGACGCTGAGCACCAATTCTTTTTCCGGAACGGAATCCAAAATAAAATTGGAAACCCTTTGCACATACAAATCCATCGCTTCATAGGAAGTGCCTTCAGGTCCGGTGAGACCAATACGAAACTGACTTCTGTCCTCCATTGGCGCCAGTTCAGATTTAAGCTGGTTGAAGATAAAATAGATCGCGGCCACACATGCCAGAATTATTACCCATGCTATCCGGCGAACACCCATGAACTTACGGAGGGTATTCATGTATGCATTCTCCATCCATCTGAAGAAAGGTTCCGTCTTGTTGTAAAACCAGGAATGCCTCATGACCTTCCTGGTCAACTTTACGTTCAATACTGGCGTAAGCGTAAGAGAAACAAAGGCAGAGATCAGTACGGCACCTGCTACTACTATACCGAATTCACGGAATAATCGCCCCACAAAACCCTGTAAAAAGATAATAGGGAGAAATACAACGGCAAGAGTAATGGAAGTGGCGATTACGGCGAAGTAGATCTCTTTTGATCCTTCTACCGCGGCCTGCCATTTATTCATTCCTTTCTCCATTTTCTTAAAGATGTTCTCTGTAACCACAATACCATCATCCACCACTAGTCCGGTAGCAAGTACAATGGCCAGCAGGGAAAGTACATTGATAGTGAAGCCCATCAGGTACATGATGAAAAAAGCACCGATCAGGGAAACAGGTATATCGATCAACGGGCGAATGGCAATGATCCAGTCACGGAAGAAAGCGTAAATGATCATAACTACCAACAGGAAGGAGATCATCAGTGTATCTTCCACTTCCAAGATGGAACGCTTAATAAATTTTGTTTGATCCAGCGCGATGCTGATCTTAACATCTTCCGGCACATCTTTTTTTATTTTTTCAAGGCGAGAATAAAATTCATCCGCAATCGAAACATAATTGGATCCCGGTTGTGGAATAATGGCCAGGGCGATCATTGGGGTGGCATCTCCACGTAGGGAAGACTCTTCGTTTTCAGGACCCAGTACCGCTTCACCTATATCAGAAAGTTTTACATCGGCCCCATCAATATTTTTAATAATAAGATTGTTGAATTCATCCTCCGTATTCATTTTTCCAAATGTCCGTACCGTTAATTCAGTCGTATTCCCAGATATTTTTCCTGAAGGCAGTTCCACATTCTCTCTGAGCAAGGCAGCCTGTACATCGTTTGCTGTAATTTTTTTCGCAATCAGCTTAGAAGGATCTATCCATACCCTCATCGCGTATTTTTTCTCCCCCCAGATCTGCACACCACTTACTCCGGGAATGGTTTGTAATCTTTCAACCAATACATTATTGGCATATTCCGTCATCTCTAAGGGGTTTCTAAGACTGCTTTGCACGGTCATGGAAAGAATAGGATCAGAAGATGCATCTGCTTTAGATACCACAGGTGGCGCATCGAGGTCGGAGGGAAGGGATCTGGCAGCCTGTGATACTTTATCACGCACATCATTAGCAGCTGCTTCCAGGTTTTCGCCCAATTCAAATTCAACATTGATATTGCTGGATCCATTGCTGGAACTGGAAGTAATATTTTTAATGCCCGCGATACCATTGATGGCTTTTTCTAATGGTTCCGTGATCTGCGATTCAATAATATCTGAATTCGCTCCCGGGTATGAAGTACGTACACTGATATTCGGCGGATCAATAGCCGGATAATCTCTTACTCCTAAAAATTTGAAACCTATTACCCCGAATACCACTATGCCGATATTCATCACAATGGCCAGGACAGGGCGCCGTAGGCTAAGCTCAGAAATGTTCATTTTAATGATTTAGCGGGTTAGGCTATCTTTTTTCTCTTCATTCACTACTCTCCCGATCCTGATCTGAGCATCGGGGCGCACACTAAGCAATCCGGTGATCACGATGGTATCACCTGATTTAATTCCGCTGATGATCTGAACGCGGGCTGAATCACGATTTCCGGTTTCTACATCAGCAAAAATGGCCTTACCAGATTTGTAAATAATTACTTTTTTCCCTCTTGCTTGTGGAAGAATAGCCTGGGTTGGAACCATGATGGCATTTGGATCAGGCTCAAAACTTAATTTCACTTTGGCAAAAGCGCCCGCAAGTAAACTGGGATCTGATCCACTTATCATTGCGCGAACAGTAAGGCTTCGGGTATTTTCCATCACATTCGATTCGGTAGCTACTACTTTGGCCATAAAAGTTTTTTTTGAACCTTCAGTGGTAAAAGTTACCGTCTGACCAATATGGATCTGAACGATATATTTTTCAGGAATAGTAAAATCAAGTTTAAGCTGATCGGTCTGACTGATTGTGGCTAATACAGATGCCGGACTTACATAGGCCCCCGGACTCACTTTATTCAATCCGATCTTTCCGGAAAATGGAGCGTGAACAACTGTTTTAGCTATCGATGTTTCGAGAATACCAATATCGGCGCGAAGATTATTTACTTGTAATAAACTGATATCATAATCCTGCTGACTGATACCCTGAATATTCAATAACTGGGCTTGTCTTTCTTCTGTTTTCTGGGCAAGGGCCAGTTGAACCTGAATTTTATTTAATTGGGCCCGCAAATCACCATCATAAAGTTTAGCGAGTACAGCGCCACGGGAAACCTGTCTGCCTTCTACTATATTCAAACTCACGATTCGTCCTGAAACTTCCGGATGGATCTCGGTGGTTTCGTTGGCAACAATATTTCCCGGTACTTCCAGATTATCCTGAAAGAGCTCAGACTTCACCAGATACCCATCTACCCGCAATGGGGGCATTTTGGCTATGGCCTGGTTCGGGGATATTTTTTCTTTTTTGCTGCCACATCCGGTAGAAGTGAGGAGAATGGCAACAATAATTGTAAAATAAAAAACTCTCATATTTATAGGTAAAAGCTGGCTTTAAAGATAAATCAATACGGCCAAAGCATATGACGACAAAACAAATTGATACCTTCTCTATAAATGAGGGAATTATGAACGGTAGCTATGCCGGATAAGGGGCTATGATTTTACCTTTAGCAGCTGCTTTACTTTATTGGATTGGAAGGTCAGTTCCTGCCGGTCCCGGGCAAGGATTGTTACATGACCCATCTTTCTGCCAGCCTTGGTTATTTTCTTTCCGTAAATATGGACAAACGCATTCTCTATTTTCAGAACTTCTTCCAGTCCTTCATATTTTGGTTCCCCTTCGCAGCCTTCGGATCCAATAATATTTACCATAATTGAAGGCATAATGGCATTTGTATTTCCAAGCGGGTAACCCAGCATGATCCTCCAGAGCATATCGAACTGAGAACTAAAATGCGCCTCAATGGTATGATGACCACTATTATGAACACGAGGAGCCGTTTCATTGACCAACACCTCGCCATCATTATCAATAAACATTTCCACTGCGAAAATGCCAGGCGACTTAAAATTTTTCACCACGGTCAGCGCAATTGCCTCAGCCTTCCAACGCGTTTTTTGATCCAGTTCAGCAGGGGAGATTTGATAATCCAGCAAATTCAAATAAGGATCAAACAACATTTCAACCGGGGGGTAAATGGCCGATTCACCTTTTTCATTGATGGCTACCATTTGCGCGATCTCTTTGCGAATAGTTATCATTTTTTCAATGACCGAAGGCTGATCCCATGCATTTGATAACTGGCCCGCTTCTCTTAAAACCTGTACGCCTTTTCCATCATAACCTCCGGTGGCCATTTTTTGCACCACGGGTAGCATATGAGCCAGGGCCTGAACGGCATGATGGTCCTCTGCTATAACAAAACTTGCGGTTGGAATTTGAAATGAGGAATAATATTGTTTCTGAAGGATCTTGTCTTTTATTGTTCTAAGCACCGAAGGCCTCGGATATATTTTTTTCCCTTCCATCTCCAGTTTTTCAAGTGCGTCTACATTCACATTTTCAATCTCAATAGTAATAGCCTCCACCTGCTGACCAAAAAGATAAACGTCATCGAAATTTCTAATATCACCTTTAATAAAATGATGGCAAAGGTGCGCCGCAGGACAGTCTTCCTCATTTTCCATTATATAGGTCTCTACAGGATAATTC
>JAYTXP010000049.1:0-6723 GCA_043742885.1 Chitinophagaceae bacterium | reverse complement strand
TTGGCCTTGAACCATCCTTTGCTGGGACTTTTTCTTTTGAATTCAGCGATCACCCCCGTACTACCTGGCAATAAAAGTCCCTGTACCAGCGAACGATTTCTGATCTTCCAGAAAAAGCCATCGCTTTCAAATCGTTCAATACCGCTCAGCGATTTGAACTTTTCAATTTCTATTTTTTTTGCGGCTATAATTTCCCCGAGTATAGTAGGCATGCTCATTTTTGAAGAGATAATAATTTATTCAGCGTGGCAAGTGCTTTTCCAGTTTCCAAACTATCTACAGCAGCCAAATAGGCCTGGTCATAACTCTGATATTTTTTTGTTCCATTCAATGCCATGGCTGCATTGGCAAGGACAACAGCGTTTTGTGACCAGCTGCCTTCTCCCTTCAATATTGTTAAAAAAATACGGGTAGCCTCTTCTACAGAATTTCCTCCTGAAATATCAGCGGGCATAACCATCCTTTTTCCTAACTCTTCAGGGGTATAGACCCTTTCACCTTTCTCTGTGATCACCTTGGTATCATTGGTTAGTGATATTTCATCATATCCATCCAAACTATGTATAATGGTAAATGGCTTATTTTCTAATTGAAGAAGATAAGTATAGATCCTGGCCATTTCCAGACTGTAAACGCCTACCAGCTGATATTTTGGCAAGGCCGGATTTGCCATAGGACCCAACATATTGAAAAACGTACGCATGGCCAGGTTCTTTCGTATCGGACCAACCGATTTCAATGCAGGATGAAAAACCGGCGCATGTAAAAAACAAATATTAGCTTCTTCCAATTCTTTTTTAAGCAGGGATGTATCATCCTTGAAGGTATAACCCAATTGCTCCATTACATTGGAAGAACCACTAATAGAAGAAGCACCATAATTACCATGCTTAGCTACTTTTTGTCCAGCACCCGCAGCAACAAAACAAGCCAATGTAGAAATATTAAATGTATTTTTTCCGTCTCCTCCTGTCCCAACAATATCAAGCGTATCATGATCTCCGAGATCCGCCGGTCTTGCCATTTCCAGAAGAGCATCACGAAATCCCTGCAGTTCAGCAATGGTGATACTGCGCATCAGGTATACCGTCATAAAGGCAGTCACCTCATGCTCGTTGAATTTTCCCTGGCCTATATGCGACAATACCTCTCTGGCCTCTTCTCTTGAAAGTGTTTTATGTTCAAATAAATATTGTAAGATTTTTTTCATTTTATTCCTTAGTCATTAAGCCAGTTTTCCATAATTTTTTTCCCATCCGGAGTAAGCACACTTTCAGGATGAAACTGCACTCCCTGCAAATCAAAATTTCTATGCCTCAATGCCATGATATATCCATTCTCATCTTTTGCTGTTATCTCCAGTTCTTCCGGAAATCCTTCATCACCTATGATCCATGAATGATATCTCCCCACCATTATTTTCTCCGGCAACCCTTTAAATAAATCATGTTTTTCTTCTTTCGACTCCTGACTCCCGACTGCCGACTCCCGACTGCCGACTCCCGACTCCCGACTCATGACTTGTATATGCGTGGCCACCCCATGATACACATTCTTCAGATTCACCAACCTTCCGCCAAATGCTTCCCCTATCGCCTGGTGCCCAAGGCATACACCCAGAATGGATTTACTGGAAGCATATTCTTTTATCACTTCCAATAATGACCCCGCCTCTGAAGGAATTCCGGGGCCCGGCGACAGAATTATCTTATCATATTCCTTTATTTTTTCCAATGGGATTTGGTTATTACGATATACTTCCACTTTCCCGTGTGTGATCTGCTGCACCAGGTGAACCAGATTATAAGTGAAGGAATCATAATTATCAAACACAAGTATTCTCATAAAAATTTTCAGATCTTTTCAGCCAGTTGAAGCGCTTTTTTTAAGGCGCCTAATTTATTATTTACTTCCTGTAATTCATTTTCAGGAACTGATGCTGCCACCACACCCGCGCCTGCCTGATAAGTAAGCAGGTTCTGTTTACTTAAAAAACTTCTGATAAGGATAGCATGATTAAAATGACCATTGAATCCCACGAATCCGATCGCACCTCCATAATACGCTCTTGCCGTTGGTTCGAGTGCGTCTATAAGTTGCATGGCTCTGAATTTGGGCGCTCCACTCAGAGTACCCGCTGGAAAACTATTCGCCAACAATGAAAATGGATTATATGTTTCAGGAAGTTTACCCATTACCTCGCTGACCAAATGGATCACGTGTGAAAAATATTGGACCTCGCGATAATGAGTAACGGTAACATCAGAACAAACACGGCTCAGATCATTTCTGGCCAGGTCCACCAGCATAACATGCTCCGCATTCTCTTTGGGGTCCTTTAATAATTTTTCAGCAGCCAATCTATCCGCTTCATCATTTCCTGTTCTTTTGAAAGTACCTGCAATAGGATGAACGATCGCTTTACCATTAGCCACCAGCAATTGCGCTTCGGGCGATGAACCCATCAGTTTGTAATCTCCGTAATCAAAAAAGAAAAGATAGGGTGAAGGATTCACATTGCGCAATGCTCTGTATACATTGAATTCATCACCACGAAAACCTTGCTGGAACCGCCTGCTGAGAACGATCTGAAAAACATCTCCTCTATGACAAGACGAGATCCCTTTCTTCACAATATCAATATATTCCTGATCTGTAAGATTGCTGAACTCCTCTCCATATAATTCAAAGGGATAGATAGGAACATCTTTACTTCTTATTAATGATTCCACCGCCCCAAGATCAGATTCAACCCCTTCCAAATGATTCTCACAAATAAAAAGTTCATCCCGAAAATGATCGATGGCGATCACATACTGATAGAGCCGGTAACGCATCAGAGGTATAGCAGCTGCGGTAGGGTCAGTCTTAATTTTATTTGTAGTATCCAGGTCAATGGAATCAAAAAATCTTACGGCATCATAACTGGTATACCCATATAGGCCCTGCGCAAATAACTCTTCTTTCTGACCAGAATAGTTGCATTCGTAGCCATTCATATATTCCTGCAGCAAATCGGCAACATGGCTCTTCTTATCAAGGTCGATCTTTCTGGGATCTCTTCCCGGATATTTCCATTCTATCTGTCCCTGTTCCCTGATCTCTATTCCTCCAATAGCATTGATACCGATAAAAGAAAAACTATTCTGAGCCGAATGATGATCGGTACTTTCCAGCAATACAGTATCACGAAATCTGTCACGTAAGCGCAGATAGATACTCACCGGCGTAAATACGTCGGCAAGCATCCGATGGCAATGGGTATATAATGGTAATTTTCTCATTTTTGCAAATAAAAAGCCCCGAACCAGTCGGGGCAACATATAGTTATGCAAACAGATATGCTCTACAGCCCCTTATCAAGAGTTGTATGCCACCACCAGTTTGTATTTTTCACAGCTTGCTTCATCAGGCACAAATATAAAGGCAAACTCTAACAACTGAAAATTCTTTTTTAGATTTATACGGCGGCTTCGTGAGGCCTTTAAAAATATCGTTATGTTTATCCAATACAAACAGGAAGGCATCCGGGTAGCATTCTTTGTAGAACTAGATGAGAATATTCTTGCAGAAATGGTATACAAAATAAAGGATCCACGCTATTTTGCATAAAAAAGCTGAATACAAGGATATACTTTCCATATAAAATAAATAAATGAAAAAAATATTATTGGCCCTTACCCTGCTTAACTGCCTTCAGGTTTCTGCCCAAAATGATAAATACATTTTATTAAAACCTGATCGTGTCTTCGATGGAGAAAATATGCAGACGGGTTGGATCGTATTGGTAAAAAACGACAAAATTGAGGCCACAGGCCCAATGAATTTTAAATTACCTGCAGGCACAGAGGTGATCGAATTAAAAGGCATGACCTTATTACCAGGCCTTATTGAGGGCCATTCTCATATTTTTCTGCATCCTTACAATGAAACACTTTGGGAAGATCAGGTTCTCAAAGAATCAAGAGCAGAAAGAACAGCACGTGCGGTAAACCATGCAAGGTTAACACTGATGGCAGGCTTTACTACTATTCGCGACCTGGGAACGGAAGGAATGTTCTACGATGATGCTGGTCTGAAAAAAGCCATAGAGAAAAAAATTATTCCCGGTCCGAGAATGATTATCGCTACCAGGGCCATTGTAGCAAAAGGGTCTTATGCGCCAAAGACTGCTGACCCCGATCTTCATTTACCGCAGGGGGCCGCTGAAGTAAGCAATCCTGATGAAATGGAAGAACAGGTAAGAGATCAGATCGGGAAAGGAGCCGACCTTATTAAGGTATATGCTGATTATGGATATGGTCCTAAAAGGCAGGTAATGCCCACTCTTACGGTAGAAGAAATGTCCAGAGCCGTTGCTGTTGCCAATGCCAGTGGTCGCATGGTAGTGGCCCATGCTTCCAGTGCGCAGGGAATGCTGAACGCAATTAAAGCTGGTGTAACTACTATCGAACACGGCGATCATGCCACTCAGGAAGTTTACCAGCTGATGCTCGAAAAAAATATTGCACTTTGTCCAACCCTTGCCGCATTCGAAGCATACCAGGAATATTTTTCAGGATTTAAAAAAGGAATAGATCCGGAAAACAACGCCTTACTGGAAAGAAAAAAGACATTCCAATTAGCCCTGACAAGCGGAGTAAAGATCTGTATGGGCGGTGATGTGGGTGTATTCACTCATGGAGATAATGCAAGAGAAATGGAAATGATGGTTAGCTATGGAATGAAAGCAATCGATGTACTTCGTTCCGCTACTTCGGTGAATGCAGATGTGTTTGGATATGGCGATCGCATCGGAAGAATAAAAAAAGGATTATACGCCGATCTTATTGCCGTACAGGATGATCCTTCTGTTGATATAAAAAATATCAGAAAAATTCAACTCGTCATTAAGAATGGAGAGAGATTTAAATAATTATTAATTACTAATAGGAAATCCTCCAAATTCTTCCTTCTTTATCATCACTGATCAACAGCGACCCGTCAGGCATTTCAGCCAGTCCGCAGGGACGATATTTTGCCTGTCCTGATCCGGCAATAGATTCTCTTCCGGTAAAACCATCTGCAAAAATTTCATACCCACCCTTTGGTTTACCTTTTTCAAAGGGAACAAAGACCACAAAATATCCAGCCTGTTTCAGCGGCGCACGATTCCAGGAACCATGAAAAGCAATAAAGGCTCCATTTTTATATCGGGCAGGGAACATTTTTCCTGAATAGAACTGAAGGGCATTCGGAGCCCAGTGACCAGGAAATCCCATAATAGGAAGCGTTTTGCTGGCACATCTTCCAATAGTTTTTCCATCACCCCCATATTCTGGATTCACAAGTTTCTTCTTTTGCAAATGATCATAATAACAATAGGGCCACCCGAAATCACTGTTCTTTTTTACAAGTAAGAATTCCTCTGATGGAAGTTCTGCACTTTGTTCTTTCGAATAATTTTCCGGTGCCATATCCCCCAACTGATCACGACCATGCTGCATTGCATATAACTCCCCATCATTTTCATTCCAGTCAATGCCCACTGAATTTCGTATACCAGTGGCAAATCGAATACCTTCTTTATAACCCTGGTTCAGTTTGTTTACTTTGAATTGCCAGATCCCACCGGCTTTTTCTAATAATGGACAAGGATCCTGACCTGGTGAACCCTGCGTACGATCTTTGGTCTGGCAGGCATTAGATGGAGCACCGATAGTAACATAGATATTTCCTTTGTTATCCAGGGCAAGCGATTTTGTATTATGCTGTCCCTGGTCAATCAAGCCAGTAACAATGGTTTCCGGTCCATCCGGATTTACTATTTCATTGTTTGCATTGAACTGATAACGGTAAACCGAAGTATTAGAAGATGCATATAAATAACCTCCTCCAATAGCAATACCTGTTCCTCCGTAATTGCCAAATGCCCTGACCTGGCTATAGGCACCATTCACTTTTCTCAACACAATAATACCCTTGCCATTTTTCAGATTACTGAGTTTTACATATATATCTCCATTCCCATTTACCACAAGGTGCCTGTTGGCGCCCAAAGATGTTACCACTGTTTCAGCTTTAAACCCTGCAGGAAGAGTAAGGGTAATATCCGCATCACCCGGAGGGGGCGCGCATAAAATATTTAAACTCAGGGCGCCTATTGATAAAGCAATAAAAGGTCGAAATTTCATGTGAAGTTTATTTAAATTATTCTGAAAATTTTTATCGGTCTCTTTTGTTGATGCTAAAATTACAGCTTTGTATATAGGTAACAGCGTAAACAATAACAATTCCGCCTGATAACACTTCCTTTTCTCATTGGTACCCTTATCCGTTCCTGAATATTGAAAAGTTTGGAATTTCAGAAGTGGCGGTTAATTCTCTGGCGGTCCTGTCAGCCTTTATTGTTACAGGTTTAGTGGCCGTTCTTCTAAAAAGAAAGCGCTAGTCCAATATTTTTTGAATATCAACCTCTTTTCTTTTTGGGAAATGGGTTCTCTTATTCCCTTTTGAGGAATACAATCCCCAAATGAAGGTCAATCATTTTATTTCTAAGCAAAAATAACATCCTTTTATTTTGGTACGTATTTCGGTAAGGATGGCTATTATCCAATACCAACCGTGAACCTGCGGCGGCCGCACGTGTCCCTTGTGCAAAAAGCAATGTTAACAGTATTAAAAAAAAATTATGAAAACAGGTTTGCGCAGCTTAATGATATCAGCATTGATATGCATTAGTTT
>JAYTXP010000048.1:0-10428 GCA_043742885.1 Chitinophagaceae bacterium | reverse complement strand
AAAGTATTTTGGTTGCTGTATTGATATGAGAATAAGATCGGCTCATAATTGAATTAAAAAAAGCGACTGGGGGTCGCTCTTACATTTTTTGGGTAAGGCTTTTATTGATAATAGTATTTTGAAACAGTGACGGCGCCTGTATTACTTATTGTGCTGGTAGAAGAATCAGGTTTACTCATGAAATTATACTTATAAGTATTATCCGTAGTATAATTATTGGTAGGGTCGGTCTGATCTACAAAATCCAATTTGGAATAATTATTTCCGCTGAAGAAATTGTATCGAAGCAGCAGGACGCCTTCATTTTTCAGTATCAGGGGATTCGTCTTTCCATCATAAGTAAAGGTTTGCGTAGAAACAGGAACAGATGGTAAACCAGGGGCGGTAGGTGCAGACGTTACAATAGTCAGCAGATTGCTTCCGGTGGCAGAGTAACTGTATGCGTTTGATAATGCTTCAAACGGAGGTACCAATCCGGTAACGAACAAATGTTTATCTGAGCTGATCTTACCCGCACCGTCATAAA
The DNA here is from genome assembly GCA_043742885.1 of Chitinophagaceae bacterium. Classification (GTDB taxonomy): domain Bacteria; phylum Bacteroidota; class Bacteroidia; order Chitinophagales; family Chitinophagaceae; genus JJ008. The sequence continues at coordinate 9,902 of JAYTXP010000048.1, read as the reverse complement.
CAAAAATCACACTATCCGTTACAGTGAAACCGCCAATATCCAATAAGCTGGTAGCTGCCGTATATTTTGAATTAGCCGTATTAAAATAAAATACAGTAACGATACTATCTATACCTGCGGTAGTTAACAATACCGATTTTTGTACGGTAGTAAGTATGATACCAGCACTATTTCTGTTGACCTGAAGAGTGCCATTTAAGGAAGTTCCGCTGCTAACGCCTGTGGTAGATTCCAATACCAACCGACGCTGCGCATCATAGGAATAATTAATTAAAGTTGAATCCGAACCAGTAATAGAACGCACCTTTACCAGTAATTGATCGGTCGACTGACCGTTGGCCCAGTTGATTTCTTTTTGACAAGCAGTGATCAGCACTGCAATGGCCATGGCTGCAAGAATTAGTATTCTCATAAGACTAAAATAGTTGTTTGTTTATAATCCTAATAATGTTTTTACAGGATCTTTTCCAATCAGCAGTTGCTCAGGGTTTTCCAGCAGTTCTTTTACTCTCACCAGGAAGCTAACCGATTCCCTTCCGTCAATGATCCGGTGATCATAACTGAGGGCGAGGTACATCATAGGTCTGATCACTACCTGGCCGCTCAGGGCGATAGGCCTTTCCTGTATTTTATGCATTCCTAATATCGCGCTTTGCGGAATATTGATAATAGGTGTACTCATCATGGAGCCAAATACGCCACCATTTGTAATAGTAAAGGTTCCTCCGGATAATTCCTCCGCCGAGAGCTTGCTATTTTTTGCCTTTGTTGCCAGCTCGATCACTTTTCTCTCAATCTCTGCCATATCCAGGCTTTCCACATTGCGTATAACAGGAACCGTTAATCCTCTTGGCGTACTTACAGCAATACTTATATCGGCATAATCATGAAATACCAGATTATCGCCGTCAATATAGGAATTAACCGTTGGCCATTCTGATAATGCGACTGAACAAGCTTTTGCAAAAAAACTCATGAAGCCCAGACCCACTCCATGTACTTCCTTGAATTTATCCTTGAATTTATTTCTTATCTCCATGATACGACTCATATCCACTTCATTAAAAGTGGTGAGCATGGCCGTTGTGTTTTTCGATTCTACCAGGCGACGGGAAATTGTCTTTCTTAAATTGCTCATTTTCTCCGGCCTCTCCTGTCGTGTATTTAATTCTGCACCTTTAAAAGCAAGTTTACCAGGATTATTAAGCGCTGCCAGTACATCTTCTTTCATGATTTTACCATGTACGCCAGTTGCTGTAAGGCTGGAAACATCTACTTTTTTATCTGCTATTATGGCGGAAGCTACAGGACTTGCTTTTGCTTTTTCTTCTGGTATCTCAGAGGCCTTTTCTTCTTTAGAGGGAGCGTTATCTTTTTTGACAGTAAGCTTTTCTTCTTTTACAGGTTCAGCTTTCGGTTTTTCAGCCTTGGGTGCCTCAAATTGAACTGTTGCTTTTTTAGCAGCCGATTCATCGATACGGGCAAGCAGGTCGCCAATTTTAATGGCATCTCCTTCCTTTAAATTTTCCAAATGAATGACGCCTGCTTTTTCGGCGTTCACTTCAAAGGTTGCCTTCTCACTTTCCAGTTCCGCGATCACTTCATCTCTCTCTACATAATCACCTTCATTTTTTGTCCATTTCAGTAAAGTGACTTCGCTGATGGATTCTCCTACGGTTGGTACTTTAATATCGATCATGAGGTTGGTTATGTTTAAATCGTAAATGAGGTTTCTACCAATTCAGACTGTTCCTGCAGATGTACTTTATTATATCCGGTGGCTGTGGAAGCAGATGGCTGCCTGCTTACTACTCCGTAACTAAAACTTTTAAGATTCATTTGAAGGTATGAAGCGGCACCCATATTCATCGGTTCTTCCTGAACCCAGAACCAGGTAGCTCTGCCATATTTTTTATGAAGCTCGCCCAGCTGTTTTAATGGAAGAGGGTATAATTGCTCCATTCTTACAAGTGCAATATCTTCTCTTTTCTCTTTCGTCTTTCTTTCCATCAGATCAAAATAGATCTTACCAGTACAGAAAAGCACTTTTTTCACTTTGTCCGGTTCTGCCTGTTTATCATCTATCAGTTCCTTAAATCCACCCTGCAGAAATTCTTCCATTGGAGAATAAGATCCGGGGTGACGAAGATTCGCTTTGGGTGAAAAATTGATCAACGGTTTTCTGAATGGCCATGCCAGTTGACGACGCAGCGCATGGAAAAAATTAGAGGAGGTAGTGATATTGGTGATCACCATATTTAATTCTGCGCAGGATTGAAGAAATCTTTCCAAACGGGCACTGCTATGCTCCGGGCCCTGCCCTTCATATCCGTGAGGCAATAATAAGGTAACGCCGTTCATGCGGTTCCATTTTTGTTCACCCGACGATATAAACTGGTCGATCATAGTTTGCGCGCAATTGGCGAAATCACCAAACTGTGCTTCCCAGATCACCAGGGCATTAGGATTGGCCATGGCATACCCATATTCAAAACCAAGAACGCCATATTCACTAAGAAGAGAATTGTATATCCGATATTTTCCGGTAGCGCCAGGAATATGCGCCAGTCGGTTATAGGCTTTATCCGTTTCTTCATCACGAAGAACGGCATGACGATGAGAGAAAGTTCCCCTGATAACATCCTGACCACTCATCCGAACATCTTTTCCATCAAGCAGCAGGCTTCCGTAGGCCATCAATTCGCCGGTGGCCCAGTCTATTTTTTTCTCTGCCTCAAACAATTTTATTTTATCCTGAAGGATCTTCTCTACTTTCCGCAAAGGTTTAAACGTATTCGGCCATTCCATCATAGCATTGAATACGGTAGTGAATTGTTCTGTGCTGATAGCCGTTATGGGGGAAAGATCAAAATCACTGATACCTGCCCGCCGCAATTTTTTCCACTCCAGTTCAGGAGGCTGATAATGGTAGGGCAATGGATGTTGTTTCACTTCATCTAGTCTTTCCTGAAGATCTGACCAGAATTTTTTCTCCATTTCCTTTGCCAGTTCCTGCGCATCGGGTTCCCCATTCTCCATCAAAAACTTTATATAGACCTCACGAGGGTTAGCGTGCTTTTCGATCAGTTGGTAAAGATGCGGTTGTGTGAATTTTGGATCATCGCCTTCGTTATGTCCGTGGCGGCGATAGCAAACCATATCTATAAAAACATCTGAATTAAATTTTTGCCGGTAACGTGTGGCAATTTCAACGGCACGTACCACTGCCTCCGGATCGTCACCATTTACATGAAATACCGGGGCCTGAATGGCGGCCGCCAGCGAAGTACAATAATCCGAACTGCGTGCATCATCAAAATCGGTGGTGAAACCGATCTGATTATTGATCACAAAATGAATGGTTCCTCCTGTATAATATCCTTTGAGATAACTCATCTGCAGCACTTCATATACGATGCCTTGTCCCGCCACAGAAGCATCTCCATGAATAAGGATAGGAAGAATCTTATCAAAATCACTCTGATACATCACGTCCGCCTTTGCGCGGGAAAATCCAACTACCACCGGATCTACTGCTTCCAAATGAGAAGGATTGGGCATTAGTTTCAGATGGATGGTCTTTTTATTAAAGGTCTCCACCTCAGATCCATAACCCATATGGTATTTCACATCGCCACTTCCCATGGTCTGGTCAACTTTTGCGGTACCTTCAAATTCGCTGAAGATCTGCTGATAGGTCTTCCCCATTATATTTGCAAGCACATTCAATCTGCCGCGATGGGCCATGCCTATTACTACTTCATGCACTTCATGATCTGCTGCGGTATTGATAATGGCATCAAGCGCAGCAATCGTGGTCTCACCGCCTTCCAGTGAAAAACGTTTTTGTCCAACGTATTTGGTGTGAAGGAATTTTTCAAACATCACTCCCTGGTTTAATTTCTCCAGTATTCTTTTTTTGTTTGGAATGGGCACAGGCGCCAGCATGGTTTTTTCGATAGCCTCCGTCAGCCAGTTCACTTTCTTTTTATCACTGATATATTTGAATTCAAAACCCGAATGACCCGCATAACATTTTTCCAGGTGAGCAACTATTTTTCTTAATGTTGTTCTACCCAGGCCAATGAAGTTGCCTGCCCAAAATTCATTTTCCATATCCTGCTCACTGAATTCAAAAACATTAAGTTCTATATTGGCGCCGCGATCTTTCCGCTTGCGAATAGGATTGGTATCAGCGATAAGGTGAGCTTTATTACGGTAGCCAAGGATCAGGCGGTAAACGTTGATCTCCTGTTTCCAATCGATATGGATGTCGGCCGGACTTGTTGACTGAACGGGAGCAGATGAAGATGCGCCATTGTTTATGGCAAAATCAAAACCTTCGAAAAATTTCTTCATTTCAGGGTCTACAGAATCAGGATTCTTCAGAAAATCCTGGTAAATATTTTCAATAAAGGCTGGAGAGGAATTAGTTATGTAAGAGAAGTCCTTCATGTGCGGCTTTTGTTTTCTGCTATTGTAAGGGAGGCAAATATCGTTCAAAATTGGCAATAATCCATCTAACTCATTATGAACACCTTATACCTTAAATGACGGTAGGCAACTGATTTGATTTCCTATAAATTTGCAACAGTCAAAATATTTGTTTTTTTGCCTGACCGCACTTACCTTTGCCGCCCGGGTAAAAAGAACCGGTTCTACCCTGAAAAAGGGATAAAAACTTAAGAGATGGCTAACCACAGTGCTACAAAAAAAGATGCCCGCCAGGCGGCAAAACGTCGTGACAGAAACAGGTATTACGGAAAGACAACCCGTAATGCGATCCGTGATATGAAGGATGCTAAAGGTGACGAGGTGGCAAAGCAGTTTCCTGTTGTTGCCGGCATGATCGATAAACTGGCAAAAAAAGGTGTGATACATAAGAACAAAGCAGCCAATCTGAAAAGCAAACTGGCAAGAAGGGCGAACGTAGCAAAATAAATTGACCGTATATCATTTTAAAGGCATTCCTTATGGAATGCCTTTTTTATTTTTAGGCATAATCAAGCATATGAAAAAGTTGATCGCGATCTTTTTATTCGTTTCTCCGCTATTTATCCAGGCCCAGATCAGCACTCTTGTTGAAGCCTCAGGATTCACTCAGTCTCCCCCTTATTTAGAAATCATAAAATGGTGGCAGCAATTGGATAGTAAATCTGAAAAAATAAAAATTTGGCAGATGGGAATGACGGATGCTGGTTATCCTCTTCACCTGGTCATCATTTCAAATGATAAGAATACCGATCCTAATAAACTAAATCGAAAAGAAAAAAGGGTCATCCTCTTCAATAATGGTATTCATCCCGGCGAACCGGATGGAATTGATGCGAGCATGTTACTTGCAAGAGACATTGTAGAAAATAAAATAACACTGCCGGATAATGTAGTGATCGCTATTATCCCCATTTACAATATTGGGGGATGCCTGGATCGAAGCAAAGATTACCGGGTTGACCAGAATGGTCCGGAGGAATTTGGTTTCAGAGGAAACTCACAGAACCTGGATCTTAACCGCGATTTTATTAAATGCGATACAAAAGAGGCCCGGGCATTTGCAGAAATTTTTCATCTGCTGGATCCCGATGTGTTCGTAGATAATCATGTAAGTGATGGTGCCGATTATCAGCATGTAATGACCTTACTTAGTACGCAGCATAACAAATTGGGTGGCTTGATGGGCGATTATCTTAATGATGAATTTGAACCAGCACTTTATTCTTCCATGAAGAAAAAAGGATTTGATATGGTGCCTTATGTAAATTCTTTTGGTGATACACCAGAGAATGGCTGGCCCGAATACTGGGATAGTCCGCGCTACAGCAGCGGTTATGCGGCATTATGGCATTGTTTTTCTTTTGTACCAGAAACACATATGCTGAAATCCTATGAACAAAGAGTAAGTTCTACCTATGCGCTGGAAAGATCATTTATAGAATTCACTTCTGCCAATGCAAATAAAATTAAAGAATTAAGGGACCAGACAAAGGCAGCAGTAAAAACAAATACGGAATTTCCTATCAGCTGGCAGCTGGACAGGTCAAAATTTAAAGAGGTGATGTATATGGGATATGAGGCAGGGAAAAAGAACAGTGATGTTTCCGGTCTGCCCAGGCTTTTTTATGATCGCAGCAAGCCTTTTGAAAAGAAGGTCAAGATCTTTAATTATTTCGCGGTGAAGAATTCTATTCAAAAGCCAAAGGCCTATATAATTCCACAAGGCTGGTGGAAGGTAACTGACCTGCTGGCATTGAATAAGGTAAAAATGAGACGAATACAAAATGATACCAGTATAGTTGTGGAGGTTTACCATCTTGATGAATACAAAACATCTCCGCGCCCTTATGAATTGCATCATCTTAATTCGGAAGTGAAAGTTTCTGTGGCAGTAAAAAAAATGAATTTTAGAAAAGGCGACTGGTATATTCCTATGGATCAGGAAGCCAATCGATTTTTGATAGAAACTTTGGAGCCTGCGGCTGAAGACAGCTATTTCTGCTGGAATTTTTTTGACGGGATCTTAGGTCAGAAAGAAGGTTATTCCGGTTACGCGTTTGAAGATATCGCAGCCGACTATTTGAAAAATAATGCTGGTTTGCAGAAAAAATTAAGTGATAAAAAAGCAACTGATTCCAGTTTTGCAAAAAACGCCGGGGCGCAATTGAATTTTATTTATCAGAATTCTCCCTGGGTGGAAACGGCATATTTGAAGTATCCGGTATACAGAGTGAGATAGTTGAGAAAGTTGAGGAGGTTGAGAAGTTGAGAGGTTGAGCTTTCAGCCATTAGCCATCAGCCACTTTATCTGTATCCAGATCTTTAAATATCCTCTTTGCGAATATCCATGTAAAGAGAAGTACCGCAATGCTGAGGTAGCCAACATATTCATAATGAAGGATTTTATGGTCGCGCTGGGTGTGTACGATAGCACCCGCACATAATGCAGCCAGACCACTCCCCAATTGTTGAACACTACCGTTGATACTCATAAAAGAACCTCTTTGTTCCGGCGTTACGACCTGGGTGATCATGGCTTGTGCGGTAACGATCCTTCCTGTGGCAACCATAAAGAAAAGAGCGAAAAATATAAGTACAAATCCAAAGTCCACCGGAGGCATATGAGTTACCAACCATACCATGACCAATGACATGAGAATGGAAATACTGAACACTTTTAATTTTCCCTTCTTGTCGGCCATTTTTCCAAGATATACTGCTGCAATTAACGAGGCAATTCCTCCAATCAGATAAAGATTAGGAAGTGCGTCCTTAGAAAATCCTTTATTAAATTCCAGGTAAGGATTTATAAATGGAATGATCATAAAATGTCCCATCATCAACAGACATGAAAAACTCAGTGCCAGACGTTGAACAGGTATTCTGGTTACTTTATATAAAGCATTAAAAAATTGGCTTTTTTCAGTCTCTCTGATATGGGCTGTCATACTGGGCACGATACGGATAATAAATGGGATCAGAATTAGTGCTACTCCACCGATCATTAGAAAAGGCAGGTGCCAGTCATGATGAAAAAGGTTGATCACGTAAAGTGATATGGGTACCCCCAGAATAGATGCAATTGCAAAACCACCCATTACAATACCCATGGCGCGGCCTCTTTTTTCATAGGGAAACAGATCCGCTACGATCACAAAGATCTGAGCACCGATTATACCACCGAATGTACCGGCCATGATGCGGGCAAGTAATAGAAGCAAGAATGAGTTAGCAAATCCACAGGCAAAAGTTCCTATAATAAATCCTGCATAAGCGAATAATAAAGGCTTCTTCCGGTCGTAACGATCGATGAAAGTGGCGATAGCCAATCCGGAGAAAAAGGCACTGATGGAATAAACGGCTACCAGCAGACTGAACTGGAAGGCTGTGATATGCAGTGCACCGATCAGATAGTTACCCAGGGGCATCATAATGATGAAGTCCAGAATATGGGTAAAGTTCAGGCCGGCCAGAAGTATCAGTAATAGTTTCTCTTGTCGGGTCATGAAGAAGGGCAAAGATAATAGTTAGGAGATATTAGTTAAGAGTTGGGAGCTTGCCCTGAACCTGTCGAAGGGTCGAGAGTCTAGAGTCGGCAGTAGGGAGCCCTCATGATTTGAAATAATGGTATGCTTTTCTACAATTTATCTAGAAGCTAGTTGCTAGAAGCTTTCAAAAAAGGTAACCTTTTTCCATAGGTCAATTGTCTCCAGATCCATTCGAAAGGTCCATAGTTAAAATATCTGAACCACAGATTACTATAGGTTATTTGGAATACATATACTGCCAGTGAAATGGGGATAAAAATAGTTGGGCCAATATGACCACCGAATCCAAGTCCAACACGATAATAAAGAAAAATACCAAATGCCGTTTGCATGAGGTAATTGGTTAAAGCCATTCTTCCCATGGGTGCAAGCCATCTCCATTTCGTATTACCCTTGCGTTTGTCCCAGTATAAACATAGGGAGGCTGCATAGGCAAGCGCCAATGGCACTACACCAAATGCGTATGCTGCAGTATCTGCCAGTCCCATCACATGAGGAATATCTTTGTTATCAATTTCAAAAAAAGCCATGGCTATGCTGAATGGAATGCCGACAATAAAACCCACATTCCTAATTTTCTTGAGCAGAGGAGTATATTGTTGCAAATTTGAATAGATCATTTTTCTTCCTGCCCACAAACCAAGCAGGAATAATCCCAAAACTTTAGGGATCCGGTTGCTTTCAATGATATATGCGTAGCGATAAAATATTCCTGATTGTTGCCAGATCCTCCATTCTTTCCAGCCACTGCCTGGCTTGTAAAGAAATTGGCGCCACTGATCATCACCAGGTAAACCGGTTTGCTGATCAATCTTAGCAGCCATTTTTTCGAGGAATTGTCCGGTATGTTCTTGTGTCAGCACTTTTACCAGGTCGATCAGTAAAGGAGATACAATTAAAATAGCTGCCCAGATAAGCAGGGTCTTTTCTTTACATTTTCGAAATAGGGGAAGAAATAATCCGATCAATGCATAGAGCAATAGAATATCTCCTTCCCATACCAGGATGCAATGTGCAAGACCAAATAAGGCCAGTATTATCAGCCGTCGATAAAAAATACGAAGTGGGTTAATTCCTTTTTGTTCATTGCGAATTAAAATGATGGAGAAGCCAATACCAAACAGCAGGGAAAATAATGAATAGAATTTGCCATGAACAAAGGCCACTTCCAGCAATCCGAAAATACCGTCTGCGGGCCAGGTGGGTAGTGATTCACGAAATGGTTGGGTTTGAAAACTCCAGCCTGTAAACCCAAAAACATTGTCTAGCAAAACTCCCACGAGGGCAAAGCCGCGTAGCACATCAAGAATATCCGCACGTTCTGTAAGGTTTGGGGAAGCCTTCATCAGCAGTTGATTTTTTGGTTGGTTTAAATTATTGAAATGAACCGGGATAACCAAAACAGATAAGAGGGAATGGTAATTAAATCGATGAGGAAGGACACAAAAAAGCCCCTCAGTAAAACTGAAGGGCTTCAATAAATATGGCAGCTACCTACTCTCCCGCATTTTGGTGCAGTACCATCGGCCATAAGGGGCTTAACTTCTCTGTTCGGTATGGGAAGAGGTGAACACCCTCGGAAAAACCACCATAAGAATGTAAGCTGCGAGCAGCTAGCTGTGAGCTACGAGGTTTTACGCTCGAGGCTCGAAGCTCATGGCTCAAAGCTGAAATAAAGTGACATATTGGAGAATGTAGAGAGTATCTATTTATGATTTTACTACCCGAGGGTAATAAAAAAAATTAAAGCATACGGGCAATTAGTACTACTCGGCTTTGATGTTACCACCTTTACACCTGTAGCCTATCAACGTCATAGTCTCTGACGGCCCTTAAAAGTAAACTCATCTTGAGGAAGGT
>JAYTXP010000047.1:0-1692 GCA_043742885.1 Chitinophagaceae bacterium | reverse complement strand
TGGTGTTTTCAATATAGTAAATGGAGACAGTGAGATCGTAAATGCGATTTGTGATCATCCTGGTATTGAGGCGGTCTCATTTGTAGGATCTACTAAGGTGGCCAAACTGGTTTATCAGCGCTCAACTCAAAGTTTAAAAAGAGCATTGGCATTGGGAGGTGCAAAAAATCATCTAATGGTTTTACCTGATGCAAAAGCGGATATGACAGCTCAGAATGTAGCAGCCAGTATGAGTGGCTGCGCAGGGCAAAGATGTATGGCAGCAAGCGCAATGCTTGCCGTAGGTGAAGTGGATCATATCATCGCAAAGATCTGTGAAGAAGTAAAAAAAATAATACCTGGAGAAAACCTAGGAGCAGTGATAAATAAAGAATCACAGCAAAGAATAGAATCCTATATCACCGAAGCGGAAAAAGATGGCGCAAAAATTTTGGTGGATGGAAGAAATACAGTGGTAAAGGGAAAGGAAAAAGGAACCTATGTGGGTCCTACTGTGATCGATTATGTAAAACCAGGTATGTCGGTAGCCAAAGAAGAAATTTTTGGTCCGGTGATCTCCATTCTCCGAACTAATACAGTGGATGAGGCCCTGGCAATTGAAAATGCAAGTCCTTATGGAAATGCTGCATCTGTTTTTACACAGAACGGTGGTGTGGCCCGATATATAATCGATCATGCCAGCGCAGGTATGATAGGAGTTAATGTGGGTGTACCTGTTCCACGGGAGCCTTTCTCTTTTGGAGGATGGAACGAAAGTAAATTTGGTGTAGGTGATATTACCGGCAAGAGTTCGATCGGGTTCTGGACCAAAATAAAAAAATCAACGACCAAATGGAATCCGGAAGCGGGGGTGAATTGGATGAGCTAACATATACAAGCCTGCCGGCAGGCAGGCAGGTTTAGTGGTTGAAAAGTTTGAGGTTTAGTTTTAATAATCACAATTATGAATTCAAAATTAGTTACACAATCGCAGGAGATCATTCAGGATAATCTTGATTATACTTTGTTCTCCTGGAGCAAACAAAAAGATATCGCTCCCCTTGCGGTTAGTCATGCGGAAGGTGTTTATCTCTACGATTATGAAGGGAACCGCCATATTGATTTTTCATCAGGCTTGATGAATGTGAATATTGGTCATGGCAATCAGCGGGTAACAGAAGCTGTCATTAAACAAATGAGAGAAGTGGCCTATGTAACTCCGAGTTGTGTGACTAAAGTCAGAGGAGATCTTGGCAAAAAACTGGCAGAGATCTGTCCCGGCGATCTGAATAAAGCGTTCTTCACTTTATGTGGCGCCACCTCTATTGAGAATGCTATCAAGTTGGCCAGACTCTATACTGGCAGGCATAAAATATTCGCGCGTTATCAATCTTATCATGGAGCTTCTATTGGCGCTATGAGTGCAAGTGGAGATCCCAGAAGAATTCCTGTGGATGCGCAACAGGCACCCAACTTCATTCATTTCGATCTTCCCTACACTTACCGGTTTGAATATGGAGAAGAGAACCTCTTAAATTTCTCGGTTCAGTCTTTAGAAAAACAAATTATATATGAAGGCCCAGGCACCATTGCGGCCATTTTATTGGAAGGGCAATCAGGTTCTTCCGGTTGTTTTCTATACCCTGATGGTTATCTGAAAGCGGTAAGAGCTCTTTGTGATAAACACGGGATACTGCTGATCATTGATGAAGT
>JAYTXP010000046.1:0-4458 GCA_043742885.1 Chitinophagaceae bacterium | reverse complement strand
ATCCATCTGAACCATTAGATAATGCTCATATAACAGATCCGGTTATATCACATGTGTTAAATACTTCTGTTTATACGGTGGTAGTAACAGATACACTGGGCTGTCCGAAAGAAGTTAAAGCAACTACCCGGGTATCTGCTTACCGGGCACTTTACGCATTTGTGGAAAAAGATACCATGCTGGTAATGGGCGAACCGGTGCAACTGAATAGCGCCGGTGGAATTTATTATCACTGGTCGCCTTCCACTTATCTAAGTGATCCTAATATAGCCAATCCTGTTGCCCGTCCTTATGAGGATATGCGATATGTGCTTACTATTTCAAATGATAATAATTGTCAGGACTCTGCTATTGTAAAGATCCGCGCATTTACCGATGCGGACATTTATGTTCCCACTGCATTTTCTCCGAATAATGATGGATTAAATGACTTGTTCCGTATTTACCCTGTAGGTTTTATTTTAAAAGAATGGAAAATATTTGATCGCTGGGGTCATCTGGTATTTACAAGTAATAATCAATACAAAGGTTGGGATGGAAAATTGAATGGACAGCCGCTGGCTTCCGGAACCTTTGTGTGGATGATCTATGGCACGAATAAAAAAACCGGTTCTACCATATTGAAAAAAGGACAGGTTACGCTGATAAAATAGGACGCGATACTTCTTCTCCCATATTTTTCAGGAAGAACAACAGTTCCTCCATCGATTTAATATCATTCACCAGCAGCAGGAACAGTCGGCCAGTTTGTTTAAGCTTCGCTTTATTAGTACCGGTTTGCAGATACTCCAGTATATATTTGAATTTATCAGATTCAAAATAAGGAGAGTCGGGACGATTTATAAAGAAACAGCGAAGAATATTATCTTTAAGACTCATTTTTTCAAAACCAAGTACCACCGCCCATTTTCTACAGCGAACCGTGAGGAAAAGATCTTCCACCTGTGGAGGTAAGTTTCCAAACCGATCGATCATTTCCTGTTTCATCATCACCAGTTCATCTTCGGTCTCACAATTATCCAATCGCTGATAAAGGGATAATCTTTCCGTGATGCTTTCTACATAATCATCCGGTATCAAAATCTCCAGATCCGTATCGATGGTGCAATCTTCTACGAAATCATCCTGTTTAGATATCTCATCTTTGAACAGATCCTTGAACTCTGTTCGCTTCAATTCACGAATCGCCTCATCCAGTATTTTCTGATACATTTCAAATCCGATCTCAGCCATAAAACCACTTTGCTCTCCACCCAGCATATTTCCTGCACCGCGAATATCCAGATCGCGCATAGCAATTTGAAATCCACTACCCAGTTCGCTATGTTGTTCCAGTGTTTGCAATCTTTTTCTGGAATCTTCTGGAAGCGAACTCATTGGCGGTGCAAGCAAATAACAAAAAGCTTTTTTATTTGAACGGCCCACCCTTCCTCTTAACTGATGAAGATCACTGAGACCGAACTGATGCGCATTGTTCACAATAATGGTATTCACATTAGGAATATCAACGCCGCTCTCTACAATGTTAGTACAGACCAGCACATCATATCTTCTGTCAATAAAATCAAGTATTCTTTCTTCCAGCTCATGACCTTCCATTTGTCCGTGGGCATAACCAATGCTTAGGTCAGGGCAAAGTGCCTGTATCATGCTGCATATCTCCGCCAATCCTGCAATACGATTGTAAATAAAGAATACCTGTCCCCCTCTTTCTGTTTCAAAATAAATTGATTCCCGTATCACATCTTCATTGAACACCTGGATTTCCGTTTGAATAGCCTGGCGATTAGAAGGAGGTGTGTTTATGATACTCAGATCGCGCGCACCCATTAGTGAGAACTGAAGTGTTCGCGGAATGGGTGTAGCTGTAAGTGTAAGACAATCCACTGCAGTGCGAAGGGTTTTGATCTTTTCTTTGTGAGCCACACCAAATTTTTGTTCCTCATCTACAACAAGCAAACCAAGGTCTTTAAACTTAACATCCTTGCTTAACAATGCATGTGTACCAATGATAATATCTATCTTTCCCTCGGCCAGTTTTGCCAGCGTTTCCTTTTTCTCTTTAGCCGATTTAAACCGATTGATATAATCTACCGTTACCGGGAAATCTCTTAATCGTTCACCGAAAGTTTTAAAATGCTGAAAGGCAAGAATAGTCGTTGGCACCAATACGGCGGCCTGTTTTCCATCAATGCAAGTCTTGAAGGCTGCACGTATGGCCACTTCAGTTTTTCCAAAACCCACATCCCCGCATACCAACCGATCCATTGGAGAAATTGATTCCATATCTTTTTTCACATCAGCAGTTGCCTTGCTCTGATCCGGAGTATCCTCATAAATGAAAGAAGCTTCCAACTCAGTCTGCATATAATTATCTGGGGTATGCTGAAAGCCTTCCTGTGCTTTTCGTTTTGCGTATAATTTTATCAGGTCGAAGGCAATCTCCTTCACCTTTACCTTTGTCTTTTCTTTAAGCCTGTTCCATACATCACTGCCCAGCTTATTGATCTTGGGAACACTACCCTCCTTACCTGTGTATTTAGCTATCTTATGCAGGCTATTGATATTCACATATAGAATATCACTGTCGCGATAGATCAACCTAACCGCTTCCTGCATTTTTCCGTGCACTTCTATTTTTTGCAATCCGCTGAATATGCCAACGCCATGATCCATATGCGTAACAAAATCTCCGGGTTGCAATTCACGAAGGGTACGAAGGGTAAGGGCCTTGTTCTTATTGTAGGCCTGCTTTACTTTGTATTTGTGATAACGCTGAAAAACCTGGTGATCTGTATAACATACCAGGCCCAGGTCCTCATCAATAAATCCTTCATGAATAGAGGTAGCAATAGGATTAAAAACGATCTCCGCTTTCAGATCATCAAAAATACTTTGCAATCTTTCCAGTTGCCTTGGGTTCTCTGCGAAAATAAAGAGCTGAAATTTTTTCCCTTCCCAGGCGCGCAGATCATGTATCAGTAATTCAAACTGCCGGTTAAAGGCTGGTTGTTCTTTGGTTCTGAATTCAATCTCCAAATCATGTAAATACCCTTTAAATCCAAATTCCACTACATGTCGCTCTTTTAAATGAGATGCCATATCTTTTACTGGCATAAAATCCGCGGCAGTCACATCTCTTTTCTCAAGCAGGTCATCCGGATCTGCCCTGGTTTTCCTTTTAACTGAGGCAGGAGCATTATCTGCTTCCTCTTTTCTTCGGGTTACCAGTTCAAGAAAATTCTCCAGATCCTCATCGGTTTCCTTTAATTTTTCAAGGCAGAGATCATGATCCTGCATCCATATTACAGTGTTTTCAGGAAGAAATTCAAAAAGGCTGACTCTTTCTGCTGAAGTAAACTGTGTATCTACATTAGGAATGATACTGACCTGCAATAATTTTCTTTCACTTAATTGTGTTTCCGGATCTACAATACGAATTGAATCCACTTCATGCCCAAATAATTCTACCCGATAGGGTTTTTCATTTCCGAAGGAATAGATATCAAGGATACCACCACGAATGGCAAATTGGCCAGGCTGATACACAAAATCCGTTCGTTCAAATCCATAATCGGCCAGTTTAAGAAGCAGCCCCCCTGTATCAAGGGTATCACCGGTTTTAATATGGATGATATTAGAGGAAAGCCGGTCGGGTAAAACCACTTTTTCCAGTAAGGCTTCGGGGTAAGTAACAAGGATCTTACGATTGCCTCCGCCAGCGATTCGGGTCAGCGCCTCTGTTCTCAACATTACATGCGAGGAATTCAGCAATTGAAAATTTCTTTTATTCTTAAATGAAGCAGGGAAATAAAAAATATCCAGCGCTTCAGTAAGATTCTCTAATGTGTTATGAAAATAAGCAGCTTGCTCAGCGTCATTTAGCACCACCATATGATTCTGCTGTGAAAGACTGGGGTGAGAAAATGCTGAGGCCACTACAAATTCTGCCGAGCTTCCTCTAAGATTACTGAGATATATCTTTTGGGGTTGGGCAAAAGAAAGCCTGTCCGCCAATTGAAACAGGCGGGGTGTATTTTGAAAACGTTCCAGCAGATCCTTTACACTCATTTCGAAGGGTTAAAGGTACATAAAAATGGGGCAGGATCATTATCTCTGCCCCGGCCTTTATTCTTCAGCTAATGAGTTATTTATTGATGAATTTTTTCAGATATACTTCTCCATTATTACCAGAAACTCTCAGGGTATAGACTCCTTTTGCAATCCGTCCCATATCGATATTTGTATTCTGATAGGCCGTTTTAGCGTTATAAATCTCCTGCCCGGTTATATTGAACAATTGAGTGGTGATGGTCCGCGTATTGAGTCCACCCGTAGCGATCAGCAACCGATTGTTCTCTGCATTGATATATTTAATGAAATTACTTGTATTAACGGGAGGGTTAATTCCTGTTACCACGGTGGGCAAAACAGTTGTAAACAATCCTCTTCCATGTG
>JAYTXP010000045.1:0-4679 GCA_043742885.1 Chitinophagaceae bacterium | reverse complement strand
CATCCAGCACCTCAATAGCTGTTTGATAGAATACGCCACTCATGCCGCCGATCCAGATATATTTTTTACGGTCAATACCGGTCCAGCGCCAGCTTGCAGTGGAGGCCCGGCTCTCCTGATAAGCGCTGAACAGATGTCCAACTTTATCCATCTGTTTCCATTCGGGTATATCATTAAAAAAATGGAATGCGGTTTGCGCATAATTACGATACCATGCATTATAAAGACCTATCATGGTGCCCCCATATCCTACCACATTAACAGCTGTAACCAGGTATACTCTGCTTCTGGACTTATTATTCTTTGGAATGGAATCTGAAATAGAAAAATAATGGGAACCTGCGGATACATCATGCTGACCGATCGCATCTGCGAATGGAAGAAAGAAGAAGTATATTATTAATTGAAGATTTCGCACCAAACAAAAAGCAAATTTACGCTTCCGGCTCTTCTAAAATTCAATAACTTTCAAGCTGAAATTAAGTTTAATACATATGGAACTGGCAACTCAACAAAGAATCGACAGCTGGCTTTCCGGAAATTTGGATCCGGCATCGAAAGAAGAGATAAAAAGATTGCAAAATGAAGATCCTTCGGGGCTTGAAGATGCTTTTTATCAAAACCTGGAATTTGGAACAGGGGGACTCAGGGGGCTAATGGGGGTTGGTACCAACCGGATGAATAAATATACCGTGGGCATGGCTACACAGGGTTACGCCAATTATCTTAAACAATTCTTTGGCGAAAATGTGAAAGTGGCCATTGCGCATGACAGCCGTAATAACAGTCGTTTTTTTGCGGAAACCGCCGCACATGTTTTTGCAGCCAATGGCATTCATGTTTATCTTTTTGAGGACCTGAGGCCTACTCCTGAACTTTCTTTTGCCATAAGAACGTTGAATTGTCAGGGTGGAGTGGTCTGCACCGCTTCGCATAATCCTAAAGAATATAATGGGTATAAGGCCTATTGGAATGATGGTTCACAATTAGTGCCACCACATGATAAAAATGTAATAAGAGAGGTAGATAAGATCAGTTCAGTTGATGAAGTAAAATGGAGTGGGGGTGACAAAAATATTACTATCATTGGAGAAGAAATGGATAAAAAGTATATCGAAATGGTAAAAGGCCTTTCTGTTTATCCGGAGATCATTCAAAAACATAAAGATCTGAAGATCGTATATACTCCTATTCACGGAACAGGAATAAAAATGGTGCCCCCTGTATTAAAAAGATTTGGTTTTGAGAATGTACATATTGTACAAGCACAGGCAATACCAGATGGTAACTTCCCCACGGTGGCCTATCCTAATCCGGAAGAAAGCGAGGCGATGAGCCTGGGTCTTACACTGGCCAAAGAACTGGATGCGGATATTCTTTGCGGAACTGATCCTGATGCGGACCGAATAGCAATCGGAGTAAAAGATAAAGAAGGGAATTGGATGCTGATGAATGGAAATCAAACGGCGGTACTCGCTTTTAATTACCTGATAGAAGCAAGAAAAGCAAAAGGGATAGCCAGTCCAAACGATATGGTGATCACTACCATCGTTACAACCCCAATGGTTGACGCCATCGCAAAAAAAAATGAAGTGGCCTGTTACCGTGTACTGACAGGATTTAAATGGATCGCGGAAAAGATCCGTGAAAAAGAAGGAAAAGAAAATTATATTATAGGAGGAGAGGAGAGTTTTGGTTTGATGATCGGTGATAAGGTCCGTGATAAGGATGGCATAAGTGCCGTCGCCTTACTTTGCGAAATGGCGGCCTATGAAAAAGAAAAAGGAAGAAGTCTTTATGAAAAAATGATCGATCTGTATGCCGAATACGGATTATACAAAGAACATCTGATCTCTATTACAAAAAAGGGAATGGACGGTCAGCAGCAGATCGCAAAAATGATGGAGGCCTACAGAAAGAATCCTCCATCCATGATAGGAAGTTCAAAAGTGGTCACAATTAAAGATTATGAGTTCCAGGCAGAGAAAAATCTGGTGACAGGTGAAGAGACAGCACTTGATCTTCCACGCTCTAATGTGTTACAATTTTTACTCGAGGATGGCACCAGTATTTCTGCCAGACCCAGTGGTACTGAGCCCAAGATAAAATTTTATTTCAGCGTGAACACAAAAATGAAAGACAAGGAAGAATTTGATCTTTTGAATGCGGAACTGGAAGAAAAGATCAGTATACTGATCGCAGATATGGGATTATGAGACCAACAGAAGATACATACCAGCATAAAGGGATGAGAAAAAATCTGGTGAAGTCAATACAACTAAAAGGTATAACAGATGAAAGGGTACTTGATGCAATGCTTGAAGTGCCCCGCCATTTTTTTCTTGATTCTGTCTTTGACGATCGTGCCTATGAGGACCGTGCTTTCCCAATAGAGGCAGGACAAACTATTAGTCAGCCCTATACTGTCGCATATCAATCTCAATTGCTGGAATTAAAGCCTTTCCTTAAAGTGTTAGAGATCGGAACAGGAAGTGCTTACCAGGCGGTCGTTCTGGCAGAAATGGGGGTTCAGGTATTTACTATTGAGAGGCAAAAAAAATTGTTTGATAATAATAAGCGTTTTGATCTCCTGAAAAAATATCACAACATTAAATTTTTTTATGGTGATGGTTATGAAGGTTTGCCCAGTTTTGCTCCTTTTGATCGGGTACTGATCACTGCAGCAGCTCCGGAAATACCACCCAAACTTCTGCAGCAATTAAAACCCGGAGGGCTCATGGTAATTCCGTTAGGGGCAGGAGAAGTGCAGCAAATGATGAGAATTACAAAATTGAGCGGTACAGATTGGAAAGAAGAAATATTCGATCAATTTTCTTTTGTACCCATGCTCGGGGGAAGGAACAATTAGCCACTTGAATTTTATCACCTAACTTAGAATATTATATATATTATATGCGCCTCCTTTCGTTTGCCATTTCCACCTTAGTGACCGCAGGACTCGTTTTTGTATTCAACCGGCCTCTGGGTCCTTTACCATCTCCTCCGGGTAAATTTTTTAGTCCTCAGCATGGTTTCTGGCAGAATGCAGAACCGGCAGATCAATCCTTTGACGCAAACCTTAGCTTTCCCGGATTAAAAGGGAAGGCATCGGTCTATTTTGATGAGCGACTGATTCCACATGTATTTGCAGAAAATGACCAGGACTTGTATTTCATACAGGGTTACCTGCATGCCAAATTCAGATTATTTCAAATGGATCTGCAAACACTTGCGGCTGCAGGAAGAGCCAGTGAGATCGCAGGAAAAAAAGCCATTGATTTTGATAAAGAACAAAGAAGGCTTGGAATGGTATATGCGGCTGAGAATACGTTGAAATTAGTGGAGGCGGATGCCACTTGTAAATCTATTTTTGATGCTTATACCAGTGGGATCAACGCATACATCGGTCAATTGAAAGAATCTCAATTGCCACTGGAATATAAATTACTCAATGTAAAACCGCTAGTATGGTCCAATCTCCGCACCTGTCTATTATTAAAGATGATGGCAAAAATGCTATCCTCAGGAACAGAAAATGATCTGCTAAATACCAATGCCAAGGCGGTTTTCATGCCTGATGAATTGAAAATGCTTTATCCTCAGGTTCCTGATTCACTTTTACCTATTGTACCCAAAGGAACTTCATTTGAAAAGCCAGGGATCATACCGATCAAACCTGCTAATGCCGATTCATTTTATTTTAATAATACCGCTACGGTTAATGCAATTGAGGTCAGCAAGCCGAATCCTGATAATGGAAGTAATAACTGGGTAGTGGCCGGCTCAAAAACAGCTAGTGGTTCTCCAATATTATGTAATGATCCTCACCTCGAATTATCTCTTCCATCGATCTGGTATGAAATGCAATTATCATCTCCAACAAGTAATGTATATGGGGTCAGTCTGCCTGGAAGTCCATTCGTGACAATTGGTTTTAATGACAGCATAGCCTGGGGAGTTACAAATGCCCAGCGTGATGTGAAAGATTATTATGAGATCAAATTCAGAGATCAGAGTAAAAAAGAATATTGGTTCGACAGTGCCTGGAGACCTACCCAATTAAGAATAGAAGAAATAAAAGTGAAAGGCGGACCTGTTGTTTTTGATACAGTAGCCTATACTGTTTTCGGTCCGGTGATGTATGATCAGAGTTTTTCAAAACCTGTTTCCGCCAATCGCAACCTGGCCGTACGCTGGGTTGCGCATGATGCATCTAATGAAGCATTAGCAATTTATAATTTGAACAGAGCGAAGAATTATGATGAGTATGTGACTGCTATCAGCTCCTTTGGTTGCCCGGGTCAGAATTTTGTATTTGCTTCAAAAAGCGGTGACATTGCGATCTGGCAGCAGGGAAAATTTCCTGCAAGATGGAATGGTCAGGGTCTTTATGTAATGCCGGGAGAAGATTCGAGCTATATGTGGCAGGGCTTTATACCACAATCTGAAAATCCCCACAGTAAGAATCCTGAAAGAGGATTTCTGGAAAGTGGCAATCAGCGACCTGCAGATTCCACCTATCCCTATTTTATTCCCGGAAGTTATATCACTGCCCGTGCCATAACCATAGAAAAATATTTGAATGCCATGTCGGGTATTCGTCCAGAGGATATGATGAAATTGCAGAACAACTATTTTAATTCAACAGCAGAAGACCTGCGGCCCCTGCTTTTAAAATA
>JAYTXP010000044.1:0-3688 GCA_043742885.1 Chitinophagaceae bacterium | reverse complement strand
TTAATGCACCACTCATATGGGAGAATTTTTCGAGGTGCAAAAGTAAGACAAATGTGCGAATTTATATTGGTTACTAGATACTAGATTCTGGATAAAATGCATAGTCTAATAATATTGACTTCTTATTTGGAATATTGGAGTTTGGTTTGCACTTTAAAGTATTCAACTGTTATCCAGCAGCAAGTATCCAGCATCTTTTTATCGAGTTTCAATACCGTAACTTTGCTTCCCTGTCAATTTGGCTATTCCTCACGGATAGCACCATATTTGACAATAGAGTAACTTTTACATGAATAACAAATACAGAACTTCAGGATATGATAGGCATAATTTCTAAAATATTTGGCGGTAATAAGAGTGAAAAGGACGTAAAGCAGATCTTACCCATCGTGGAAAAGACGAATACCTTTTTCAATCAATATAAAAGCCTTTCCAACGACCAACTGCGTAATAAAACAAATGAGTTCAGATCTCGTATCAAGGATTTCCTGGCAGAAATTGATAAGGAAATAGAAGAAAAAAAATTGGCTGCTGAGAATTTGCCACTTGAAGAAATCAACGGGAGGGATATTATTTATAAAGAAGTTGATGAATTAAAGAAAGACAGGGATAAGAATATTGAGGATATCCTGAACCAGATAATGCCGGAAGCCTTTGCGGTTGTTAAAGAAACCGGCCGTCGTTTTAAGGAAAATGAATCACTTGAATCAACAGCAACAGAACTTGATAAAGAACTGGCTGCAAAAAGAAACCACATCACAATTGAGGGCGATAAATCAATTTATAAAAATGCATGGATAGCGGGTGGCGGACAGGTTATCTGGAACATGGTGCATTATGATGTTCAGCTGATAGGTGGGGCTGTATTACATTCCGGTAAAATTTCGGAAATGGCAACGGGTGAAGGTAAAACCCTGGTGAGTACCCTTCCTGCATACCTTAATGCCTTGGCTGGAGAAGGAGTTCACATTGTTACCGTAAATGATTACCTGGCGAAAAGAGATAGCGAGTGGAATGGCCCTATTTTCGAATGGCTGGGATTGAGGGTTGATTGTATCGACAAACATGAACCTAACGGCGATGCCCGCAGAAATGCTTACAATGCAGATATTACCTATGGTACAAATAATGAATTCGGTTTCGATTACCTGAGAGATAATATGGTGCACCGTCCCGATGAAATGGTGCAACGCAAGCATCATTTTGCCATGGTGGATGAGGTGGATAGTGTATTGATTGATGATGCCCGTACTCCTTTGATCATTAGCGGACCCGTTGGTACCAATGATAATATCCAGCAATTCTTCGACCTTAAACCACGCATTGAAAAACTGGTGGATGCACAACGTAAAGCAGTTAACCAGTTCCTTATTGAAGCGAAGAAAAAGATAGGCGAAGGAAATGATGATCCGAAAGATGGGGGTCTTGCATTAGTGCGTGCACACCGCGGGCTTCCTAAAAATGGCGCCTTAATTAAATTCCTTAGTGAACCAGGTATTCGGGTAAAATTGCAGAAGTCGGAGAACTATTACCTGGCAGACCAGCAAAAGGAAATGCCTAAAGTAGATGCAGAGTTGTATTTCTCAATTGATGAAAAAAACAACCAGGTTGAGTTGACAGATCAGGGTTTACAATTAATCACACGAACAGGAGAAGATCCTGAATTTTTTGTGTTACCGGATATATCTACAAAACTCAATGATATAGAGAAAACAGATCTTGGCGCAGAAGAGAAATTACAGCGTAAAGAAAACCTGTTGAATGAATATTCATTGAAAGCAGACAGGATCCATACCATACAGCAATTATTAAAAGCGTATACACTTTTCGATAAGGATGTTGAATATGTAGTGATAGAAGGCGCGGTAAAAATTGTAGATGAACAGACCGGACGTATCATGGAAGGCAGAAGATATTCTGATGGCCTTCATCAGGCTATTGAAGCAAAGGAGAATGTTAAGATTGAAGCTGCTTCTCAAACCTATGCTACTGTAACCTTACAGAATTATTTCAGAATGTACCATAAGCTTGCGGGTATGACCGGTACTGCTGAAACAGAAGCAGCAGAGTTCTGGACCATTTACAAACTGGATGTTGTAAATATTCCAACGAATGTAAAAGTGATTCGTAAAGATGACCAGGACCTTGTATATAAAACAAAGCGTGAAAAATATAAGGCGGTTATTGATGAAATTGAAAAGCTACGAAACCTGGGTAGGCCAACCCTGGTAGGTACTACATCGGTGGAGGTAAGTGAATTGTTAAGCAGGATGCTGAAGCAAAAAAATATTCCTCATAATGTTCTGAATGCAAAGCAACACTCGCGTGAAGCGCAGGTGGTAGCGGAAGCCGGCCTTGCCGGAGCTGTAACCATCGCCACGAATATGGCGGGACGGGGAACGGATATTAAACTGGGACCAGGTGTGAAAGAAGCCGGTGGACTTGCCATTTTAGGTACAGAGCGTCATGAGAGCCGTCGTGTAGACAGGCAGTTACGCGGCCGTGCAGGCAGGCAGGGAGATCCTGGTACTTCTAACTTTTTTGTATCACTGGAAGATGACCTCATGCGAATGTTTGGAAGCGAGCGTATTGCCGGGTTAATGGACAGGATGGGCTATAAAGAAGGAGAGGTGATACAGCATAGCATGATCAGCAAGAGTATCGAGCGCGCACAGAAGAAGGTGGAAGAAAACAACTTCGGAACACGCAAAAGATTACTGGAATACGATGATGTTATGAACAAACAACGTAATGTTATTTACGGTAAACGTAACCATGCATTGTTTGGAGAAAGGCTTGCACTGGATCTTGATAATGCATTTTATTCTGTAGCGGACGGGCTGGTAAATTCATGTAAGGAAACAAACGATCACGAAGGATTTAAGCTGGCGGTCATCATGCATTTTGGTTTGGATACAGCCATCACAGCCGAGGAACTGGAGAAAACAGATGTTAACCAGCTTGCTGACCGTCTTTACAATGAATCAATGGTGCGATACAATGCAAAAAAGAAAAGTATTGCAGAACAAACCATTCCAATAATTACTAATATCCGTAAGGAGCAGGGGGCTCATATAGAAAATGTAGCAGTACCATTTACTGATGGTAAAAAAGGCATTCAGGCAATTGCTAATCTCGACAAGTATTTTGCAAGTAATGGTTTGGAACTGGGTGGCGCGCTTGAACGCGGTATTACATTAACACTGATTGACGATGCCTGGAAAGAGCACCTTAGGGCGATGGATGATTTGCGACATAGTGTGCAGACTGCAGGATATGAGCAGAAAGATCCGCTTGTTATTTATAAGATTGAAGCATTCAATGCCTTTAAACAAATGGATGACCAGGTGAACAAGGATATCGTTAGTTTTCTTTGCCATGCAGGAATTCCTATGGAACAAACAAATGCAGGAAAGATTAAAGAGGGCAGGCAGCAGAAGACTGATATGAGCAGGATGAGAGAGAATAAGCAGGAAATAGATGCTGCAGGTTCTGATTATGCTGCCAATGAAAATGATTATTACGATCCTTCAGGCCCTGTTAAACAGGCACCTGTAAGGGTTGAACCAAAAATTGGAAGAAATGATCCTTGCCCTTGTGGAAGTGGTAAGAAATACAAACAATGTCACGGAAAGGAGAATTAATAAATGGATTTCTCTTCCAAAATAG
The DNA here is from genome assembly GCA_043742885.1 of Chitinophagaceae bacterium. Lineage (GTDB taxonomy): Bacteria > Bacteroidota > Bacteroidia > Chitinophagales > Chitinophagaceae > JJ008. The sequence goes on along the minus strand of JAYTXP010000044.1, from coordinate 19 downwards.
AAACTGTAATTTCAGACCC
>JAYTXP010000043.1:0-3515 GCA_043742885.1 Chitinophagaceae bacterium | reverse complement strand
CTTATATCTTCAGTAAAGCTTTCTATTAAGTCAACTGAAAATAATGCGTATGCAAACTATTCTGGGCTCCGGGGGTACAATTGGAATGCCCCTCGCTCGCGAATTAAAGAACTACAAATATCCCCTTATTTTTTCCTTACCTTGCGTAGCTTTTCAACCATGAAATCATGATAGACCTTTCTTCATACGACCCGAATAGTGTAGGCAATCCTAATAATAATATATTCGGATTACCTACCTCTGAAGATGATTCCCGACTCGTTATTCTTCCCGTTCCATGGGAAGTGACCGTGAGTTATGGCTCGGGTACCGCCCGTGCCCCTGAAGCCATTTTCCGCGCCAGCCTACAGGTGGATCTTTTTGATCCCGACATGCACCAGGTTTGGATGCATGGCTATTTTATGCGCAGTGCAGACAGGAAGATCCTGATGAAAAGCGATTATCTCCGTAAAGAGGCCGAACTCTATATTGATTATATCTCCAAAGGAGAAGATGTTTCAGCCAATCTTTTCATGACAAAGACTCTCAGAGAAGTGAATGAAGGAAGTCTTTATATGAATAATTGGGTATATGAGCAAACCAAGGCCCTTCTTGAAAAAGGCAAACTTGTTGCTTTACTCGGAGGGGATCATAGCACACCATTGGGATATTTCAAAGCTATAGCTGAAAAACACGGTGATTTTGGTATTCTTCAGATCGATTCGCATTGCGATCTGAGAGAAGGATATGAAGGTTTTGTGTATTCGCACGCTTCCATCATGTATAACGCGCTGAAAGAAATTCCATCGCTGGTAAAACTGGTACAGGTGGGCATTCGCGATTACAGCGAAAGCGAATATGATTTTATTCAGGAAAGTAATGGCCGGATAGTTACATATTTTGATAAGCATATCCGCAACCGTATGTATGAAGGCGAAACATGGAAACAAATCGTAGAAGCGATAGTAGCTAACCTTCCTCAAAAAGTATTTATCAGTTTTGATATTGACGGTCTTGACCGTAAACTTTGTCCTTTTACAGGTACTCCAGTACCCGGTGGTTTTGAATTGGAGCAGGTATTTTATCTTATCACGAAAGTGATGAAAAGCGGCCGAATGCTGGTAGGTTTCGATCTGAATGAAGTAGGTATTGGTGGCGATACTGACTGGGATGCCAATGTGGGAGCACGTATTTTATTTAGAATGTGCAATATGCTGGTGGCCAGCAATACCCCTGTTGATCTTTCATGAAAGAATATACATTTTTAATGCCCAACCCAAAAAGGGATACCTATAATTGGTTCGCTTTTCTGCTGGCATTGTTATTTCTCACCGGATTTTATTTTGTCTCCAACAAAACATGGCTGGTCATTTTAATGGCGCTGCTATTAATTTTTTATTATCTCAGTCAAAGAAAAAGGATAATCCGTATCCGGCCGGAGAGTATCTCTTTTCCTGCCCTGCTTCAAAAAAATATAGACTGGACTGAATTGAATAATGTGATACTAAAAGACGGTATACTCACAATAGATTTCAATAACAATCATATTCTCCAGGTGGAAATAAAGGAAGCGGTGAATGAAGGAGAATTTAACGATTTTTGCAGGGAACAGCTTAGACTACCATCTGGAAAATAGAACCAGGCACCATCCGGATTTTAGCTATCCTTATTTTTTTAACCATAACCAATGACCCCTTTCATACTATATTCTGACGGTAAAGGCAAGATATTTGAAGACAAGACCATGTATGTAACCGGGCGAAGTGGATGGGATGCAATGCCGGTTCCTGAGGATCAGTGGATCGAACTACCGGAAGGTGGATCACTTTATGAGCTTCCGGGTAGAAGAGGCATTGGCATAGATGTAAAGACAGGTGACATGAGGCTTTGTGAGAAAGGATGGGCAGTGGCCGCCTTTATTCCTCCAGCTCATACTGGTTTTTACCTGGCTGCATACGAAACTGCCCCCGATGCACCGATTCTTCCATTATTCTGTTATACTGCGGCTGGCTGGCATAAAGATAAATTTTTTGTTCCGGCCACCAGAATTGAAATGGATATAAGACAGGAATGTGCAGGATACGATCAGGAAAAAATAGAATCCGGCGTAAGAGAATTACAGAAACATTATCCTCATAACCGGCTCGTTGCACATCTCACAAATAACTGCGCGCTTACCTATCATTGTCCGGCTGCAAGAAATTTCGCAATGGGTCGCTGGGAATGTCCTGTGCCTGCTTCACCTGCCTGTAATGCGAATTGCATTGGTTGTATCTCACTTCAGCCCGATGAAGAAACTATTGTTTCCACTCAGGACCGTTTGAATTTTAAACCCACGGTAGAAGAAATTGTAGAATTCACTGTACCGCATTTGGAATCGGCCCCCTATCCTATTATCAGTTTCGGGCAAGGATGTGAAGGCGAACCACTGCTGATGTGGGAAACGATCCGCGATGCTATTATAGAGATCAGGAAACACACATCAAAGGGAAGTATCAATATAAATACCAATGGATCGGATCCCGAAGCCGTTAAAATTCTTTGTGAAGCAGGATTAAATTCAATGCGCGTTAGCACAAATAGTGCAAGGCCAGAAATTTATATGCCTTATTACAGACCGAATAATTATCAGTTCAGCGACATCATAGAAAGTCTGAAAGTGATGAATCATTTTGGTGCATGGACTTCCCTTAACTATTTTGTTTTCCCCGGCATGACCGATGCAATAGAAGAATATGAAGCATTGAGAAACCTGATACGTAATACCGGATTGAAAATGATACAATGGAGAAACTTTAATATTGATCCGGACTGGTACCTCGGAAAGATCGGCGTAGCAGATACCGGAGATTTTCTTGGAGTAAAACAATTGCAGGAACTTATAAAAGAAGAATTCCCCGAACTTAAATACGGTTATTTCAATCCTCCTATTGAAAGGATCAAGGGAAATTTCCTGGCTGATTTTGCGCATTAAAAAACAATATGGCCCATCGCGAACAGAAAACCGGAATAGCCCTTGCCCTGCTGGCAGTGATCATCTGGTCAGGTAATTTTGTAGTCGCGAGAGATGTCATTAAGCAGATTCCTCCTATCAGTTTGAATTTTTACCGATGGCTGATTGCCTCTATTATTGTGGCACCTTTTGCATGGAAGTCTGCAAGAGAAAGCTGGCCACTGATCAAAAAAAATATTCACTACCTGTTTTGGGTATCCTTACTGGGGGTTTCTATATTCAACAGCTTTGTATATGTAGGCGCGCATTACACAACGGCCATCAATATGGCACTCATAGGCACTACAAGTTCTCCCATAATGGTTGTGATACTTGCCCGAATATTTTTAGGCGAAAAAATCTATTTGGTTAAAGCTATCGGCACCCTGCTTTGTATTACTGGTGTTTTGTTTTTATTAAGTCATGGTAAGTTAAGTAACCTCTTGCATTTGCATTTTGGTGAGGGCGATCTTTGGCTATTACTGGCTGCCTTAAGTTTTGCTATTTATAATATTCTTGTTAGAAAAAAACCAAGAGAACTGAA
>JAYTXP010000042.1:0-6182 GCA_043742885.1 Chitinophagaceae bacterium | reverse complement strand
TTGCAGATGATTTCAGTGATGAGGACAAATGGTTCAACTTTGATGAAAAGGATTTCACAGAGAAAATAGAAAGAGAAGAACTATTTGAATGGCTGGCTTCTTCGGATGCCCGACCCATTGAACATGTTTTTCATTTAGGTGCCCGTACGGATACTACTGAATTTGATTATTCGGTTCATGAGCGTTTGAATGTGGAGTATTCAAAAAAGATCTGGGCCTTCTGTAAGGATAAAAATATTCCTCTTGTCTATGCCTCTTCCGCGGCTACCTATGGTGCTGGTGAAAAAGGGTATCGTGATGATCATTCACTTGTGCAGGATCTTGTTCCGCTAAATCCTTATGGCGTTTCCAAAAATGAATTTGATAAATGGGCGCTGGAACAATCTACTATTGGTTCTGAGCCTCCATTCTGGGCAGGATTAAAATTCTTCAACGTTTATGGTCCTAATGAATATCATAAGGAAAGAATGGCCAGCATGGTATTTCATGGATTCAACCAGATAAAAAAGACTGGTTCGATAAGATTATTTCGTTCTCATCGTGAGGACTTCCTTGATGGCGGGCAGTTAAGAGATTTTATTCATGTAAAAGATGTGGCCCGTGTTTGCCTTTGGCTGATGGAAAATCAGGTAAGCGATCAAATAACTTCGGGACTATACAATTTGGGTACAGGTAAAGCGTGCAGTTTTGTGGACCTGGTAACTCCGATTTTTGAAGTCTTGAAAAAACCTGTGAAAATTGAGTTTATCGATATGCCTGAAGATATTCGGGATAAATATCAATACTTCACAGAAGCCGATATGAGCAAACTTCGCAAGGCAGGTTACAATGAAGAATTCCTTACAGTAGAAGAGGGAGTAGAAAATTATGTGAAGAAGTACCTGGAGCCCAAAAATTATTATTAGTCTAGATCATTTCTCCTTTAAGTACAGCAGATTTCACTTCTAATTTCCTTTCTGCATAAGCTTTGGCAGCCTTTATAAAATGAACGAATAAGGGTTGAGGATTCTCAACTGTACTTTTCAATTCCGGGTGATATTGAACTCCAATAAAAAATGGATGATTCGGTATCTCAATGATCTCTACCAGTCCGGTACCCGGATTTTTTCCACTGGCCATCATACCGGCTTTTTCAAATTGTTCCAGGTATTTATTATTAAATTCCCAACGGTGACGATGTCTTTCATTAATATGGGTTGTGCCATAAATGGTTTCTGCAAGTGATCCCGATTTTATTGTACATGGATAAGAACCCAGTCGCATGGTTCCTCCTTTTGCTGTAACTTTTTTCTGCTCTTCCATCAGGTCGATCACCGGCTCTTTTGTATCGGGATCCATTTCTGTAGAATGTGCATCGGTTAAGCCAAGTACATTGCGTGCAAATTCAATAACGGCCATTTGCATACCAAGGCAAATACCAAAGAATGGAAGTCCGTTTTCACGTGCGTATTGCACGGCCACGATCTTACCTTCCACTCCGCGATGTCCAAATCCCGGAGCTACCAGCAGTCCATCAAGGCCCGCCAGCTTTTCACTTACATTATCCTGAGTAATGAATTCACTATGTACATTGGTGATCTCCACTTTGCATTCATTCATTGCTCCTGCATGTATGAATGATTCAAGAATGGATTTATAGGCATCCTGCAGTTCAATATATTTTCCGATCAATCCGATATTCACTTTTCCTTTTGGATATTTCAGCTTATCCAGAAATCCTTTCCATTTGGTCATTTCAGGTTCACCATATCCGGTGATGTTCATTTTCTTGAGGACAATGGTATCTAAACCTTCCATCATCATCAATACTGGTACTTCATATATGGTAGGAGCATCGGCAGCCTCGATCACTGCTTCCTGTTTTACATTACAGAACAAGGCTATTTTTCTCCGCAGTTCAGGTCCCAGGGGTCTTTCTGTACGGCAAACAAGGATATCCGGGTGTACACCTTCCTGACTCAGCATTTTCACACTATGCTGGGTGGGTTTAGTCTTAAGTTCTTTAGCTGCTTTGAGATAAGGTATCAGAGTTAGATGCACTACTACTGAATCCTCATCGGGTAATTCCCATTGAAGCTGACGCACAGCCTCTACAAATGGAAGGCTTTCAATATCGCCTACTGTTCCACCGATCTCAGTGATCACAATATCATATTCGCCTCCCTGTCCAAGTAATTGCATTCTTCTTTTTATCTCATCTGTGATATGCGGAACAACCTGAACTGTTTTTCCAAGATAGGCGCCTTCTCTTTCTTTATTAATTACGGTCTGATAGATCCTACCGGTGGTAACGTTATTAGCTTGTGTGGTAAAAATATTCAGGAACCTTTCGTAGTGGCCAAGATCCAGATCAGTTTCGGCCCCATCTTCTGTAACAAAACATTCACCATGTTCATAAGGGTTGAGAGTGCCGGGATCCACATTGATATAAGGATCAAATTTCTGGATGGTTACCCGAAGACCCCTTGCCTGCAAAAGTTTCGCAAGGGAGGCCGCGATGATACCTTTTCCTAATGAGGATGTAACTCCGCCGGTTACAAATATATATTTTGCCATACGACTGGTTGGGTGGTGTTCTGGGTCCTTAAATGTTCGTGATTGTCTGTTGACCAGGCGGAAGAGATCTGATAAGCCATTCTATATCCGGAGGGTCGTGTAAAGATAAAATAAATTCCGTTACCGCAGCAAAACGACAGTATAATACTAACAAATAGAAACCCATTATCTTTGCTCCCTCTTAAAAAGACCCCTGAATGAAATTTGATCGTAATACAGTCCTTGGTTTTGTTATACTTGCCCTACTTTTCTTTGGATATTTCTGGTATAATAATCAGGAAATAGCTGCCGCCAGAAAGATTGAAGCACAAAAACAAGAAGCTCAGAAAAGGATGAATGATTCACTGTCAAGGTTGGATAAACCAAAGCAGGATTCTCTGAACCGTATCCAGGATTCGCTTACCAAGGTGAACACTGCCGGTAGTTTTGGTGTACCCACAGATACCAGAGAGAAGGTTTATACATTAGAAAATAATCTTGTTATCGCCCATTTCAGCAGCCGGGGTGGTCAGCTTCATAAGGTTGAACTGAAAAAATTCAAAGGCCCGGATAGCACCCTTGTAAAAATGGGAGGCAGTGATTATGATGACCTTAGCTATACCATAAAAACTGGAACTAATCGCACTGCGCAGACCAGTGATCTTTCTTTTGATAAAGTAGATACTTCTGTACTCGCAGATGGTTCAAAAAAGATCGTGTTGTCTTTAAGCGACAGTAGCGGTGAGGGTATCCAGCATGAATATATTCTGCATCCTGATAATTATATGATCGATATGAATATTCGGGTGGCTGGTTCACTGATCACCGAAGGAGTCATGAATCTCAGCTGGAAATATGTGGCGGCCAAACAGGAAGGAAGGCTGGATTATGAAAAGCAGAACACGCAGATCGGATATGTGGAGGATGGAAGTTTTGATTATCACACGATAGCCAAAAGAAGTTCTAAAGATTTCAGTCAATCCTTAAAATGGGTGGGCATTCGCCAGCGATTTTTTATGGGCGCACTGGTAGCTGATAATAATTTTAATGCGAATAGTAAGATCGAGTGGAACCATGATTCAATGACAAATGTTGTTCAATCTATAGCAACACTGAAATTGAGCGTTCCAGCCAATAATGCTGCTATTCCTCTTAGAATATATTATGGCCCTTCAGATTATCATATACTTAAAAAATATGATCTGAAATTTGAGCAATTGGTTAACCTTGGTCAGGGAGTGTATTCATTTGTTCGTCCACTGAATAGATTTGTGATCCTTCCCATCTTTGATTTCTTCAAAGGCTTTGCGGGATCTATGGGACTGACGATTGTATTACTTACTCTTGTGATACGTGTACTCATATCGCCATTGAATTACAGTTCCTATTTAAGCGGTGCCAAAATGAAGGCCCTTCGTCCGGAATTAAATGCGCTGAAAGAAAAAGTAGGGGATGATCGCCAGGCTATGAGTGTGGAGCAGATGAAACTTTACCGGGAAGCGGGTGTGAATCCGCTGGGAGGTTGTATTCCGGCCCTGCTACAAATACCGATATTCTTCGCGCTATTTAGCTTTTTTAATTCGGCAGTAGATCTTCGCGGAGAGCATTTTTTATGGGCAACCGACCTATCGGCGCCTGATATGCTGATCCATTGGAAAACGAATATTCCGCTGCTGGGTAATCACCTGAGCCTTTTCAATGTAACGGCCAGTTTTACCAGTTTCCTAATTTCTTTTTACAGCATGAGTATGACTCCGGATCAGAGTAATCCGGTGATGAAGTACATGCCATATATTTTCCCATTTTTCCTTTTGTTATTCTTTAACAATCTTCCTTCAGGATTGACCTGGTACTATACCGTATCTAACGTGGTTACGCTGCTTATACAGATCGTTATACAAACCTATATTATCGACCACGATAAGATCATGGTGAAAATTGCAGAGAATAGGAAAAAGCCAAAAGTGCAATCCAAGTGGCAGGAAAGAATGTCGCAGATGCAGCAGATGCAGGAGCAGCAAAAGCAACTTAAGGATAAGCAGCGCAAAAAGTAAGCTGCAACTTAGCAGCCTTCTGGCACGTCTTTTTAATGTAGATTTAGTATGAATACAATGAAAAGAATAAATACCATATCGTTTGTTTTACTGACCCTTATTTCTGTTGGGGAAGCCGGGGCACAGCGCAGGCTGTCCGAGGCAACTATTTCCTATGATATAGTGATCAATACCACGAATAAAAGTCCTCAGGCAGCCGATCTGCTTGATGGAGCTACCAGTGTGATCTATCTGAAAGGCAATTCCAGCCGATCTGAAATGATCAGTTCCCTGGGAACACAGGCCACTATTATCGATGGGAAGACAAAGGAGGTAACTGTTTTAAAAAGTTATGGAAATCAACAGTACATGATCAACCTCACTCCTGATAACTGGAAACAGATGAACCGGAAGTATGAGAATGTAAATTTTATTTACCGTGAAGAATATAAAGTGATCTCCGGATACAATTGCCAGAAGGCCATAGGCCGGCTTGCAGACAGCACGGAGTTCACCGTTTATTTTACAAAGGACCTGGTTCCGGTAAATAAAGATTTTCAATATTTAAACCGCCATCTTCCCGGATTAGCTATGCAATATGAAGCTGCCATGGGAAACCTGCTGGTGACCTATACGGTTTCCTCTATTAGTTTCAATCCTGTTCCACAGACAAAATTTGATCTGCCTAAATCAGGTTACAGAGTAATGACCTACGAAGAAAGTTTAGGGAAATAAGAGTTAATTACGAAACTGACGATTGCCAATATCGATACGAATATTATCGATAAGCACTTTTTTCTTGAGAGGAATAACATAACTAGTTTTGCCTTTCTGCACATTTACCATGGTAGTCAGGCTAAAATATTTTTTTTCCGTGCTGATCACATTAGATCCGCGGAAATCATAACCGGAACGAAGAGAGAAGTAACCAGGTTTAATGAGGCTGCGGGAAGAAAGCAGTCCAAGACCATTACCGGGATGTGAAGTTCTTTTATTGCCTTCACCAAGTGTTGCAAACGCGCCCACAGCAAGCAGGGAGAGAGCCATTATGGCTATCCACTTTTTGCTTTGGTTGAATATGGATGTGAGTTGATACATACCTTACAAAAGTAAACACAAAAGTTTTGATAAAAATTACCGTTCGTAAATAAGTTTATACATCTATTAACGTAATAGACAGGAATTTCTTGCGTTGGTTTACACATATATCAAATCATTTTTTCACATATGGGGAAAACTCTGCCTGAATCATAGGATAAATTTTAGGTTAACTTGTTGTATAGTAATAAATTCAGGTAGCAATCATAGTTTTGCTCCTATCTGGCTCTTCAACAAATTAGTTCATCAAAAGGAAGAAGCATGAAAGAGAATCCTTACCAGGAAGACAGGGAACAATTAAAGGAGTTATTACAGCAGTATGAGAATCTTCGCAGCGGACTTGCGCATTCTTTCATAGACGAAGATTCTTTCGAAAAGATCATCGATTATTACCAGGAAAGCGATGACCTGGGCCGGGCCATGGATGCTGCAGAAACGGCCACGGAACAATATCCTTTTTCGGCTTTATTGATCGTAAAGAAAGCAGATATCCTGCTGGCTAACCGCCGTTACCAG
>JAYTXP010000041.1:0-13624 GCA_043742885.1 Chitinophagaceae bacterium | reverse complement strand
GCTGGTGCTCCACCGGATGATTTTACTGCGGTTGGCCAAAACTGGAGTTTTCCAACTTATAATTGGAAGAAAATGCAGGAAGATGGTTTCTCCTGGTGGAAGCAAAGGTTTGAACAGATGAGTCGTTATTTCGACGCCTTTCGTATTGATCATATTCTTGGATTCTTCCGCATATGGAGCATTCCTGCAAATGCCATTCAGGGTATTATGGGAAGATTTGTTCCCTGCCTTCCGGTTCACATTAATGAGTTTGGTGAAAAAGGAATCTGGTTTGATTACCAGCGATATTGCCGGCCCTTTATCAATAACCAGGTCATTGATGAACTATTTTCCGGCGAGGATATGGAATTAAAAGAAAGATTCTTTGTCGCCAATAAATTCGGAGGATATGATCTGCTCCCCAAATTTGATACCCAGGTTGCTATAGAATTATATTTTTCAAAGGAGGAGCAAAACGAAAGCAACGAAAGATTAAAGCAGGGATTATTCAATCTGGTGGCCAATGTTATTTTATTTGAAGAAGAAAGATCACAAGGTGAAAAATATCATTTCAGGATCGCAATGGATAAGACCATTTCTTTCCGTTATCTGGATGAAACAAATAAGCAGAAGCTAAAAGATCTCTATGTTGATTATTTCTTCCGTCGCCAGGATGATTTCTGGTATCGTGAAGCCATGCACCGTCTTCCACAATTAAAAGGAGCAACGAATATGCTGGTATGCGGAGAAGACCTGGGTATGGTGCCGCATTGCGTACATGATGTAATGAATCAATTGGGTATTCTTAGTCTGGAGATTCAGCGAATGCCTAAAGATTCCAAAAATGAATTCTTCCATCCTGACAATGCACCTTATATGTCGGTGATCACACCATCCACTCATGATATGAGTACTATTCGCGGATGGTGGGAAGAAAATCGAGAGAAGACCCGTCGTTTTTATAATGATATCCTCAGTCAGTGGGGTGAAGCCCCTTTTTATTGTGAAGCCTGGGTCAACCGTGCTATCATATTGCAGCATCTTTATTCACCGGCCATGTGGAGCATATTCCAGTTGCAGGATATATTTGGTATGAGCGAAAAACTTCGCCGGCCAGATCCTCATAAGGAGAGAATTAATAACCCGGCCAACCCTAAACACTATTGGAAGTACCGGATGAATATGACCCTGGAGGATCTCATGAAAGAAGATGAGTTCAATGAAGAGCTCAAAGGCTATGTGGAGAATAGTGGTCGCTAGTTATCTTTGATACATGAAAGTCAATTACTGGTCACATAACCTGAAATTCCGGTACCCTTTTACTATTTCAAAAGGCACCAAAACTCATCAGCCTACACTTATTGTTGAACTGGAGCATATGGGTGTTAGAGGATATGGAGAAGCCTGCGCCATTGCCTATTATAATATTCCGGTTGAAAAAATGATCAGCGATCTGGAAGAGAAAAGATCAATGATCGAGCGATTCGTATTTACTGATCCTGAACGTTACTGGCATTTTCTGCATCACCTTATTCCTAATAATAATTTTCTTGTTTGCGCATTGGATATTGCGGCATGGGATCTTTATGGAAAGCTCAGAAAAAAAAAGTTATACGAATTATGGGGTGGGGATATTTCAAAAAATCCAATTTGCGATTATACTATCGGGATCGATACCATGGAAAAAATGCTGGCCAAAATAAAAGAGAAACCCTGGCCCATTTATAAGATCAAGGTTGGTACAGCAAATGATATTGCCATTATAAAAACGCTGAGAGAAAATACAGATTCGGTATTCCGTGTAGATGCCAATGCCGCCTGGGATCTTGAGACCGCGCTACAAATTATTCCTCAACTTAAAGAACTGGGTGTTGAGTTTGTTGAACAACCGCTGGCCAGAGATAATTGGGAGGATATGAGGACCCTTTACAAAGAATCTACCTTACCAGTTTATGCTGATGAAGCCTGCGTGTTGGAATCTGATGTTGAAAAATGCAAGGATCATTTTCATGGCATCAATATTAAACTCACAAAATGCAGCGGTCTTACTCCGGCACGCAGGATGATAAAAAAAGCGCGCGAACTTGATCTTAAAGTGATGGTAGGATGCATGAATGAATCTTACGTTGGCTCTGCCGCGATCGCGCACCTTTTACCCTTTATCGATCATGTCGATATGGATGGTCCTCTCTTATTGGAAGAAAATGTAGGCACCGGCCTAAGTTATGACCAGGGAAAGATCGGTTATGGTGAAGGCTATGGATTAGGTATTACCATATCCTGACCCGCAAACTATCCGGTCTGAACATTTTATCACCGGCCTTTACGTTGAAGGTGGAATAGAATTCATCCACATCCACGAATGGTCCATTGACCCTGTATTTGGCAGGGGAGTGTACATCCGTGAGTAATTGATTGCGGAGAGATTCTTCCCTGGTATGACCAAGCCATCCTAATGCGTATCCAAGAAAATATCTTTTCATCGGACTTAGACCTCCTACTATTTTATTGGCTTTGTATTCTTCTGTTTTTTTATAGGCATCGATTCCCAGAAGGATACCACCAAGATCAGCGATATTTTCACCTGTAGTTGCTTTACCATTGATATGATAACCGGCTACCGGCTCATATTCATTGAACTGACGGATGATATACTCTGCTCTTTTATTAAATTCTACTTCGTCTTTGGCTGTCCACCAGCTTACAAGGTTTCCCTTCTCATCAAATTGTCTTCCTTCATCATCAAAACCATGGGTGATCTCATGACCAATAGTAGAAGCGCCTGCATATCCATATACAGTGGCGTCATCCAGTTCTTCATCACGATATCCAGGTACTGTGAAAATTCCTGCTGGTAAAACGATCTCATTATTGGAAGGATTATAATAAGCATTATAGGTTTGTGGGGTCATATCCCATTCATCGCGATCTACTGGTTTTCCAAGTTTGTTCACGTTGTAATTATGCCAGAACATATTTGCGGTCATCAAATTCTTCACCCATGACTCTCTTCCAATTTCCAGGGCGCTGAAATCTTTCCATTTTTCCGGATAGCCAACTTTCTTTTTCATTGAAGCCAGTTTAATATAGGCTTTCTGTTTCGTTGTATCACTCATCCATGTAAGATTTTCAATACGATCTTTTAAGGCTGAGCGGATGGCTTCCACCATATTCTCGTACCTTTTTTTAGCGGTCTCATTGAAGAATTCCTTTACATATAGTTTTCCAAGCAATTCGCCCATGGCACCTTCTTCACCAGATATAGCTCTTTTCCAACGTGCCCTTCTGACCTTTACCCCACTGAAGAGTTTTGAAAAATTGAATGAAGTCTGACCAAATCTATCAGGTAGTGCTCCAGCCATATCGCTCACAAGGTTGAAACGGAGATAGCTTTTCCAATCTGAAATAGGAACTGATTTCAATACGCCATCAAGTGCCTTAAAAAATTCAGGCTGGCCCACGATCACTGAATCGATTCCTTTGATCCCTGTTATTGAAAGATAATTTGTCCAGTCAATCGCACTGTTCATTTTAGAAAGATCCGACACAGCCATTTTGTTATAATTACGATATGGATCGCGCAGGTCTTCCAGTTTGCGACTTGCAGCTGCCAGTTTAGTTTCCAGAGCCATAATGTTTTTGGCTGCATTCACAGAATTCATTGAATCTTCACCGCTCATTATAAGAATGGAACTTATATATTTTACATATTGTTCCCTGATATTTCTTGTAGCAGAATCATCACGGAAATAATATTCACGTTGCGGAAGTCCAAGCCCTCCTTGTGTCAATTTATAAGCCATCACATCACTATTCTTATCATCCTGAGTTACATAGTCATTGAACAGAGTAGAGGATCCAACTTTTTTTAAATCAGCTGTAGTACTAAGCAGGGAAGGCAGATCAGTGATCGCATTGATTCTGTCGAACCAGGGCTGCAATGGTTTTAAAGCGTCCTCTTCGATCTTTGTACTGTCCATTGCGGTAGCCCAATAATCGCCGATCTTTTGTTCAGGGCTGCCTTTTGTGGCGGAGGTTTTTGCCGCATTTTCGCTGATCTCGCGAAGCCTCTTCAGATTCTCTTCTATCACCAGGTTACCAATACCCCAGCTGGATTGCTCCTCAGGTATCGCATTATTTTTGATCCATCCTCCATTTGCATATTGGAAAAAGTCTTCCGCAGGATTCACAGTTGAATCGATATTCACAGCAAGGGCATCTGGCTTTTCTGTATCAACACTTGTCTTGGTTTTGCAGGAAAATAATAGAATGGTGGCTGATAGAGCGATCAAGGTTAAATGTCTGAACATAATGAATTGATTAGGTTGGATCCTAAAAATAAATAATCTAAACTAAGGCCTGAAAATAAAATGATAAGCGGGGTCGGCCTCAAATTTGCATGAGGTGCTTGTAACCCTCAAATATGAGAACCTCAATCCTCTTCTTTTTTCTCCTGTCCTGTTCCAATTTTGCGCAGGCACAGCGTATTCATATGGGTCTGTATGCAGGCTCCGCCAACTATTCCGGTGAATTAAATGAAAAAATTTTCTCCCGCGATCTGTCGCATCCGGTCTTTGGAATCACAGGTAATTACGAACTATCGGAGCATATTATGATCCGGGCCGGATTCAGCAAAGGCAGCCTGGAAGGAGCCGACAAATACAGTAAGGATAGTTTCTCCATTTCCCGGAATCTTTCGTTTAAGACAGAATTATCGGAGTTCAGTCTGGTGGGAGAGGCTAATCTGCTTTCTCTTTACCAGCATCGGTTTACGCCATATGTATTCGCTGGTTTGGCCCTGTTTCATTTTGATCCATATACCTTCGACCGCAATGATCAAAAAGTATATCTGCGCCCTCTAAGTACTGAAGGTCAGGGTATGCAGGGATATAATCGGAAAACGTATTCAAAAACACAATTTGCCATTCCTTTTGGTGGGGGGATAAAGTTTTCAATAACCGATAATTTAAGACTGGGAGTTGAACTGGGGTTGCGAAAATTATTTACCGATTATCTGGATGATGTGAGCACTATTTATATCAGCCAGGCGGATCTTTTAAGGGATAAGGGTCCGCAGGCGGTTGACCTTGCTTTTCGCGGCGATGAAATCGACCCTGCGTCTGTTTTCCCTTCAAAAGGCCAGCAAAGAGGTGGGGCTAAAAATAAAGATTGGTATTATTTCGGAGGATTGCATCTTACCTACCGAATTGTTGGTAAATCTATGCCAAGTGCAGGCAGAGGCGGAAAAAAATCCAAGTTTGGCTGCCCTTCCAATGTGCAGCGTTTCTATTGATTTTCTTCATAAACAATGAACCTTTCCTTTTTATCCATTCGGGCCACGTAATTTTGCATTACAATTTTAAGAATGGCCTGGAAAAATCAGCAAGAATTTATTGACGCTTTAGAAAAGGAGGGGGAACTAATTCGTATTAAAGCCTATGTAGATCCTAAATTGGAGATCGCAGAGATCACCGATCGGATCAGCAAATCGGGTAGCGGAGGAAAGGCCCTTTTGTTTGAAAATACCGGCTATGAATTTCCGGTATTAATGAATGCCTATGGTTCTGAAAAAAGAATGTGCATGGCGCTTGGTGTAAAGACCCTGGATGATGTGGCCCATCAGATCGAAGAACTTTTTCATTTACTTTCTTCACCAAAAGAAGGTATCCTGGATAAATTGAAGATGCTTCCCATGCTTAGTCAATTTGCAAGCTGGATGCCCAAAGTAAAAAATGGAAGGGGTGCCTGCCAGGAAGTAGTGATGAAGGACCCGGATATAAGTAAATTACCCGTGATCACCTGCTGGCCCAAAGATGGTGGTCCATTTGTCACTCTTCCAATTATTCATACTAAGGACCCTGGTACAGGAAATCGTAATGTGGGAATGTATCGCATGCAGGTATTCGGTCCAACACTGACAGGTATGCACTGGCATAAGCATAAAGTATCCGCCAAACATTTCGCTGAATATAAAAAATTGAATAAAAAAATGCCGGTGGCCGTTGCACTGGGTGGTGATCCTGTGTATGCTTATTCTGCTACTGCGCCATTGCCCGAAAATGTGGATGAATATATGCTGGCCGGTTTTCTTCGTAAGAAAAAAGTGGAGCTGGTAAAATGTATTAGTCAGCCTGAAGTGGAAGTGCCTGCAGATGCTGATTTTATTATTGAGGGATATGTTGATCCCTCAGAGGAATTGATCTGGGAAGGACCGTTTGGCGATCATACGGGTTATTATTCTTTACCCGACTGGTATCCACGTTTTCATATCACCGCGATCACCCATAAAAAACAAGCGGTTTATCCCGCAACGATCGTGGGTATACCTCCGCAGGAAGATGCCTGGCTTGGAAAAGCGACTGAGCGGATCTTTCTGGCACCGATAAAAATGACAATGATCCCGGAAATAGTGGATATGGATATGCCGGTAGAAGGAGTCTTTCATAACCTGGTGATCGCAAAGATCAAAAAAGAATATGCAGGGCAGGGACAAAAAGTAATGAACGCCATGTGGGGAGCCGGACAGATGATGTTCAATAAAATTCTTGTCCTCTCGGATGGAGAACAAAGAATTCAGGATTATGAAGAACTTGCGAGAATCATATTCAGAAATTTAAATCCTGCGACAGATATATATTTTTCTACAGGACCAATGGATGTATTGGACCATAGTTGCAGCAAATTAGGATTCGGAGGTAAGATGTGTATTGATGGTACAAGAAAATCCTATGAAGAATCAGATGATCAGTATGCTGAAGTAAATATTCCAGTTCGATGGAGTGGTGATTTTTTAATGCAGAAATTTCCCGAGATAAATAATATAAACGACAGGCTTCTTAAAATTGGAATAGCCTGCCTGTTGATATCAGTAGAAAAAAACCGGCAGGGTCATATCTCAGCGTTGCATGAAGCAATTTGCTCATTACCGGAGATGGCTCCGGTAAAAATGATCCTGTATGTAGAGCATAAAGTGGATGCTACTGACCTGACAGTAGCTTTATGGAGATTCTGCAATAACCTGGATCCCACAAGAGATAAATATTTATATAAAAAGGGAAATACTAGCTATACAGCTTGCATGGGATTAGATGGCACGAGGAAAACTAAAGCCCTGGATAATTTTCAAAGAGACTGGCCCAATATCATTGTAGCAAATGAGGAAACCATTGAATCTATAGATAAAAAATGGAAGGAACTGGGTCTTGGAGATTTTATTCCCTCTCCATCACTTAAATTTAAGGGACAGATGTACGGAGAAGAAGCCGTAGTAAATTGATAATAATACCGGGAGGAACAGGTCTACTAATGACAGGTCGTCAGGATTTTTTTCTGGTGAGCTATTTGATGATATTCACCAACTATTAATCAATGAAAAAATTAAATACGTTTTTCCTGGCAGGACTAGTTAGTCTGGGAGCGATGGCCCAGGCGCCTGCGAATACTTTATTATGGAAAGTATCAGGTAAAGATCTGGCAAAGCCAAGTTATTTATTTGGCACCATCCATATGATTTGTACAGTAGATGCTGAACTCAGCACTAATTTTATTCAGATCATTAAGGATTGCGATGAGGTATATTTTGAAGTAGACCTTGATAATTACTTCGAAATATTGGGCGCAGTGAATCAGATGAAGATGAGAGGAGATACCACATTGAAAGATCTGCTGAATGAAGTCGACTATAATAAAGTAAAAGACTATTTTGAATCCAAGGGTTCACTGTTGCCATTTTCAATGTTGGAAACTTTTAAACCCATGCTGGCTGCTTCTACACTTGAGCAGGGGTCATTGCCCTGTGAAAAGACGACCATGATGGAACAGGTAATTATGCAGGAAGCACAAAAGTCAGGTAAAAAAGTGCAGGGATTAGAAACAATGAAATACCAGGCGGGAATTCTGGATAGCATTCCTTACAGTTACCAGGCCCGGCAATTAGTGGATTATATCAGTCAGTCAGTACATAATGAAGAGGACCTGCAATTAAAAGCCATGTTCGATGCTTATCGCGAGCAGGATCTGAAAAAACTGGAGTCATTAATGATGGATGCGGATCCGGGAATGTCAAAATTTACTGATGTTCTTTTATATCATAGGAACAGGAACTGGGTGGAGAAATTAAAAACGCTAATGAAAGAAAAATCATTGGTGATCGCGGTGGGTGCGGGACATTTACCCGGAGAGAAAGGCGTTCTTGAATTGCTTCGCAAGGAAGGGTATAAAGTAGAGCCAGTTGAAAATAAGAAGGCAAATCATGAGATATAAAAAAACCCCGGTGAGGTACCAGGGTTTCAATAAAAATTTTGATCAGCATTGCTCCAGTCCGGAGAAGAAAAAATCTCCTTCGATCTTCGCGTTCTCATCAGAATCACTGCCATGAACGGCATTTTCTCCAACAGAAGTTGCGAATAGTTTACGGATCGTGCCTTCATCTGCTTTTGATGGATCAGTAGCTCCGATCAATTTGCGAAAAGACTCAACCGCGTTTTCCTTTTCAAGAATAGCAGCAATAATGGGCCCTGAACTCATGAATTCTACCAACTCTCCATAAAAAGGACGAGCCTTATGAACTGCATAGAACTGGCCAGCTTTTTCAGAACTCAGGTGAATTAATTTAAGGGCCCTGATAGCATAACCTTCTTTAATAAGGCGATCCAGGATGGCCCCGGCATTACCGTTCCGGAATGCGTCCGGTTTGATCATCGTAAATGTGCGATTGCTCATATTTTGTATTTCTTGTTTGCGGCCGCAAAGGTAGCATTTATTAACTATCTTTGCACCCGTTTTATGAAACCAATTCAGGAAATATTTCCGCTCCCGGATACCCCCAAAAAAATAGTGATCACAACGCATCAGAAGCCGGATGCAGATGCTATGGGTTCTTCCCTTGCGCTAAAACATTTTTTGGTATTACAGGGTCATGATGTTACTGTTATTTCACCCACCAACTGGGCAGGATGGGTAAACTGGATGCCCGGAGCGGAAGAAGTGATCAATTACGAAAAAGAAAAGGCCCAGGCAGAAAAGATCATTGATTCGGCCGATTGGTTGTTCTGTCTAGACTTCAATATTTTCCATCGTACCAAAACGATGACAGAGAAGCTGAAGAAAGTAACCTGTATAAGAATACTTATCGACCATCATCAGGATCCGGATACGGCTTCTTTTGAGTATGGGATCAGTGATACTTCAAAAAGCTCCACCTGTGAAATGGTGTATGATTTTATTTTGGCCTCTGGAAAAGGAGAATTGATAAATGAGAAAATAGGTGAATGTCTTTATGCCGGCGTAGTGGGCGATACCGGATCTTTTAGATTTGCTTCCGCGCATGCAGGAGTGCATACCATGGTAGCCCATTTAAAAACCAGGGGATTGGTGCATAGTCCGGTTCATGAACAATTATTTGATAATTTTCTGGAAAACCGGCTTCGGTTCACTGGTTGGGTATTATTACATCGCATGGAAGTACTTTATGAATTCAACACGGTACTTATTGCTATTCCTAAATCCGATCTGTTGAAATATGAGATCCGAACCGGGGATACAGAGGGTCTGGTTAATTTTCCACAGACCATCAGCGGTATTAAGCTGGTGGCATTGGTAATTGACCGGGATGAAGAAAGAAAATGGAGCTTCCGCAGTAAAGGTGATTTTGATTGCAATACATTTGCACGGAAATATTTTGAAGGCGGCGGTCATTTCAGTGCTTCAGGTGGAAGAAGCAGTGACTCCCTCGAAAAAACAGTAGAACATTTCAAGAACGTGATCAAAGAAAATCAGCATTTATTACAATAATCAATCAATTCATGAACAAGTATCTGATCGTACTATTAGCGGCCATCACCAGCCTGGTAGCCTGTAACAACAACACAATGAAGAAAACGGCCGGTGGTATGCCTTACAAAATTATTCGCAGTAAGGATACCCAATCTGTATATGCAGGGTCTTATGTAAAACTAAACGTAACACAAAAGATAAATGATAGTGTTACCATGACCACTTCCGATGGTATTCCGGTTTATCTTTTTATCAGCAATACCAACACGCAGACCTATGATGTTTCTGAATTATGGACCAGTCTTCATCGCGGTGACAGTGTGACCATGACGCAGATGATGGATACTTTTATCAAACGTTCACCACAGTCCATTCCTCCAAAGTTCAAAAATGGTGACAGAATTATAACTTCAGTTCGTGTACTGGCAGTTTTCCCAAGTGATTCTGTTGCTAAGGCTGACGAGGAAAAAGAGCGTAAAGGTTTTACCGCTGCAGAAGGGGCTAAAATAGAAAAATATCTGGCAGACAAAAAGATCACTGCACAGAAAACGCCTTCCGGAGCTTATGTATCAATAACAAAAGAAGGAGAAGGAAATAATATTGACACCGGCAAATGGGTAAGTGTGAAATACACCGGTACCAGCTGGTCAGGTAAGAAATTTGATGGCAATACAGATAGTAGTTTTCATCATATGGATCCATTGAATTTTGTGATTGGCGTTCAACCCATGATCAAAGGTTTTGATGAAGGAATGTTCTTCTTCAAAAAAGGTTCAGTGGGCAGGATCTATATTCCCTCCATGCTGGGATATGGTCCAAGTCCTACTTCTCCAAATATTAAACCTTATGAAGCATTGATATTTGATATAGAAGTATTGGATGTAAAAGATAAAGCACCTGCTTCGCCACTGGCACCTCCGCCACCGCCCGCTCCACGTCTTAAATAATTTAAAACCTTGATGCAACTCAACTTCGATTGAAGGTAGAGTGGCAATAAATTCGAAACTATGTACCCGTCATGAAAATGACGGTTACTTTTTTTGCCTCATGGCTTCCAGTAAGCGAATGGATTCCATTGTTTCATTTACGTCATGAGTACGAATGATATTTGCGCCTTTCTCAAGGCCGATAGTATGAAGTACAGTAGATCCATTCAAGGCTTCCTCTGCAGAAATACCCAGTGTTTTATGGATCATTGATTTTCGGCTCAATCCCAAAAGCAGAGGAGCTTCCAGTAATTTGAATACTTCCAGATTTTTCAACAGTTCAAAATTATGTGCGATAGTTTTTGCAAATCCGAATCCCGGGTCAATGATAATATCAAGGATCCCGGCACTTGTTAGTTCAGCCATTTTAAAAGAAAGAAAATCGAATACTTCCCGGGTAACATCTTCGTATATCGCATCCTGCTTCATATTGGAAGGATTCCCTTTCATGTGCATCAATACATAAGGCATTTTAAGGCTTGCCACGGTAGGGATCATTAATGGATCTAATGAGCCCGCAGAAATATCATTAATAATATCGGCACCTGCCTCTGAGGCGGCAAGAGCCACCTCCGAATAATAGGTATCTATAGAAATAAAGACATCTGGAAAGCTTTTTCGAATTTGCCGGATGGGTTCCAGAATTCTTGACATTTCCACTTCTGCACTGATACGGTCACTGCCCGGACGGGTACTTTGTCCACCCAGATCCAGTATCGCTGCGCCCTCATCCAGCATTTGGGATGCTTTTGCCAGCAATGTCTCAGGATCATCCATTCTTGATCCGCTATAAAAAGAATCAGGCGTTAGATTAATAATTCCCATTACAAGGGGGCGATCAATCACCAGTAATCTTCCTTTACAATTAAGTGTGAACATTGATGGTCTTCCGTATTTTTGAAGATAAAGTTAACTATTGAATGGATCAGGTCACTATCACGAATCAACAATACGATAAAGTTATCGGCGACTGCAGGGATATCTTTTTACAAAAAGCCCAGGATTATGGCACAGCATGGCGCGTATTACGCACTATATCCATCGTAGACCAGATCTATATCAAAGCGCAGCGAATCAGGACCATCCAGGAAAAAGGGATGCAGAAAGTGGAGGATGGTATCAGTGCTGAATTTAAGGGTATCGTTAATTATGCTGTGATCGGGCTGATTCAGTTAACCTTGCCTTCAGATGCTCCCGAGGAAATGGAACTTTCCAAAGTTTCCGCTCTTTTTAATGCAAATGTGAGTACAGCGAAACAGCTGATGCAGGATAAGAATCATGATTATGGCGAAGCCTGGAGAAGCATGAGCCAGGAAAGTTTTGTTGACCTGATCCTGATGAAATTGCAAAGGATCAGGCAGATACTGGAAAATGAAGGAAAAACTATTATGAGTGAAGGCATTGATGCCAATTATCTTGATATAATTAATTACGCGGCGTTCGCATTAATACTGATCTGACATGAAAATTTTGGTAAACATTGCCAGGGTACTTGTAGGGATCCTTTTTATTTTCTCCGGACTTATCAAGGCCAATGATCCGCTGGGACTGAGTTACAAAATGCAGGAGTTCTTCGATCTCTGGGGCATGAGCCATTTCAATTCATGGACGCTGATCATGTCAGTAATGATGAACGCATTTGAGATCATCGCTGGATTCGCATTATTACTAGGGTGGGGTACCAGGGTAATCAGTTGGTTATTATTATTGCTGATCATCTTCTTTACATTTCTTACAGGCTATGCCTATTATTCCGGACAATTTAAAAATTGCGGATGTTTTGGAGATTGCATACCTATTGAATCAAAGACCTCATTTATTAAAGATCTTATATTGCTGGTACTGATCATATTTATTTTCTGGCAACAGAAATATATAAAACCACTCTTTAAGGCGGGTTTGTCTGTACTTGCCATTCTGCTTGTAACGATCTTTAGTTTTGGTATTCAGTGGTACACGCTGAACTATTTACCTTTTATTGATTGTCTTCCATTTAAAAAAGGAAATAATATAGCTGAAAAAATGAAAATGCCTTTAGGAGCCAGGCCAGATAGTTTCACGATACTATTTGTTTATGAGAAAGCTGGCAAGCAATATGAATTCACTGCTTCAGAATTACCATCAGATCTGGATACCTATAAATTTGTAAGCAGAAAAGATAAACTGATTCGAAAAGGTAATGCCGAACCGCTTATTAAAGGGTTTGAACTTTCCGGAGAGAGTAATATGGATTCTACCAATTTTGTAATGGAGCAGCCATACGCCCTATTGCTTTTCTGCGAAAATTTTAAAGTGCCTGTCAGCGATTGGGAAAAAGAATTTAATTCAGTGTATGAGGCTGCGGTGAAAAAAAATATTCCGGTATTCCTGGTAACCAGCGAACCCGGAATTGCGAGGCAAAAAATAGAAGGCAGAACATTTGCCGGAATAACCATTTATAAATGTGATTTTACAGCGATACGCACAGCGGCCAGAACTAATCCTTGTTTATACGTGCTTAAGAAGGGAACTATACTTGAAAAATGGAGCAAGCACGATTTTGGAAAAGCAGAGAAATTAGTCAGTGGATTAATTCCTGTTTCGAATTAATGCCTTAACCTGATCTATGCTAAGCTATATTGGCAAGAAATTTTCCTATGGTTTGCTCGTTCTTGCGGGCGTAGTGATCCTGGTGTTTTTTCTTTTCCAGGGTTTTGGCGACCCTTCACGTTTGGTAATGGGACAATCAGGAGATGCAACCACCCAATCTAATATCAGGAAGGAGCTCTATCTGGATCAGCCCAAATGGAAACAATTTCTTCTTTACCTCAATGATGTAAGTCCTTTATGCGTGCATGACCGTACGGATATCCAGAAAAAAGAATTGAAAGGGATATTTATTGGTG
>JAYTXP010000040.1:0-1821 GCA_043742885.1 Chitinophagaceae bacterium | reverse complement strand
GCAACCGTTGTTGCGCCTTTTTTTTCTCTTGTAAAAAGAACCACTCATTTTACTGATTATATAATTTCAGCAGGAACAATCCAAGATTATCATATGGAGGGAAATATTCTTTAAATAAAGTGAGTGAGCCTTCCTCTTTACTGAATCGCAGTTCCAGGTCCTTCCATATCTCCGGCCAGTTGAGATCCTCGCCTGCAACCAGTTTTTCATTTACGTAATATAGAAATGGATCGTTGATGGATTTGGATCCGGTTTTTTTGAGCAAATCACCTGCACATCTTTATTGATACTGGCAAAACTGATAGCCCGGTTATATCCTCCGCAGGAGCCCAGAATAGCCAGCCTTACAGAAGGAGAAATACGATTTATGGTTTTATCCAAATGGTAACTATGCCCTCTATGCATAAGAATAGTAGGTTGAATATTGTTAGCTCCTATATAGGCATACATACTATCCTGCGCCCGGAGGTCAAGTCCTTCTTCCATATTTAAAGGGCGGTTGGCAAAAATTTGTAAAGGCTTACCTGAGACAGACCGGATACTTATCCAATGATCATTACGGGTGATGGTCCATTTTCGGGTATCAGAAAAATAGCGTAGAAAATTACTGAATGAACCTACCCCATCCTCATCTCCATAAAACAAAACAACTTCATTCATCTCCCTTTTTTCATTCATCAATTCCTTCTGCTTAATCAATTCATAATTACCTAACCGGGCCCAAAGTCTTTTCATTCCTTCTGTCTCACTTACCATACTGAACATATCAATAAGAATACTGTATAACCTAATCCCCTGGTATTTTTGGTATTGCCGGCATTGATCAAGGTTGAAATTCAACTCCTTTCTTACCATTTCGGAAATAGCAAGGTCTTTTACCAATAAATTATAGGAGTCCGTGATATCCATCGCCTTTTCCAATGATTCCGTAGGATCCTTATCCAGCCCATGTATGAAACGCCTGATAAATTCCTTTTTTGTCCTCAGATAGTTTATTGAGCAGATCTTCCTGCACATTATAATTCGCTGCCAGGCGGATAAATGTTCGAACGCCATCATAATGGATCATTTCAAAAACAGAAGACTCTTTATATTGACTGAATACATTTTACAGCAGATCAGTTTGCACGGTATTCATCGGTTGTAATAAAGGCAATAGAGGACGCTTGAGCAGAATGCACATCAATACTTGCTTATATCCATTTTTTGTTTGAGGAAGAACATACAAATCAATCACAGATCGGGTGAGCCGGGTACGGGCCTCTTTCATAAAATAGATAAGGGTACGGATCGCCTTATATCTATTGTGGAAAAACGTGCCAGAAGAGGAATACAGTTAATTAAATGACAATGGGGTATTTTCTATACAGTCATCGAAGCAGTGCCTGGTAAAGAAGTTGGCAACTAAAGGTTAAATATAATAATGGTTGCTCTGATGTACCTGCCAATATAAGCAAGTCAATTGCTGTGCTTTCACCAGGCATTACATTTGGACCAGGTAGCTCTGTAAAAATAAATACCAGTTCAAATGCTTCACTTAATAAACTCGTGGCGATTATGAATGAGAATCCGGGGCTGAAGATTCGCATTGAAGGACATACCAGCAATGTGGGTAATGCTGATGCAAATATGACCCTAAGTGAGAATAGAGCGAATGCAGTGAAGGATTATCTGGTAAATAAAGGAATCAGTGCTGATCGCATCACTGTTGAAGGTTTTGGTGATACTCAGCCGATCTCGGATAACAAAACTGCTGCAGGACGGAAAAAGAATACTCGTGTAGACCTCCGTATGAATTATTATTAGTGAGTTTGCGAAAAT
>JAYTXP010000039.1:0-12460 GCA_043742885.1 Chitinophagaceae bacterium | reverse complement strand
TTTGCTATAACCAATCTTTCTTCTTCTGTTTTTTCCGGAAAAGCGATCAGGAGATTTTTCATCACCACCTCCCTGCGATATTTGACCATGTAAAAAAGGATATAATAACATCCATTACTGATCCAATAAAGCACTCTTAGTGGCAATAATGAGAACAGCCACAATAAACTATAATAGAGGTAATACATTTGGCAAAGATAACTACAAGACTATGTTCTGTACCAGTTCGCTACGCATTGGATAATCTGTATTGTAATGAAGTCCCCTGCTTTCTTTTCTAAAGCTGGCACCTTTTACCACCAGGTAACCTACGGTGATCATATTACGCAGTTCCATTAATTCGGTAGACAAGGAACTTGCCTGATAAAGTCGTTCCGTTTCTTCCCAAAGAAGATCAAGGCGTCGCATGGCTCTTTGCAAACGAATATCATTTCTTACGATACCTACATAATCACTCATCACCTGTTGCAATTCTTTCAGGCTTTGCGTTATAAGGATCATTTCTCTGGGATCGGTAGTGCCTTTGGCATTCCAGTCGGGTATTGCCTGATTGAATTGAATAGTATCAATTTTTTCCGCGCTATCAAGATAACAACGATGAGCAAATACCATTGCTTCCAGTAGGGAATTACTTGCCAGGCGATTCGCGCCATGTAATCCAGTACTGGCACATTCTCCGCAAGCATATAAATTACGGATCGAACTGCGACCCCAATCATCGGTCTTCACTCCTCCGCAGCTATAATGCGCCGCAGGTGCCACCGGGATCATTTGCTTTGATATATCGATACCAATAGAAAGGCATTTCTCCATAATATTAGGGAAATGCTCAATAAATTTTTCGCGATCAAAATGGCGGCAATCCAGCCATACATGTTCTGTACCCGTTCTTTTCATTTCACTATCAATAGCGCGGGCCACAATATCACGGGGAGCCAGATCTTTTCGCTCATCATATTTTTCCATGAAGGCCTCTGCGGCTTTATTTCTCAAAATACCTCCGTCGCCCCGAACCGCTTCCGTAATCAGGAAGGCTTGCCCGCGAATACCTGGTTCATAGAGAGCCGTTGGATGAAACTGAATGAACTCCATATTCTCAATTCTACCCTTTGCACGATAATACATAGCGATGCCATCACCCGTGGCAATGGAAGGGTTAGTCGTTGATCGATAGATCTGTCCATTTCCCCCGGTAGCAAGTAAAATGATCCTGGCACGGATCTTCTCCACTTCACTACTATGCAGGTTGAGCACATATACCCCATAACATTCTATATCGGGAGTAGATTTAGTGACCAGGTAGCCGAGATGGTGCTGCGTGATCAGGTCAATGACAAAACAATGTTTAATAAATTCAATATTTTTTTGTCGGGCCACAGCTTCAATGAGTGCCCTTTCCATTTCGCGGCCGGTAACATCTTTATGATGCAGGATTCTGAATTCAGAATGTCCACCTTCTTTTCCTCTTTTATAATCTCCATCCGATTCTTTATCAAATCTTGCTCCCCATTCGATTATCTCCTTTACCCTTTCCGGTCCTTCCTTCACCACAATCTCCACTACCTTTTCATTACATAGACCGTCACCGGCAATAAGGGTGTCCTCAATATGTTTTTCAAAGCTATCATTCTCCGGATCATTCACTACCGCGATACCACCCTGCGCATATTTTGTATTGGTCTCATCCGCGGAAGCCTTAGTAATGACCGTCACTTTTTTTTCAGGAAACTGATGCGCAACTTTCAGCGCATAGGTAAGTCCTGCAATACCAGAACCAATTACAAGGAAATCAGTTTCCTTCATATTTTAATTTTTACTTTCTTATTTAAATAATAAAGTCCACCTGTCAATATGCAAAATTGAGCTGCTGCATAGCTCAGCATAATAAATATACCGGCAAGCGGAAATGCCAGATAGAATTTATTGAAGGCAAGCAGGGAATCAGAAAGCACAAAGAATGAGGCTCCCGCAGCCATCCATTTTCCGGTCACATTAAATTCCATACGAGGCATATGCAGCGCCAGTACAAACATGATACTTATGATGAATCCATAAACTAAAACTGGCAGCTTCATCTCTCCTAAGACCGGATAAAGAATAAAGATCAATGCCGAATAATAAATGGCCACCAAAATAAATAAAAGGGTAGCAGGAAGAATTTTTTCTTTTCGCAGTATGGAATAGAAAAATAAAATATAAAATATATGTGCAAGCAAGAAAGCAGAAAGTCCGTAAAGAAAAAATTGAGGATCTGTATCAAACATCAAAAGAATATCACCCAAAAGTGAAAACAGCAGGCCACCACCTAAATAATTTCGAAGATTTTTTTCGCCCTTCCCCGATTGAGATAAAAAATAAAGGATCAGCGAAACCAGGATCAGGGGCTTTACTATAAGCTGAATAGATCTGTTTTCAACAGAAATGGCTACCAGATCAATGAAAACGGCGAGGAAGAAAACGAAAAGAAAGAATTTTTTCTGCATAACAAGTTTTAAGGTTCTATCCAGGCCTCATGTTCTTTCAATAATCCGATCAGTTCATCTACAGCTACTTCGCTGTTTACATTTCTCTTCATGATCTCTTTTCCTTTATACAGTGTGATCTTGCCCGGACCTGATCCCACATAGCCAAAATCGGCATCGGCCATTTCACCGGGGCCATTTACGATACAGCCCATGATGGCGATCTTCACTCCTTTGAGATGATGAGTAACCGATCGTATTCTTGCAGTAGTCTCTTGCAAATCAAATAATGTGCGACCACAACTGGGACATGAAATATATTCTGTTTTTGATATCCTTGTTCGCGTGGCCTGTAAAATACTGAAGGCAGTATTGTTAGTGAACTGAAAAATATTATTTACCTCCAGATAGGTACGTCCCTTTGCCTTTACCGTTTCCATTTGTGCGCCAGCACCGTAACCCAGGCAAATACCATCGCCCATTCCATCCAGTAAAAGCGCACCGGTTTCTGTGGCAAAATGAATAAGATGCTCATCAGGAGATTTTCCCTGACTATCAGTTATCAGGATAACGGGATTTTTTATTCCTCTTTCCATCAGTTCAATAAACATGCGACGCAACGATTGCATGGCATTGGTGTTGGTTGAACTTAAACAAAGAACAACAGCAGGATCATTAGCCAGCTCATCCAGGAAAGGATAATCATTGATTGAAGTTTCATCATTATAACAATCAACCATTACAAAATTCAGGGAAGCATGTTTTTGTTTAGCCTCTGCATAACCTTTATCACTAAAGATGGGGTAATAATTAGTTTTTTCTCTTACCTGCTCCCAGGTCGCAGGATATACAATTACCCTAAGAGTGCCGGGTAGGTCAAAGTCAAGTACCTGGTGTCCGGTAAACAGGCAATCCGCTGCTGCATCCCCGATGCTCCATTTATCAAGCGAAGAATTATAAGTGTAGCCAATATTTTTAAGATCTTCGCGAGTAATTTTTTCTATACGACTAAAATCGGCCACTACAACCGGCACATTTTGCCGGCCAATATTCTGTACGGCAAATGTTTCTCTTCTTTTGTATTCAAAGGGTGAGTAGGGCAATTTTTGTATAGAAGGAAGTTCTTTATAAACAGCCGAAGGAGAATACTTTTTTACAAGGTCCAGGCAAACTGGTATTTCAAATTCCGGATCTTCTGTAAGTGAAACACGAACAGTATCTCCAATACCATCTTCAAGCAGCGAGCCGATTCCTACGGCGCTTTTTATTCTTCCATCTTCTCCATCGCCTGCCTCTGTTACGCCAAGGTGC
Source organism: Chitinophagaceae bacterium (assembly GCA_043742885.1). Classification (GTDB taxonomy): domain Bacteria; phylum Bacteroidota; class Bacteroidia; order Chitinophagales; family Chitinophagaceae; genus JJ008. The sequence continues at coordinate 8,687 of JAYTXP010000039.1, read as the reverse complement.
AGCGGATAGATCTCACCAAATTCATCGAACATAGATCGTATCAGCAGTCGGTATGCCTGCACCATCACCTGTGGGTTACTGCTTTTCATACTCAGTATGATCTGGTGATAGGATTCATTTCTCGCAATGCGCAAAAATTCCATCGCGCTTTCTACCATGCCCATTGGCGTATCGCCATAACGACTCATGATACGGTCGCTGAGCGACCCATGATTAGTACCAATGCGCATAGCGGTACCATATTCGCGGCAGATCTTAACAAGTGGAGTAAACCGATCACGGATCCTTTCTATTTCTTCCGCATATTCGGCATCCGTATAATCGATCTGCTCAAATTTCTTTTTGTCTACATAGTTCCCGGGATTGACTCTGACCTTTTCAACAATACGCGCAGCGATCTCTGCGGCATTAGGAGTAAAGTGAATATCGGCCACTAAGGGTGTATGATAACCACGTTTCTTCAGCTCATCACGTATCAGTCGAAGATTCTCGGCTTCTGTTTTGGAAGGAGCTGTGATGCGCACCAGTTCAGCACCAGCTTCAATACAACGAATGGATTGTTCTACTGTAGCCATGGTATCCATGGTATCTGTGGTGGTCATGGTCTGCACACGTATCGGATGACCATTGCCCAGAAAAAGGTCACCGATCTTCACTTCGCGTGTGATCAGCCGTTTATAATTTGTAATTGATTCGGAATAAAATTTCATGAGTGCTTAAGGAGACAAAGGTAACGACAATCACCAATCCTTATTGTTTGAGCCACCTATACCCTTATTCTTTTCCCGTTGAATTCGTTCCTGCACCAGTTTTTCTTTTTGCTGAAGTAATTGCAACCTTTGCTGGGTTTCTTTCTGATTCAGTTGTGACTGGGGCTGCTTCTGTTGCTGCTGCTTTTTTTTATTGTCCTTTTTTTCTTCTTTAGGCGGAGGGGGTGATTTTTTTTTCAGTTCCATCAAAGCCTTCTGCAGATTTTCACGGGCCTCCATATCTGCAGGATCCTGCCTGAGTGCGTTTTTATATGCCTCAATACTTCCCTCCAGGTTTTTTTGATCAGTAAGTATGACGCCCCGGTTATAATAAATGCGGTTCTTTAATTCTTTTTCTTTCACCTCCGGTAGCAGGCCGGCCAGTAATTTAGCTGCATCCACTTTTTGTTCCTGACGGTAATATGCATTTGCCAGATTAAAAGAAGCACGCGCATCATGGGGATCAGCTTGTAAAGCCTTCTGATATTGATCAGCCGCTTTGAGATATTCCTGGTTTTTATAAAAATCATTCCCATCTCTTATCATCAATTCATTGCCTTGTTGCGAATGAGCAACAAAAGGTATGATCAGTAAAATGAGTAGAGCGTTTTTCATGCAGCCAGTCCTTTTTTACGTTCAGCATCAAGACGGCGGCTTTCTGTGATAAGACTTTCAATTATTAAGAACATTAACATAGCCAAAGCCAGCCAGGGATAATAACTCGTGAAGTTCATCAGAGAAATATCTCCATATGCTTTACGATCTATTTGAGAAAGTTGAGCATTCAATTCAGCCACCGCCGCATCTGTGGTCGCGAGGTGAACATAAGTGCCATTTGTTTTTTGAGAAATATTTTTAAGCTCTTCTTCATTCAGTTTAGATATTACTATATTACCTGTTGCATCTTTTTTTGGCTCCCCAGTTGAAGGATCAGGTATGGTGGATCCTTCTACAGAGCCAATACCTACTGTGTTGATCATTATTCCCTGTTCGGCAAGTTCTGCCGCCTTTTGCACTGCACCAGGATCATGATCCTCTCCATCAGAAATAAGAAGAATAGATTTAAATTTTTTCTCTGCCGGATTAAATACCCTGGCGCTCATTTCCAATGCGTCGGCTATAACAGTCCCTTGTTGGGGAACTGCATCAGGAGTAGCAGTACTAACAAATAAGGATACTGCACCATGATCAGACGTAAGAGGCATTTGCATATATGCACGCCCTGCAAATACTACCAGAGCAATACGGTCATCCGGCATAGTGGCCATCAGTTTTTGAATCAATTGCCTGGCCCGGTCAAGACGGCTGGGTGCCATATCGGTTGCAAGCATACTCTTGCTTACATCCAGTGCGACGACCATATCAATACCTTTTCGCTGCGTTTTATCTGTTCCTCCAACTTTGCGAGGATTCATAACAGACAGTACGCCCATGGAAAATGCAATACCGACAAGAATGAATTTGACGAGAAATTTATTGGCGGAATAATAGCCGATCATTTTTTTCACCAGTTGCGCATCACCAATTCGCTTGCTGGTTCTTTTTTTCCAGTATAACGAATAAAGGAGTAAAGCCACTAAAAGGAGTAAACCCAGAAATAACCAGGCATAGGATCGATATTGAAAATGTAGTTCCACTGAATACTGTTACTGCAGGCCCTAAAGACAAGAATTAGGCCATTGCCTGCACTTTTTAAATGATGATTTTAATTTATCAGTTTAAAGAGGTATACCTACATCTTCCCTTTGAAGAATCCCAAGTGGGTCAGTATATCCTGCAACATTTTTTTTCTGAATTTAGTCACCGGAGCATCAGGATCGGCAGACTCCATATTCAGGACAAAGAAATAAGGATGTTTATTTTCTTCGATCCAACCAACCATCCAGGACAGGATATGTCCGTTTTCACGAAAGCCTGTCCCTGTCTTATAGGCCAGTTTATAATTAGTATTATCCTCCTGTATCATCACTCTCTTCACCATTTCCTGGTAACTTTTAAAAAAAGGAAGTTGATTAAAATAAAGTCCTTTTACCAGTCCAAGTTGCTCATCGGGTTTTATTTTGAGTGAATTATCTAGCCAGAAAGAATCAACTTGTCCTCCAATATAAGCATTACCATAATGCAGAGAATCCAGCCAAAGCTGCATCGTATCTTTTCCAATTCGGCGGGCCACTTCCTGGTAATAGTTTACCGCAGATACTTTGAATGCCTGGTACATAGTCAGATCCCTGTTCCAATCTTCATTCCATCTCCTGATCCCATCCCATGGAATTACCATGCTGTCATTGGTGATATGACCAGTTTGAAGGCCAATTAAAGAATTCACTATCTTAAATGTGGAAGCCGGCAGATAACTGCTATCACGATATCGGGAAAGGTTATAAATGGTGAACTGGCCTGTGCCATTGTTCATCATGGAAAAACAACCTTCAACTTTATTATCATCAAAAAACTTCTTCAGGCTATTATCCTGCGTTACATTATTGGAATTACAACCGATCAGAATATAACTGCAAAGGAAAAGGAACAAAAACCGGGTCATGGGAGGAATTTGCGGCAAAGGTAGGGAGAGTTGAGGGGTTGAGGGGTTGAGGGGTTGAGAGGTTGAGGGGATGAGGGGTTGAGAGTTTAGGGTTGGTTGTTATAGGTGTAATTCGGGCAATTTGTGTAATTCGTGGCCTGCAGCTAAAATAAAAATCCCGGAATATCCGGGATCCTTAAAATGTTCAGGGGTTTCATCTTACAGATAGAAGCCGCCTTTCTGCTTTGTATGTCTTACTCCCTGGCAATCTCTTTTAGTTGCAGAGCAGGATGCGAATGTGGAAATGACCATTACCGCCAGGCTAAGGCCAACTAAGAATTTTTTCATTTTTTTGATTTCTGAGTCAACAAATTAATTAGGGAATTTTCCAGGGAATTTTTGGCGGGAAGAATTGATCAGTCTTCTTAGAACGAATTTACAATTCGATTATTACTTCTCATAACAATTTGCGGATTATTTCCTGGTAAACTTATTATAATTTAATCGTAGTTCTACGTTATTTTATCACAGCTAATTGTTTTCCAATGCTTGTAAACGCATTGATCGCTTTATCCAGATGTTCCTGTTCATGCGCAGCACTGATCTGCACACGGATACGGGCCTGGCCTTTTGCAACAACAGGAAAAAAGAAACCGATCACATAGATACCTTCACTAAGCAATTTGGCGGCCATGGTTTGTGCCAGCACCGCATCATAAAGCATGATAGGAACAATAGGATGTTCGCCGGGTTTTATATCAAAACCTGCTTCAGTCATTTTACTGCGGAAATATTTTGTGTTGCTTTCCAGTTTATCGCGAAGCTGAGTAGTTTCTGTAAGCATATCCAGTACAGCAATAGAAGCACCAACAATGGAAGGCGCCAGTGTATTGCTGAATAGGTATGGACGTGATCGCTGTCTCAACATTTCAATTATCTCTTTTCTTCCCGAAGTAAATCCGCCGGAAGCGCCACCTAAGGCTTTTCCCAGCGTACCTGTAATAATATCGATCTTACCCATTACACCGCGATATTCATGTGTGCCCCTTCCTGTTTTTCCAAGAAAACCGGATGAATGACATTCATCGATCATTACACAGGCATCATATTTTTCTGCCAGCTCCACTATTTTATCAAGTTGCGCAATAGTTCCATCCATACTGAATGATCCATCAGTAACAATGATTCGACTCCGTGATGCCGCTGATTCTTTTAATTTAGACTCAAGGTCCTCCATATTATTATGCTCATAACGGAGCCGCTGCGATTTGCAAAGTCTTACGCCATCAATAATAGACGCATGATTAAGTGCATCTGAAATAATTGCATCTTCTTCACCAAACAAAGGCTCGAACATTCCGCCATTGGCATCAAAAGCAGCAGCATAAAGAATAGTATCCTCTGTTCCGAGAAAGGCAGATATTTTTTGCTCCAGTTCTTTATGTATATCCTGGGTTCCGCAGATAAATCGAACACTACTCATGCCATAACCCCGGTGGTCGATGGCCTTCTTAGCCGCCTCGATCACTTTGGGGTGACTGGAAAGACCCAGGTAATTATTAGAACAGAAATTAAGTACGTTTTTCCCGTTTACAATGATCTCCGCTCCTTGCGGACTTTCGATCACTCTTTCTGTTTTATAAAGTCCGGCGGCCCTGATTTCTTCCAGCTCCTTTCCAATGCGTTGGCTAAGTTTTTCATTCATAAAGCGAAGATAAGTTGAGAGGTTGAGAAGTTGAGGGCCCTCGGCCTGGTTGAGCGAACCACCAAACAATAATGAAGGTTCGCTCAACCGCTCAACCCATCAACAAACCCATGATAATCAAGGAATAAATAAAATACCGACCAAGTTGTAACATTTCCCTTTTCGCAGCGTATTACCTTCGTACCGGCTGTTTATGACTGAAAAAGAATATAATGAATGTGTGACCGCGTACGCGGATAACGTGTACCGATTCATCCTGAAAAATCTTCGCCATGAAGAAGATTCCCGGGATGTGGTGCAGACTGCGTTTGAAAAAATGTGGAAGAACAGGAATGAGGTGGATAGCAAAAGGTCCAAATCATATTTATTTACTGTGGCCTATCACCAGATGATCGATCATATCCGAAAGGTGAAAAGAATTCAGTTAAAAGAGGAATTTGCTGAAAACAGCCAGGTAGAGAATAAACCGGTGAATGATCTGAAAAAAATATTGGATAAAGCACTTAACCGATTAAACGATACCCAGCGATCTTTGGTGATGCTGAAAGACTATGAAGGTTATAGTTATGCAGAGATCGGAGAGATCATGGACCTGAACGAGAGCCAGGTGAAAGTATATCTTCACAGGGCTCGTTTGCAATTGAGAGAATACCTGGTGAAAATTGAAAATGTGATATGATAAAGTTCAAAGTTTAGGATTTAGAGAGAAACATAAAAATGAGTATTAACCGCCATAATTACGAAGAGTTCTTTATCCTTTATATGGATAATGAACTGCGCATGGAAGATCGCCGGCAGGTGGAAGATTTTGTGGCACAGTACCCGGATCTTAAAGAAGAACTGGATCATCTGATGCAATTCAAACTTCAGCCTGATACCAGCCTTGAATTTCCAGGCAAGGAAGAATTATGGAAAGGAAGTACCCTAATTCATTTGGGAAATCAATCCGAATGGCTTTTGCTTTATATGGACGAAGAACTTTCTCCACCAGAAAAGGTTTTGGTCGAAGAATATCTGCGCGAAGATGCAGGAGTAAGAGAAGAATTGATCAGGCTGCAGAAAATAAAACTGATTCCTGAATCGATCATATTTGATAATAAAGAAATTCTTTACCGTAAGGAAGAAAAAGAAAGAAGGTTCATCCCTGTTTTCTATTTCCGTATAGCAGCGGCTATTATATTGGCGGCAATTGGCCTGGGAATCTTTTTTATATTCAATAAACGCGGATCAGACAAACTGAGTTCTGCTCCGATGGCCGATAATAAAAAACAAAAATCAGTTGAGAATCGTTACCCTGTCAATACAGTTCCTGTAACAGATCCTACTGTCAAAAATGAAGTGCCTGAGATCAGGAAAGAAAAAGAAACCGGCCTGGCTTCTAATGATCAGAAGGAAAAAAGAACAGATAAAAAGAACAGAGAGGATAAATTGATTTCGGATGGTAAGGAATCGATCACAATGGAAAAAGGAAAAGAGGAAAAAAAGGCCCTGACTTATACTAAACCCGTAGAAGAAATTCGTAATACCGAAAAAAACAAAACCATTCCGGACCTAACAAATCCAGTTCTCCCTCCGTCTGATATAAAGACCGCTGTTTATAATCCCAATGAAGAATTGGAAGCGGAAAATGGAGGCGGAAAAAAGAACAGGCACCGTGGTATATTTCGGACAATCGCCCGGACCTTTGAAAAAAGGACCAAAGTGGATCCAACGGAAGATGACAAATTACTGATGGCCGGTTTCCGGATCAATCTTAAATAATTCAACGAATCAAAAAGAAAAAAATGAAAAGGATCATTACCCTTGGAATCTTAGTATGCGGCGCAATCAGCGCGATGGCACAAACAGACAGCACAAAGAATGAGAAACCGGACACGATTCATATCGGCGGTATTACCATCGTGAAGAAAGCCGGCAGTAAGGAAAGACAAATCATTCATGACCGTGATTATCGTATCTCATCCCGGAAAAGAGTGGAAAACTCAAATATTTCTACAAACTGGTGGATCTTTGATCTGGGATGGTCGAATTATACAGACAATACCAATTATACCAGTGTGGCTGCACAGGCCTATGCTCCCGGTGCTAACAGCAGCTGGCTGGAAACTAAAACCGGAAGATCGCGTAATGTGAACGTATGGTTTTTCATGCAGCGACTAAATGTGGCAAAACATATTTTAAACCTTAAATATGGGTTGGGTCTGGAACTGAATAATTATTTCTATAAGCAACCTATCCGATATAATGCCAATCCGCCCGCATTGGCCAATCCACCGGTGATCAGTTATGACCTGACTGCTGGTCGCAGTTATGATAAGAATAAACTGGCAGCAGATTATCTAACCATTCCGGTAATGTTGAATCTGAATTTAACGCCCCGCCGTCACAATGGATTTGGGTTCAGTGGTGGTGTCAGTGTAGGATATCTTTATGCATCCCGAAACAAGACTGAAACATCGGATGAGGGAAAGAAAAAATCTAAGGATGATTTTGACCTGGAAAAATGGAAACTCTCTTATGTAGGTGAAATTTCCCTGGGTCCTGTACGCTTTTATGGTTCTTACGCCATGAAGAATATGTATTCGCGCGGACTGGATATTACGCCGTATAATTTTGGATTCAGACTGAGTAATTGGTGATATATACAAGTTGAGCTGTTGAGGGTTGAGAGGTTGAGTGAATACCCGAATAGCTTGGGTGGTCGCTCAACTTCTCAACAGCGAAGCGCTCAACCTCTCAACTTAATGTTAAAACATATCCACATCATAAAATAATCCAACCTGCTGCTGCGTTTTCTCTTCTGTTGATAACGAACCTATCATCCTTCAACAGCATCCCATTCACTCTGAAAATGCAGCAAATGAAACGTGTGTTCATCCTTAGCACCCTTTTTCTGGGCAGCACCCTTCTGGCCAGTAAGTCAGTACATAACATGCATCGCGATTTTTGCTATAAGCGGCCCGATATGGCCAATGGTCCAATTGGAAATATTTCCATCGTGATCGACAAATCCGATTATGAACTGAGCATATATGATGAAAAGGGTTGGTTCGCTACTTACCCGGTGGTGTTTGGCAATAGTACATTAAGCGATAAAAAAATGCAGGGAGATAAGAACACTCCTGAAGGAAGTTTTCATATTACGGCAAAAAGAATACATGAAAAATGGTGCCGGTTTATGAGCCTGGATTATCCTACAAAAGATAGTTATGACCGGTTCAATGTCCGCAAAAAAAAAGGAGAGATCCCTGCGAATGCCAATATTGGCGGGGGAATCGGTATTCATGGCACCTGGCCACATGAAGATTTTGTAATAGATCACTACACTAACTGGACTGAAGGATGTATCTCCATGAAAAATATGGATGTGAGTGAGATCTATAATTATGTGAAGGCAAGTACCAATGTGACCATCAAAAAATGATCAATGGCTGTTCTCTGTAAGAAAACGGTCGGTCTCCAGTTTCCATTTCAGCGGATCTCTTCTTAAAAAAGATTCATGAAAAGCCCCATTGTAAACCACCAGCTTCTTTTTCTCTGATGCTATGGCATCAAATATCGCTTCTGTTTCATTCCTCAGGACAAAATTATCCAGGCTACCCCATTGCATTAAGACCGGGCTTTTCACTTGCTTCGCATAACGTGCGCTGTTATGCTTATATCCGTTGAACCCCCTTTCCACTCCCATCCAGAATGTTGTCAGAAAAGCAAA
>JAYTXP010000038.1:0-12922 GCA_043742885.1 Chitinophagaceae bacterium | reverse complement strand
TACGACTTAAAAAGACCCATGCAGGAAGGAGATATGCCTACTAAAAAAATCTTAGGCTCTGTATTCGTTCCTATGATCATATTTGCTGTACTGGGTTGGATGATCCCTGGTAATTTTTTCGGCAGCGATTCAGCTGATGCATTCATGCTGGCCTGTGTACCAGTAATTTTCTTCTATATTAGTCTCTGGAGAAAAGAAAAAGGGCAGGACAAGAAAGGCATTGGTGCCTTATTATTTGTTTTTGCTGTGTCTGTAATATTCTGGACAATATATAACCAAAACTCAACTGGTTTAACTATTTGGGCAGAGTCGCATACCGACCGTTCCATTCCTCAATTCATGGAAAAACCTGCTGACGCCGTATACGCATTACAAAAACTTGAAACCAAACCGCAGCAAACAGACAGTCTGGATAGTTATATGAGGGTGGTTAGTGATGATTCAGGTCATGCTATAAAAACAATGGGACCTGATGCATATTTTGCTAATATGCCAAAAGATAAATGGCCGGCTGATGGAGTAGCAAAAGTAGGTAACACTGAATTGTTCCAATCTATCAATCCATTCTTTATAGTTGCCTTTACACCATTACTCATTTTATTCTTTGCTTGGCGATCGCGACGGGGAAAACCTATAAGCACGGCCAGTAAGTTTGCCTGGGCATTGGTCATTTCCGGATTGAGTGCATTGGTTATGGTTTTCGCAGTAATGTCTGTACCGAGCATCTATTTACATAAGACCAGCTCCTACTGGTTATTCCTGACTTATGGAGTTTTCACTGTTAGTGAAATTTGCTTAAGTCCTATCGGTTTATCATTTGTATCAAAACTTGCACCGCCCCGACTTACTGCACTTATGATGGGAGGTTGGTTTCTTTCCACTTCACTTGGTGGTAAAGTAGCCGGAGTAATGGCCAGCTCATGGGATAATGTGCTGGATAAAAGAATATTCTTTGGAATCATTGCCATTGCAGCGATCCTTGGCGGCCTCTTGATCTTTAGTCGTGTAAAATCTCTTGATCAAATTGTAAAAGACAAGACAGGTTCGGCCTGATAAACTATTAAATTATGGTAAAAGGAGTTGTTCGAAAGTTCAACTCCTTTTTTATTTTTTCCTATCTTTCTTCTATAAATTAATATTTATGCCTGACAAACCGATCTTCAAACCATTTGTGTCCGCAGATACGCAAATGAAGGAATTCACGCTCAAATCCATTTTAATGGGCGCCATTTTCGGTGTCATCTTCGGGGCCGCCACGGTTTATCTGGCGCTGAAGGCCGGACTTACAGTTTCCGCGTCCATTCCAATCGCGGTACTTTCCATCGCACTTGGAAAATTATTTCTCAAAACAACCATACTTGAAAATAATATTATTCAAACTACCGGTAGTGCAGGTGAAAGCATAGCTGCCGGTGTGGTGTTCACCCTTCCCGGATTTCTTTTCCTTTCCTCTCCTGATAGCAAGACCTATTTTAATTATGTTACCATTATGACCCTTGCTATTCTGGGTGGTATGCTGGGTACCTTGATGATGATTCCTTTGAGATGATCATTAATAGTGAAAGAACATGAAACTCTTCCTTATCCGGAAGGAACCGCCTGTGCTTCGGTACTGAAGGCTGGAGAAAAAGGAGGAGACCTGGCCAAAACCGCCTTCATGGGAATGGCCCTTGCCATGGTGTATGCTGTTTTGCAAAAAGTTTTTCATGTCATTGCTGAAGCGCCTGTATACGTTACTGACTTAAAAAACAAGTATCTGCCTTCGGCCCGTATAAATGGAGAGATCACACCGGAATATCTGGGTGTGGGGTATATTATAGGACCAAAGATCTCGGGCATTCTGGTAGCAGGTAGTGTTTTAAGTTCTTTTGTACTGATCCCTTTACTAGCTACTCTTATACCTGGCGATACCACTTTTCATCAATTAATGAAACTTGGATTGAAGCCAGAAAAATATGGATGGGATGCTACCACCCATGAATTCGCGAATTCGGCAGAAGCACTTTATCGTGCCTACATTCGGCAGATCGGTGCAGGAGCAGTGGCCGCCGGCGGGTTTATTACTTTGATCAAAACCATTCCCACTATTGTTTCTTCTTTTAAAGAAAGCATGAGTTCCGTAAAACGCGGAGGCGGGAAAAAAGAAGTAGCCCGTACTGATCGGGATATTAGTCTCAAAGTAGTGGGAATTGGAAGTCTCGGACTTATTCTGATCATGGCACTTCTTCCTATTATTCCCGGCGATAATATCGGAAGTCGTTTATTACTTGGATTATTAGTAATCATATTCGGTGCTTTCTTCGTCACCGTTTCTTCACGCATTGTAGGATTGATCGGTTCTTCCAATAATCCTATCAGCGGTATGACTATTGCCACCATCATGGCCACCTGCCTGGTATTTATCGGAGTAGGATGGAGCGGACAGGCTTACGAACCTATGGCATTAGTAGTTGGAGGAATGATCTGCGTGGCAGCAGCAAATGCAGGAGCCACATCACAGGATCTGAAAACAGGTTACCTGGTCGGGGCCACTCCAAAATATCAGCAGATCGCACTTTTCATTGGAGCCATCGTTTCTTCTATTGTGATCGGTTGGACCGTAAAAGTTCTTGATACTCCTTCTTCCGCTCTTGTGGCCCAGGGAATTCAACATGCAATCGGCGAAACTTATTCTGCGCCGCAGGCAACATTAATGGCTACACTGATCAAAGGCATACTTTCTTTCAATCTCGACTGGCAGTTTGTTTTGGTTGGTGTATTCATCGCCATTGTGCTTGAACTTTGCGGGGTCAAATCGCTCAGCTTTGCAGTAGGAACTTATCTACCGCTTTCTACTACCCTGCCAATTTTTGTTGGAGGATTTCTTCGGGGTATTGCAGATAAAAAGGCATCAAAGACCAAGGAGGTTGATGAGGAGGAAGATCTTAGAAGAGGAAATCTCTTTGCCACCGGCCTTGTAGCGGGAGGAGCTTTATTTGGTGTGATCGCGGCCATCCTCACTGTATTCTTCGAATCAATGATGAAGTCTTTAAATATGGAGGAAAGCTTTAGCCATTCATTGGGGAAAAGTGGTTATATGGCACTTGGCGTTGGTTTTTTTGCCATGATGTGTTTTATACTATTTAAAGTAGCCACCAGTAAGAAGAAAAGCTAATGACCCACTGCGTATAAAAAAGGTCACCAGCAGTGGTGACCTTTTTATTTTTTAGAATACGGATCGAAATATTATATAAAATTCAATTGATCGTATTTTTTTGAAAGAATGGCTTTATCATCGGCACCCAGCCATTTATTCAGCACGGTGGCATAGGCATTTTTAAAATCTACATTGTACTTAAGATCGCCCTCATCCAGATCTGCCAGGTCAGGCATCGGGTTCAGTATTCCCTGTTGTTTCAAGCCACCACTGATAAAGAACATATTATTGGCGGTACCATGATCAGTTCCACCGCTGGCATTCTGCGAAACTCTTCTTCCGAATTCAGAGAATGTAAATAGCATAACATCCTGAAAACGGTTATTGGCCTTCAAATCTTTTACAAAAGAGCTGACCGCTTCATTCATTTCACTAAATAATCGACCCTGTTGAGCTTCCTGATTGATATGCGTATCAAAACTCCCAAGCGATACATAATAAACTTTGGTATTGATCTCAGAATAAATAAGAGATGCAATCGTCTTAAGACTGTTTGCCAGATCCGATTTCGGATAATTGCCATTGCTTGGATGCAAACGACTTTGTTTGAAAATATAATCTGCTGAAGAGAGCGTCTCTGCCATGGTCTTATATAAATAATCAACCGGCTTTTCCCCATTATCACCAGTATGATTTTTCATCACATCACGGAAAAATTTTTCATTTGCAGTTCCATATAATCTTTTTGGATCCTTCAGAGCAATTCCCTTTATATGTTCTCCTTTCAGGGAAAGACTTAGGATATCATCGATCTCAATGGCCTGCGTTGGATGATCGCATCCGTTGCATTGCGCATCAAGATAACGGCCCAGCCATCCGGTGTTCCAGTATTGATCACTCTGACTGGCCGTATGCCAGATATCCATGCTTCTGAAATGCGAACGATCCGGATTAGGATAGCCTACATTGTTTAAAATTGAAAGATGACCTTCATCAAACAGGTCCTTAAATCCGGTAAGAGCAGGATTTAATCCTACCTCATCTGTAAGTGCAAGCGCTTTTATTCTTTCAATACCCAGTTTAGGACGTGCCTTGAAATAAAGATCATTTCGGTAAGGAATGACTGTATTAAGTCCATCATTTCCTCCGCTTAACTGAAGTATGACCACCACTTTATTTCCCGGAGGAACCATACTCCCCCCTTCAAATGCTTTCAGAAACTTAGGCAACATCAATGATGCCGTTGCCAATGATCCTGCCTGAATAAATTCTTTTCTCCTTATTAGCATGTCAACACTTTTTAAATTTAGTATCCTCTCACCCCTCACTAACAAAGCTGATACTCCGGCGTACTCATCACCTGCATCGTAGCAGTCTTTATAAAAACTTCTCTTCCGGAATCATCAGCATATTGTTTAATAAGATCTTGTGGAATTTGCATTTTTACCTGCAATAAATTTCGAATGATGGTCTCCACCAGGTTTTCGCGTGAGATCTTATCAAAATGTTTTACATAAAGATTCCAATCGATGGTCACATTGATCGGTTTTTCTACTCTTGTCATTTTATTACCTGCTGTCAGATCATCCTTATCTTTTCTGCCCATCATCTGGTCATCATCATCTTTCGGTTTTACATTCATCTCATCAGTCTGATTCAGTAGCATAGGCAATCTCATCCGCATCATCAATGAAGAACTGTCTATCCAATTCTTACCACCTGGCCACCCGGCCACATTTGGAGGATAGAATAATACTTGTCCTAATACCCGCTGCAAAAGCAATAAAGCTTCCTGATTCTCAAGGTTCATTGGCAATAAGCGCTGAATGCCCACCATTAGTTCGATCGGTGATTTAATATGCGAACCGATATTTTTTTCTTCATAGAACCAATCACTGGTAAAAATATCTTCCAGTAAAGGAGCGATCTCATATTTGTTATTATAAAAACGATCAGCCAGCCATTCTACTTTATCCTTATCGGCAGTTTCATTTACAAAAAACCGATACATTTTACCCACGATATACCTGGCTGTTTGCTTTTCCTGTAATAGAATATCCAGCACTTCATCTCCATCGAAATTTCCAGTCTTACCTAACACTTTCTTCTTATCATAATCATGCTGAAAGCGCCTAAACTGAAACTCACCTTTTACAGTGGATCCCCAGCCGGTAAATGCCCGGGCTGCCTCCTTAATATCCTCTTCTGTATAATGTCCTCTGCCCAGGGTAAACAATTCCATTACTTCCCTTGCGAAATTTTCATTTGGGTGATCTTTTTTATTCTGCTGATTGTTCAGAAAATTCAGCATGGCTGCAGATTTAGAAACCTCCTTCAGCATGGCTCCGAAATTTCCCAGCGCATTCACTCTTATTACATCCAGTAATCCCTGCTGAAAGAAAAGATTCAAATTCCGGCAGGCAAAATGTCCATGCCAGAAAAAAGACAGTTTCTCTCTCAGCTGCGATTTACTGTTCACCATATTCTGGATCCAGTAAAGATTCAGGCTGCGAATCCCCTCGCGATTTTTTTGCTGCAGCTGTTTTCTTTCATCGGCACCCAAATCTTTTTTCTGCAATCTTCCTGCATCCTGGATCCCCATCACCAGGCCCTTCAGGGCATCATCTGCCACATCGATCATCTCGGGTTTTTTCTCAGATGCCTTTACAAGTGCTTTATAGAATTGCTTTGGTGAAAAATCCGGCAGATCATTCAACTGTTCAACGGCGGGACCAAAACCGGCTCTCCATAACAGGTGCTGGTTCTTGATCTGGTTGGTCAACGACATGAGCTAATCATTTAAGTTTCAGACCTGAAATACAGATCGAAGTTTAATTTTTTATACCGAATTAATTAATGACGAAATATGAAACAATTTCTTCAGGTATAAAAAGACTTTCGTGATCGGGCATTGGTTAACCCTTGGCCATATCCGGGGCGAGGCCTAATTTTTAAATCGTTGCCGCACCAAAATAAGAATGTAAAATTTTTGGTAACTCTATACTTCCAGCCTTCTGGTTATTCTCCAGCAAGCAGGCAACAATACGTGGTAATGCAAGCGAACTACCATTCAGTGAATGCGCCAATTTGGTTTTTCCTCCTGTATCCTTGTACCGGATCTTCATACGGTTGGTTTGAAACCCTTCAAAGTTTGAAACTGAACTTACTTCCAGCCATTTATCCTGCGCGGCACTGTAAACTTCAAAATCGTAAGTAAGCGCCGAAGCAAAACTCATATCACCACCGCAAAGACGAAGAATTCGATAAGGCAGTTCAAGACTATTCAATAAAGCCTCCACATGCTCCACCATCTGATCTAAAACAGCATAACTGTTTTCCGGATGAACCAATTGTACGATCTCTACTTTATCGAATTGATGCACACGGTTCAATCCTCTTACATCTTTCCCGAACGAACCGGCTTCTCTTCTAAAACAAGGACTAAAGGCTGTCATTTTTATTGGCAGATCTGAATCTTTCAGCAAACTGTCACGATAAATATTTGTCAAAGGCACTTCCGCTGTTGGAATCATGTAAAAAGAATCTGCCGGCATATGATACATCTGCCCTTCTTTATCCGGCAACTGGCCGGTTCCATAAGCACTGGCCTCATTAACCATCAATGGAGTTAGATATTCTGTATACCCTGCTGCAGTATTATAATCCAGAAAATACTGAACCAGCGCGCGCTGAAGTTTAGCGCCCTTTCCTTTATACAATGGGAATCCACTACCAGTGATCCTTGCGCCAGTTTCAAAATCAACAATATCATAGGTCTTTATCAGGTCCCAGTGCGGAACTGATCCTTCTGGTAATACCGGCTTCTTACCTCCTTCCCTTACTACTACATTGTCCTCTGGGGTTTTTCCAATCGGTACCAGCGGAGATGGAAGATTTGGCAGAAGAACAAGCATATCATTCAACTTCTTTTCTGTTTCCGCCAGTTGGTCTGAAATGGGTTGAAGAGATACTTTATATGCTGCAACTTCCAGTTTCTTTGCTTCGGCCTCATCTTTTCCTCCTTTGGCCATCAACTGACCTATTTCTTTTGATGCTGCATTGATCTTTGCAAGTGTATTATCCGATTCCAGCTGTAATTTCTTCCTTTCATCGTCCATGACAATGATCTCATCTACCATTTGCGGAGCATAAAAATTCTTCTTCATCAACCGCTGTTTCACTCCTTCCGCATCCTCCCTTAAGGCCTGTACCTGCAACATTTTTTTTTGATTTGCCGCAAAGATACCTTTGTCCCCATGAATCCACAAGATGATCTGCAGCAAAGATGGTGGAACCTCGAAGCCAAATTGGTGGAAAGGTTTGGCAAGAAGCCCGATATGGAAGCAGTTTTGTTTCTGATCGGCATCCAGGAATTTGGTGATATCAAAGAAAAATTCACCAAAGAACAGAAACAGGATCTGATGCATATCGCCGTTTGCAGTCTGCTCTCCTCCAGTGGTTTTTATGAACTGGAAGGAGTGGATGAAGACGGCTGGCCCCATTTTCGTCAGCTAAAAATAATGCCTGATATGAATCCTGTTGAACAGGAAAATTTCATCAAAGACCATGTCTTACTTTACTTCGAAAAAAATGAATTGCTATGAAAAATGGATTCCTTGCCTTGCTGACCCTGGGCCTTTCACTGACTGCTTTCTCTCAGGATTCAACTGTACATAAAAAGGACCGGAAGAAAGATGTAATGCTGGTGACCAGTCTGGGTGATATAGTGATCCATCTTTCCGATTCAACACCCCTGCACCGTGATAATTTTTTGAAACTGGTAAAGCTTCATTATTTTGATGGTATCCTGTTTCACCGAGTGATCCAGAATTTTATGATACAGGCGGGTGATCCTAATAGTCGTAATGCAGCTTCGGGAATTGGGCTTGGAAATGGAGGTCCTTCTTATACTATACCAGCTGAATTCCGAACCAGTTTGTTTCATAAAAAAGGAATGATTGCCGCAGCCCGCACAGGCGATAAAGAAAATCCACTGAAAGCCAGTAGCGGAAGTCAGTTTTATCTGACACAAGGAAAAAAATTTACCGACGCAGGGTTAGACTCAGTAGAAACATTCCGATTGAAAGGAAGAAAGATTCCTGCTGACCAGCGTGAAGTATATAAGACTCTGGGTGGCGTTCCACATCTCGATCAGAACTATACTGTATTTGGTGAAGTAGTGAAAGGCATTGACGTGATCGATCGCATTGCCGCTGTTCCTACCAGTAAAGAAGCAGCAGACCACGACCGACCATTAGAAGATGTCAAGATCATTGAAGCCAAACTCATTAAAAGGCATAAACATTGATAATTAGTAATTAATAATATCTACTTACTGCCCCATCATTCCGCCGCCGGCCTCTGTTCTTTTCTTTTCCTCCTCAATGGCCGATTTTCTTTGTCTTGCCGCTTTTACCTGGCTGTTTCCAAAACGATAACTGAAATTGAGTTTGAATTGAGGGAATTCCCCGTGTCCACTAAATTCACTTTTTACACCGGTGAAATTACTGGTACCCTTAAACTTCATTGTTTTAAAGATATCAGAAACTACAGTGCGTAGGGTAGCATTCCCCTTAAATAGAGTTTTTTGAAATCCTGCATCTACTGTTCCCATCGATTTGGATTTAAAAAATCCCTGCCATATAGAAGGAGAAATATACAATCCGCTCAACTCCGCCGTCCATCCTTTCCCCAGCTTGAATGAGTTCTGCATATAATAGGTCATGGCCAGCACCTGCTGATCAACCACCCTGTTAGCACCTCCGAAATCCGCTTTATAATGGGAGAAGTTAGTATTCAGCGCAGCAAAGAAACTATACCATTTATATTGGAAAGGATAACTGAGATTCAACGATATCACATCTTGTTTTGCCAGGTTTTTCTTTGTCAGGAACCCTTTTGTTTTGTCAATCGTATCTGGCACCTGTGCGAAAATATCATTCACATGACTATAATTCAGGGTAGTGGTCAACTTATACTTATATATGTGTGTCAATCCAAAACTATTCGTGTACTGTGGTCTTAATTGTGTATTGCCCTTCATATAAGTATACTCATTCAATTTAAATTCAAATGGGTTCAGGTCCTGGTAAGCCGGACGATCAATTCTTCGACTGTAAGAAACAGTGAACTGGCTCATTGGCTTCTTATTAAATGTAATGGAAGCGCTGGGAAAAAGATCCGTATAATCACGCTTGAAACTGGAATCATAATTCATATAAGAAGTGCTCACTTTCCTGAACCCGGTGGATGTACCTTTTGAATGAGTATTCTCCGCCCTTAAACCAGCCTGTATCATGATGCCTTTTTTGAACTGCTTATTATAGCTTACATAAAGTGCATTGATATTTTCTTTATATCCGAATTGATTGCTCTTCAGCGTATCCAGCACTTTGCTGCCTGAATAAACATTATATCGCTTGAAATCATTATCTGTATTCACAATACCTACCTTGCCCCCAAGGCCCAATCTTCCTCCTTTGAAATTCTGCTCATAATCAGTTTTGAAAGAAAACAGATCAATATCTGTTGGAGAAATCATATTATTAATAACCCGACTGATCTCTGTACCGCTGGGATTGGTATAATAGTTAGGCTGGTATTGGTTTGAGTTTATCCGGAATAATCCATAATCAGCATCGAAGTTCAATTCCTTTCCTTTATTATCCACATAACGATAATTGAGATTCGTATTCACATTATTCCTCTTCATATCATTATGATTAGTTGCCTCGAGGATTTTGACCAGTGTGTTGGTTGGCATATAAGTGAAGTACATTGGTCCGGCTGTATTCATATCATTACGCATAAGATTGCCGGTAATAACGGTACCCAGCGTACTTTTATTATTGATAAAATAATCAGCACCAACCTTGAAACTATTAGTATTATATCTGAATGACATTTTGTTATTCTGGTTGAACAAAGTGTCAAACTGCTCACTTCGTGAATTGATCACCATCAGGTTAGTTCCCTTATTAAAATTGTAATTCCCAAAAAGGTTGATTTTTTTATTGCGGTAATTCAGGTTGATGCCCGTGGTCCCTTTCGCATAAGTACCCTGGGTATACCCGGCATTCACTGAGCCATTCGCACCAAATGATTTATTCTTCTTCAATCGTATATTAATGATCCCCGCATTACCCGCCGCTTCATATTTAGCAGATGGATTTGTGATGATCTCAATGGCTTCGATCTGCGAGGATTGCATGCTCTTAAGAAAATTCGCCAGATCCGTACCAGAAAGTGGAGATGGTTTGCCATCAATATAAACCTGTACACCATTTTTACCGGCAAGGCTGATATTATCATCTTTATCGATCATAATACCCGGGCTTTTGCGAAGCAATTCCATCGCATCATTTCCAACTGCATTGATCGTGCCTTCCACATTAAGAATGGTTTTGTCTGCCCTTACTTCCACCAATGGCTTTTTGGCAGTTACGGTCACCCCTTTTAATTCACCTGCCAATTGACTGATCATCAGATCAGGCATATTTGTCCTGGTACCGCTGGCTTGTTCAAAAACAGCAGAATAAACCGGTTTGTATCCAACATAAGATGCAGATACAAGGAACCGGCCTGTGCGGTTAATGGTAATTGAATAGTGACCGGCAGTATTGGTTGTAGCTAATTTTACCACAGAGGAATCTTTAGCATTAAGAAGGGAAACAGTGGCTTTTTCAAGACCCTTGCCCTGGGTATCCTTCACATTACCGGCTATCTCCTGAGCGTTAAGGGAAACTGCAAAGAAAAACATCGCGAAAATCATGGCTAAACTTCTCATTTTCAATCTTTTTGATTAAGGTTTTCACAAAGATAATCTTTGTCATAATTGTGTAAAATGAGTATAAGACCAGTGGTAAATATCTGGCTGTGAACGGCTGGTTTTCTCCGGTGAAATAATTTTACCGCTGTTTTCTTAAACTCGTTTTACCGTACTTTGCAGACCTAAATAACTGATCATGAACTTTCCCGAAAATCTTCGCTATACCAAGGACCACGAATGGATCAAAATGGATGGTAATGTGGCAACTGTAGGTATCACAGATTTTGCTCAAAGAGAACTGGGTGATATTGTATATGTAGAAGTTGAGACCCTCGGCAAGCCCCTTTCTGCCGGCTCTGTTTTTGGAACCGTGGAAGCGGTTAAAACTGTTTCTGACCTTTTTCTACCAATAAATGGAACCATTAATGAGTTGAATCCAGCGTTGGCGAGTGCTCCTGAATTAGTAAATACAGATCCTTATGGAGAAGGCTGGATGATCAGAATGACAGTTACTGATCCCGCTGAAGTAGCAGCGCTGCTTGATGCAGCTGCCTATCAGGCGGTTGTTGGCTAATACTTTATATGGCATTTTCAAAAAAGTTTCATTTGCTGCTGGCCATCTTCTGGCTAACAATCATTACTGTATTGCTGGTAATACCCGGTTCAGCCTTCCCTTCAGAAAATTGGATGTCGGGAATTCAACTTGATAAATGGGTTCACATCTTCCTGTTTGCATTATTGGTAATGTTATGGGTAAAGGGACTGTGGAAAAATTATCCCACTTCCTTTAACTATGCCCGATTATCCTTTTGGGTAGCCACTTTTGCAGTGATCTACGGAACTTGTATGGAAGTAGTGCAGTACTATTTTGTTCCAAACCGATCTTTTGAATTGAATGATATATTCGCAGATCTGATTGGTTCTCTGATAGGTTATCTTATAATAATGAGGGGGTTTATAAAAAAATAAACCCCTGTAGAAACAGGGGTCGCAACCAAAACTAACTGCTTATGAGAAAATTGAATGCTTTTATAATGAGGTTTAAATATTAGTTGTTATTCTATAACGCAAATTTACTGCCACTAGTATACTGTTTGCTGTTAAGGAAACATTAAAAACTTTTCAAAAAGAAAAACTTCTGCGAAATTTCCACCACCTTCTCTAGTAGAAAATACTTCCCACAGCATTTCAACCTTTTAACTTTCGGCAATACCGAATCAAAAATTGAAAAACATAAGATCTAAAGAACTGCTGACAGTGTATAAAAACTTAGTCTGATATTAATATCAAAATTTCGTGCCAAAAGGATTCAGAAGCATGAAAAGCCCAGTCTTTTTGTTAAGTGGAGTAGTTTCCCTTAGAAGAAATAGTAAATAATAAGGATAAAAAGTGCAGATCAGGCCTGGTCAGTTTTGCTTTGCTAATTTTTCTGAATTCTCAGCGAACTGTAACGCGTCAATAAGCTCCTGTATTTCACCGTTCAATACGGCATCCAGATTATAAAGTGTCATCCCTATTCGATGATCTGTTATTCTTCCCTGCGGAAAATTATAAGTGCGGATCTTGGCAGAACGATCACCTGTGCTAACCAGGCTTTTTCTATGCCTTGAAATTTCTTCTTCCTGCTTTCTCACCTGTTCTTCATATAACCTGGTTCTCAATATCTGCATTGCCTTTTCGCGGTTACCTAACTGAGTTCTTTCTGTCTGACAAATAACCACCGTTCCTGTTGGTATATGGGTGAGCATCACCTTGGTTTCCACTTTGTTTACATTTTGTCCGCCTGCTCCACCACTTCTGGATGTCTCCATTTTTACATCACTTTCTTTCAATTCAAAATCAACCTCCTCAGCCTCCGGCATTACAGCTACCGTAGCCGCTGAGGTATGTACCCTTCCACTTCCTTCAGTAGCTGGTACCCGTTGTACCCTATGCACCCCGCTTTCAAATTTTAAAATTCCATACACTTCATCACCGGTCACCTCCAATTGAACTTCCTTATATCCCCCAACAGTCCC
>JAYTXP010000037.1:0-6198 GCA_043742885.1 Chitinophagaceae bacterium | reverse complement strand
CTGGTAATGCCAATCATCATTGAGTGGACCTTTAAAGATGGCACAAAAGAGATCGAACGAATTCCCGCGCAGGTATGGAGACAAAATGAAAATAAAGTGGTGAAGTCATTTATTAAAGACAAGGAAGTTGCGTCTATAAAACTCGATCCATTAAGAGAAACGGCTGATATAAATGAAGCTAATAATAGCTGGAATTCTATGCCAGAACCTACCCGCTTCTCCATTTTCAAAGGAGGCCAGGGAGGCCGCGGACCACGAGGTGGCGGCGGACAAGTGGGTAATCCAATGCAAAGAGCACAGGATAGGGATAAAAAAGGATTCTGATAATGTATACCTTACTGAAAGCCGCCTTCGGGCGGCTTTTTTATTGCCAGATCTTATAGAGACAACCAATTACACATTAATTTTGTCTGATAATAAATCTCCATGAAGAAGAATACCGTAGCTATTTTTTTTATCCTATTTACCATCGCAGTTCATGCTTCCTCGGTCGACACGGTGGAGATTTATTCCAAAGCCATGCATCGTGCCTTTAAATGCGTGGTGATCAAACCTGAGAAATACAAAAAAGAAGGATTACATTTTGCAACTGTCTATATCCTTCATGGCTATGCAGGCTGGTATTCCAACTGGATCATCAGGGTGCCTCAGTTAAATGAATACGCAGATAAATACAATATGATCCTGGTTTGTCCTGAAGGAGGTTATGCAAGTTGGTATTTTGATAGTCCTATTGACAGTACCAGTCAGTTTGAAACCTATATTTCAAAAGAAGTTCCTAATTATATTGATGATCATTACCGAACCATACCTGATCGAAAGGCAAGAGCCATTACGGGACTTAGTATGGGAGGCCATGGAGCACTATTTATTGCATTCCGTCACTCAGATATGTTCAGCGCCTGTGGCAGCATCAGCGGAGTTGTTGATTTTAAAAATTCCAAATCCAAATTTGAGATAGCAGGCAAATTGGGTGACACAATTAACTATGCAAAAAGCTGGATCGACCATTCAGTTATTAATGTGGTAGAAAAAAAACCAGCAGATACAATTGCTATTATGATCGATTGCGGTATAAATGATATTGTCATTGCTGAAAACAGAGCGCTTCATTCCAAATTGATTCAATTGAAGATTCCTCATGATTATGTGGAAAGAACCGGCCAGCATGACTGGGCCTATTGGAGAGGAGGTATTGAATACCAGTTATTGTTCTTTAAAAGGCATCTAATAATTACTAATTATTAATACCCCGTTTCCCCATCTCGATTTTTGATCTTTTTCTTCCCTGAATTCTTTTTCTCAAAATCAAGCACTTCTTTAGGTTTTACAGCAGTTTTGCTGGTGGTATCTGTTTTGGATCTTCCCTTACTTACATCAATAGGTCGAATATCATCACTTGACACCAGGCCATTATCGGTTTGAAGTTTGTTCATTATATAATTTTCCGTAGCCTCCACGGTTCCCTGGATAGGATCATAATAGGTCCATTTGCCATGTTTAACGGCTACCCCATCATTTTTTATTATGGCATAGTCTATCACTTTGGAAGGATCTTTCACATCGTAGACTGCAACGGTATCAAAGGCTACAGATGGATCAATGGCTCTCCAGCTTTCTTCCCGCATCAATCCACCACCATAGGTGAAATAATATTGTTTTCCGTTCAACTTGCCCCAGCGGTAGGATTCTTCTGCAATCTTTACTCCTTCCAGAGAATATTTTTTCCAGGCTCCTTCTTTTACATCATTTTCATAATAGCCTTCTTCCTCAAAACCCCTTTCACCCCGAAGATCATCTACATGTATTGACCAGGGGCCCTGTTTCATGGCTTTTTTATCTATTCTGTTCAGCGTATCTCCCTTAGGGCTCAGTATATAGGATTTCCATTGTGCATTACCACTTATGGAAATAAAAATAAACAGCAGGAATAATAAACGCATAGTTTAGTAAGTTTGACTACCTGTCTTAAACAGGCAGAAGCTATTGCCACCACAAATTACTAACGAAAATTAACTGCATTTATGTTCCGGCTGTTAAAAATCGCTCCGCAAGCAAAAAAAATCATTTTATGCGCTTTATCTACTATCTGTTTCATCCTTTTTCTTGCTCCGTTAAATGCTCAGGTAAATCCTACTCCGGGCGATTTAAGGCTTAAAAACACGGAGATCAGACAGATACTGGAGCAACGCTCTGTAGTTAATGAAGTTAAATTCCGAAATATCGGCCCCTCCATTATGAGCGGTCGCGTGGTGGACCTGGAAGCAAATCCAGCCGACCCTACCGAGTTTTATGTGGCCTATGCTACCGGCGGACTTTGGTACACGACCAATAATGGTCAGAGTTTTACACCCGTAATGGATAGCCTCGATGTTCTTTTCATTGGGGATATCTCAGTTAAATGGAACAGCAATGGCAATACGATCTGGGTAGGTACCGGCGAAGTTAACAGCAGCAGGAGTTCTTATGCAGGCGTTGGCGTTTATAAAACTACCAATGGAGGTAAAAATTGGGAATATTTGGGCCTTCCAGAATCACATCATATCGGTAAAATTCAATTACACCCTACTGATCCAAATATTGCATGGATAGCCGTTCTGGGTCATTTATATTCTGCTAATAAAGAAAGAGGAATTTATAAAACCATTGATGGTGGAAAAACCTGGAAGCAAACATTATTTGTAGATGAGAATACAGGCGGAGTAGACCTTGATATCAATCCTGTTAACCCTAATGAACTTTATGCTTCTATGTGGTACCGTGTACGTCGGGCCTGGAAATTTGAAGAGAGTGGAAAAACCGGTGGCATTTTTAAAAGCACAGATGGTGGTGATAGCTGGAAATTGGTATCAGGACCAAATTCAGGATTTATGAGCGGGGAGAAGATCGGCAGAATTGGAATTGCAGTCTATCCAAAAAATCCAAATATCGTGTACGCTATCGTTGATAATAATACAATAAAACCCGACACAACTAAGAAGGTTGATAGCCTTTACAAAAAAGAAGATTTTAAAAATATTACAACCGATCTGTTTGCTCAATTAAAGACAAATCTGATCGATAGTTTTCTAAAAAAGAATTTCTTTCCACGTAAGTACAATGGAAAAATGGTAAAAGAAATGGTGGCTGCCGGAAAAATTCCACCAACTGCTTTATTTGATTACCTTGATAATGATGATGGATTTCAGAATGCTGGCATCGCGGGCGCAGAGATCTACCGAAGTGATGATGGAGGTCAAACCTGGAAAAAAGCAAATACAAAACCTTTGACACTTTTCAGTACCTACGGATATTATTTTGGAAAAGTATTTGTTTCCCCGGCAAACGAGAACAAACTGGTGATCGTCGGAGTTTCTGTCATGCTATCTATTGATGGAGGTAAAACATTTAAAAACATTGACGGGGCCAATACCCATGGCGATCATCATATAGTATGGATCGATCCGAAACGCGATAACCATATGATCTTAGGAAATGATGGTGGTTGCAATATTACCTATGATGATGGCGCGCATTGGTTCTTCGCAAATACACCTCCGGTTGGTCAATATTATTCAATCACTACAGATGAAGACAAACCATATAATGTTTATGGAGGGTTGCAGGATAACAATGTTTGGTATGGTCCTTCAAACTTTGTAGAAAGCAATCGCTGGCAGTCATCCGGTGATTACCCTTATAAATCAATAGTAGGAGGAGATGGTATGCAGGTACAGGTGGATACCAGAGATAATACAACTACTTATGCCGGTTCACAATTTGGCGTCTATTCCAGGTTGAACAGGAAAACACGGGTCGATCGCAAATCTGTTCGTCCCTCTCATGAATTGGGAGAAAAACCATTACGCTTTAACTGGCAGACCCCAATCCTGCTGAGTAAACACAACCAGGATATTTTTTATATCGCTGCTAATCGTCTTTATCGTTCGTTGAATCGTGGCGACAGCCTTCAGCTGGTAAGTGCGGATCTTTCTAATGGAAGAGTGCCGGGTAATGTGCCGTATGGTACCATCACCACCCTCAGCGAATCGCCATTGCATTTCGGATTGATCTATGCGGGAACTGATGATGGGAATGTTCAGCTTTCAAAAGATAACGGGTATACCTGGGAGAAACTAAATGCTTCAGCTGCGCCAGCAGTAACGACAAAAAAATCAAAGTCCGCTCCTGCAGATACAAAATTTCAAACCAATAATCTTTGGGTATCCCGCGTAATCGCATCGCAACATAAAGAAGGAAGGGTCTATGTTACATTAAATGGTTACCGAAGTGATAATTTCGGTTCCTACCTGTATATGAGTGATGATTTTGGAAAGACCTGGAAGCAATTAGGAAAAGATCTTCCAGCTGAGCCATTGAATGTAGTAAGAGAAGATCCAAAATCGGATAGTATTCTCTATGTGGGTTCTGATGGTGGTTTATATCTAAGTTTTAATCAGGGCAATAATTTCATGTTATGGAATGGTGGAATGCCAAGATCAGTACCAGTTCATGATATAACGATCCAGGTAAGAGAGAACGAGATCATACTGGGTACACATGGTCGCAGCCTTTATGTTTCTAAACTGGATGATATACAGCAACAACGTAAGGACCCAACCTGGATCAAATCAAAAATGGAAAAACAAAAAAGGAATATTGCTCCCAATGCTAATGTGGATGATGATGAGGCGAATCCGGGACATGGGGAATAGTTAGCAGTTAGGAGTAAGCAGTTAGGAGTAGAACCTCTGATAATTCATGAATTGAAAAATATTCAGAAAATGTAAACAACTTAGCTAGAAGCTAGTGGCTTGTATTTAAAATTGTTTAAACCTCTCCCAGCATGCTTTCTCCAACATTTCCCGGTCATCGGGGTGAGCGATATTGATTAAAGCATGGGCACGCTGACGAAGATTTTTACCAAACAGGAAGGTTGTGCCATACTCGGTAACCACATAATGCACATGACCCCTTGTAGTAACCACACCGGCACCGGGATTAATAAATGGTACAATTCGGCTTACGCCTTTATTCGTGCGACTGGTAAGCGCGATAATAGGTTTACCGCCTTCGCTTAATGCCGCGCCCCGCATAAAATCCATTTGTCCGCCAATGCCTGAATATTGTAGTGTGCCGATTGAATCCGCGCAAACCTGTCCGGTAATATCCACCTGAATAGCTGAGTTGATGGCTACCACCTTTGGATTTCTCCTGATCACATGCGGATCATTTACATAATCGATATCAAGAAAAGCAAATGAAGGATTATCATTCACATAATCATAAAGTTCTTTAGTTCCCACCGCGAAGCCGGTCACTGTTTTATTAGGATGTATCCTTTTCATTTTATTATTGATCACATCACTATTGATCAGCGGGATCACACCATCGCTTAACATTTCTGTATGAACACCAAGATCACTATGATTTGAAAGAGCTTTTACTACAGCATCCGGTATAGTACCAATTCCCATTTGAAGAGTACTTCCATCTTCAATCAATTCCGCAATGCGACGTCCGATAGTTAATTCATCAGGCCCGATCTTAATGCCATAATTTACCTGCGGAAGAGCTTCCTCATTAAATACCATACTGTGAAACCGCTGCACATGCACCATGCTGTCGCCATGTGTGCGCGGTACCTGCGGATTCACCAGAGCAATGATATGCCTGGCTGTATTAACAGCACTTCGGGCGATATCAACAGAAACGCCTAATGAACAATAGCCATGTCCATCAGGAGGTGAGACCTGGACAATCGCCACATCAATGGGCAAATTGCGACGGAAAAGATCGGGAATGTCACTCAGGAAAACCGGAATAAAATCCGCCCTTCCGTCAGTGATAGCATTTCTTACCGAATCAGACACGAACATACAATTGATATGAAATGAATGTTCATACTGGGGTTTATCTACTTCAATATCTCCCATCACGGAGATGAAGGTGAGTTCAACATCGCTTAGTTCAGGCGCCATTTTCGCCAATTCTCTTAAAAGAAATAAAGGGGTCTGCGCGCTTCCCTGTACGAAAACGCGATCTCCATTTCTCAGAACCGCCAGGGCTTCTGTTGCTGTTATATATTCAAAGGGCCATGTCATAATGCAAAACTATCCCTTATGGAATTAAAATAATTTGAGTTCTGTGTAGCGCGGAACTGAGAAAAATCAGGTATTTATTTGCGCAGAAACCATTCAAGAGCCAGTTCATATCCTT
>JAYTXP010000036.1:0-23414 GCA_043742885.1 Chitinophagaceae bacterium | reverse complement strand
AGGGATAGAAAGAGAAGTGAAAACGATTATCTGATTAATTTAAAAGCAGAATTAGAAGTAAGAAGTTTGCATCAAAAAATAGATTTATTGCTCGAAGAGGAAATTAAAGTCCTTTTTGACAGTCAAGCGGCACAATTAGAACTATTGAAAAATATAGAAGCAAAATTAAATGTCAAAAATGAGTGACCTATAAAACTTGACAAGCCGCAACATAGTACGACGCTTAATAACTGCCGCTAACATAGGAGGGGGGTTTCTGCTATGCTGGCTGACGTAGTAACAATGAGCTGCATATCGCTATCATCTAATATCCGGTTGACGAATTACTATTTAGCTTTTTGTTGTTAACTTCAACTTCAGTTTTTCAATTGGGCTTCAGTTCCGGGCGGACGATTTTCAAATCCCCCAACAACGCCAAGCCCTGTTCGTCAGACCGTGAAAAAATCTTCTTTTCTTTTCATCTCAACCTATAGAATTAATTCTGCGCTTGATTGAAGCAGTTTTATGCGGCTTTCAAAAATGTATTTTTTGTCTGAAACAAAAAATGGGCTGGTTCATTTTGGCGATAAATGAGTTTAGTAAAGCCGTTTTTTAATGAACAGACTACTTTATTGTATTCCGGTTGCCAGTTTTGGATGGCCTGTAGCATCTTATCAAAACCTAAAATGCTTTTGGTGCGCATAAAGTTGTAACAGAACATAATCAGGTTGAACTCTCCGTTTACTTTTTGTAATCCTTTTAATAAAGTATGGGTGTAACCCAGGTGACGCTTGATGGTACCAAAGGGATGTTTGCCAAAATGGGGGCAGTCGGAAGCCGTGTTTCAACTTTTTGCTCATTGGGCATCTGCATATCCAGCTTGAGGTTATTAATTTAGCTATGTGCATATCATCAACTTTTATTTATAAATTTAGCTTTAGTTAGCCGGGCTGGACAATCAATGAATTCCCTGCCTTCGCAAATACCCCGACGTTGTATTCCATTTTTTGAGAACAGTGCCAATTTGAAACTTTAAGAATTAAATCAGAAAATTATTTCTAGCCATTTAAAAAATTAAACAATAATTCTCTGCCATGGAAAAAAACATTCAAAATAATAATTTAAAAAGAAATGTAAGCCAGGTTTATCTTTCACTGGTCCCTCTTTGGGGTACCATAGTCGGATTTGGAATTAGCGATATCAACTATAAAATATATCTGCCAATCTGGATTATGAATGTTTGCCTGATGTTAACTGCTGCATGGTTTGTTAGTGGACACGTATTTAAAAGCAATGATACTGCAAGTAAACACTTTGCCGTTGGTGCATTTCTTTTAATTGTTCCTTTTATTTTTATTTCTTTGCTCTTTTTTTGGGGACCTCCTCCCGACTCTCCTGCCGGATGGGTAGCAACGGCAACTGAACAACAGGCCAGATATATAATGGTGGTTATAGCAGGACTGTGTATTGCTTTTGGATTTTCTGTATTAAGGGAAAAGTTAAAAGATACCAAGGGAGGGTTTTATTCACTGCTTGGCTATACTGCTATAATTATAGCAATTCCACTTTTTATAATTAATATAATTTATTGGGGTGCATATTTAGTTGAATTATTCAAAATAGCATCCGTATCAAGTTCAGAAAAGATGCCCGAATGGTTCTTACCCACGAGGAAACTATTTGGGCTAGTATCTGTTGTAGAAGTTGCACTTACATACTTAGCAATAGCTGCTTTTGCTGCCTCACTGAGAGTTGCAGGCTGGTTAAGCAAAACAGCCTGTTGCATTTATATAGCAATAAGTTTTTTAGGGTTTTTAATAATGGCGTTATCCTTTATTAAACCTTTACAAACAGTGAGTTTCTTTGCATCTATACCTGCCATTCCATTTCTTATGCCTTACTTTATGGGTATTAGTTTATTGAGAAAGGCAGGCAATAAAAGTGACTGATAGTTAATCTCAAAGCCAATCTTTCGTTTCAGGGCGACGTAATTCTGGTCAGCAGTATATCCTATCATCATCTTTTGTAACTTTATTGGGCAACATATCCCAGCATTAACGTTGGCTAATGCCTCAACTGCTTAAAGCCCTACCGTTGTGCGTCATGCGACCGAGCACTCTAATAATTTGACCGAATAACTAAAATTTAAATGGCAGGCAATATAAATGACGACAGTTTAGATAATCCGATAAATCCTCAATCGGAAAACTTTGCAGACAAAGCCATTCTTATTGACGACACAGAAACTATTACCGCAGATAAAAAAACTGAAAATATGGAAGTGCATCATCATCCTGACCTTCACCATAAGTCAAAAACATGGAAAGCATACTTTTTAGAATTCTTAATGATCTTTTTAGCCGTAACCATGGGATTTGTTGCTGAAAATATAAGGGAGCATTTTGTACTGAAAAAAAATGAAAAAGAATATATGGTTTCCCTAGTCAGAGATTTAAACAACGATATTGCCGGTTTAACAAGTTCCGAAGCAACAATAACGGGGTATGTAAATAATGCAGATTCAATTATAACTCTTTTTAAAAATGCTGATTTTAAAAACACAAGTGGTGATATATATTATTTCGGCAGAACTTTAGGACTGCGGAATTTGTGGAGATCAAACGATGGAACAATTCAACAGCTTATCTATTCCGGGGGACTAAAGCTGATAGAAAATAAAAGCGTAATTGACAGTATTCAGAACTATATAAGTAAACTGAAGCTTTTAACACAACTGTTATCCCTTGAAGATGCCGAAGTCAGTGACTACCGAAAAGCAATGAACCAGGTTTTTTCAGGATTTGTATTTAATGATATGATAGACATCCAAACCGGAAATGCCACAACCCGGTTAAATTACAATCCCGATCTACAATCTACCGCCAAAAATGACATAAACAACCTGGTTGTTCAAATCGTCTTAGTTAAAACAAACAGGGCAAGTCAGGTGAGGAGGATGGAAGATTTAAAAACCGTTGCGGGTTCAATAATAAAGTTGATCAATAAAGAATATGGCCTGGAGTGATAATGAAAGCACACAGGCAGGTTCAGTTCCGGGCAGACAGTTGGTCAATTCCCCAACTGACACAAAGCCATTCGCTTTACCTTCAAGCCGACCACCAAAAATATCAGGAAAATATATTAAGTGGACACTAGATAACAGTAAACAAAACTAACAACATGAACAACTCAAACAATT
Source organism: Chitinophagaceae bacterium (assembly GCA_043742885.1). GTDB lineage: Bacteria > Bacteroidota > Bacteroidia > Chitinophagales > Chitinophagaceae > JJ008. The sequence continues at coordinate 20,236 of JAYTXP010000036.1, read as the reverse complement.
CTTCAACAGTACTTGTAGCAGGTGCTACAGGATTTTTAGGCGGTGAAATTTGCCGTCAACTAATAGAAAAAAATAAAAAAGTAAAAGGTTTGGTGCGTACCACATCAGATGCAACTAAAGTAGCTCAGTTAAAAGCATCAGGTGTTGAAACAATTGTAGGAGATTTGAAAGATAAGGTTTCATTAGAAAATGCATTGCGTGGTGTATCAGCAATCATTTCAACCGTTTCTTCAACCTTATCAAGACAGGAAGGCGATTCCATTCAAACCGTAGATAATGAAGGACAAATTAACTTGATTGATGCGGCTGTAAATGCAGGCGTAAAGCAGTTAATATATATTTCATTTTGTGAATTGGGTGAATGCCCTCTGCAAACTGCTAAACGAAAAGTAGAAAAACATCTTTCGGAAAGCAGTTTGAATTATACCATTTTACAACCCACCTATTTTATGGAAGTGTGGCTAAGTCCTGTATTAGGCTTCGATTATCCCAATGCCAAAGCTACCATTTATGGAGAAGGTAATAACAAGATTTCCTGGATAGCAATAAAAGACGTAGCGTCATTTGCCGTAGCCGCGTTAGATAATCCTGCCGCTGCAAATAAAATTATTGAATTGGGCGGACCAGAGGCGCTAAGCCCGCTTGAAGCAGTGAATATTTTCGAGACAGCCAAAGGAACAAAGTTTGCGCTTCAGTTTGTGCCGAAGGAAGCATTAAAAGCGCAAAGAGACGCAGCGCTAGATCCCTTGAGTGAATCTTTTGCCACGTTAATGTTAGGAGTAGTGAACGGAAGTAATATTGATATGAAAAACACCCTTGATGATTTTCCAATTCAACTGACTTCTGTGACTGACTATGCAAAAATTTAGTGAAGATGAGATGTTTTTTCACAAACTCTATTTGTGCGTCATGCTCCAAGACAGTGCTAAATTGATAGATTTTACCATTGACTAATAAACATTAAAAACGGGTAAGCCGAAAACCGACCAGAGTAGGCAATGAAATAAAAAATAAAATGAAACAAGTATTTAAATTTTCAAGTCAACTTACAATATTGACCACCCTTTCACTTTTAACGATAGCAACGCAAAGCTGTAACGAAAAACCAAAAGAAAAGGAAGCAACTTCAAATAAATTCAGTTTAACAACCGCTAAGGCTGAAATTGAAGAAGCTGATCGAAATTTTATGGAATTATTTGCGAAAAAGGATTCGGTAGGATTAGCCAATACTTACGCCGTTGACGCTAAATTAATGAAAGCCGGAGCTCCATCTGTAGTTGGCAGAGCAAACATTCAGCAAGCATGGAGTGAAATAATAAAAAGTGGTTTAACAAGAGTTGATTTAAAATTGGAGAATATTTATGGTACCGAAGATTTAATAGCAGAAGACGGGATTGTTACCCTCTTTGTAAATAATGATACCGTTGGGGTAGAAAAGTACATCGTCCTTTGGAAAAAAGAAGATGGAAAATGGAAATTATTTCGCGATATCTTCAATTCAAATTTACCAGCCAAATAGTCAACAATCGGGGTATGAGAGGAAACATTAACAACACAGAGGCGCTGAGCTACAGAGTTACACGGAATAAATAATATCAATAATCTCTGTGTTGCTCCGTTCCTCTGTTTCTCTGTGTTGAGAAAATACGTGAATGCTAGTCAACACAGAAAAATTATTTAAGTTCAAATAAAATTCTATAATGGGTGAATGGACAGAAATATGGAACGACCGATTTCGCGCTGTAGAATACGCTTATGGTGAAGAACCTAATGTCTATCTCAGGGAAAAATTAGAAACACTTAATCCCGGCAGTATCCTCTTTGCGGCGGAAGGAGAAGGACGAAATGCTGTGTATGCTACCAAACAAGGCTGGAATGTTTCTGCTTTTGATATCAGCATCGAAGGCAAAAATAAAGCGATGCTACTGGCGCAAAAGAATAATGCAAGCATCGACTACCAGCTGGGCAGATTAGATGAACTGCCTTTTGTCAAAGAACAGTTTGATGCAATTGTGCTTATTTATGCGCATTTTCCGGCAAAGATCAAATCCGAATATCATAAAGTCATTGCTGCCTGGCTCCGTAAAGGCGGCCTCATAATTTTTGAAGCATTTAGTAAAAACCATCTCGCTTATGTTCAGCAAGATCCAAATGTGGGAGGGCCCAAAGAGCTGGATATGCTATTTTCCATTGAGGAGATCAGAGCAGACTTCAGTGATTTTGAAATTATTGAGCTGACAGAAACAGTCATTGAATTAAAGGAAGGACTCTATCATAACGGAAAAGGGTCGGTGATCCGTTTCTACGGTAGAAAAAAATAAACGCTTTCTTTTATACCCTAACTTTATATTGCAAAAACCAACATTTCCTGCTATGTACGATCTTCCCCAATACAAAGAGTCTGACCCTGAAGTGATCAAGCAATTTATTGCTGCAAACCCCTTTGCTTTTTTAACTGGTTGCGATGCAAACAATTATCCGGTTATGACCCAGGTGCCAGTATTCATGGAGATGGAAAATGGAAAACAATTTCTTCGCGGACATATCATGAAAAATACGGATCACCACAAAGCCTTTTTACATAACCAAAATGTACTGGTCGTATTTACCGGACCGCATTGTTATGTAAGCGGCACCTGGTACAGTGATCCGCATACTGCTTCCACCTGGAATTATATTTCAGTGCATGTTAGGGGGCAGATCAGATATTTAGACCAGGATGGGTTGATTGAAATACTCAGGAAAACCACCCTGCATTTTGAAGGATACAATAAGGAGTCTACCACCATATTCGATAATCTCACAAAAGAATATACTCATAAGCTAATGCCAGCCATCGCAGGTTTTGAAATTGAGATAAGTTCTCTTGAAAATGTATATAAGTTAAGCCAGAATCGCGATGAAAAAAGCTACGGGAACATCAAAGAAAAACTGAAGGAACAAGGAGGTGATGCATCGAAGATTTCTGAGGAAATGGGGAAGAGAGCAGTTAGCAGTTGGGAGCCTGCCTGCCGGTAGGCAGGTTAGGAGCCTACCCCTCATCCTTCCATCTCCACAATAACAAACAGGCATAGGTTCTGTATGGACTCCATTGAGCCGAGATCTGTTTCATTTTTTCAAGCAAAAGTTTTTTCTTACGATGCCGAAGTGAATAGAGTCCGGTCATGGCCTGCTGTATACCCAGGTCATCCGGTGCAAATACATCTTCGCGACCCATTGCGAACATCATCAGCATTTCTGTGGTCCAGCGCCCTACTCCTTTGATCTCTGTCAGGTATCCCACGATCTCATCGTTTGTCATCTTGCCTAGCTTAGTCAGGCTCATCCCTTTTTCCAATTCAAATCGGGCCACATTCTGAACATAGTTGACTTTGGCATTACTTAATCCTATGCCCCTAAGCAATTCAAATGGAGTATCCAGGATCTGTTGTGCTGAAGGATGCTCTTTGTAAAGATCAAGAAATCGTTTTTTGATCACAGTGGCCACCTTAGTTGATAATTGCTGGCTCATGATGGAAAAGCAGAGGTATAAATAAAGATTCTTCTCCTTTTTCAATTCAAAGGGCCCATGCTTCTTAAGCAATGGTTTCAATAAGGGGTCTTTAGAAAGGTGCTTTTTATAATGCATAGTTCAATTTAGTCCATTTTCAAATTCAGAATCTGATTACATTTATATTTACTATAAATAAATCTAAATGAAACTGGAGCCCAATGGTGATTTTATAGTTGGGGAAGAGAAAATACTTAACGCTGTTCTTTCTGTCATTTTTTTTGGGCTCTTTAGTTATGGAGTTATTGATGCACTGATGAAGAAAAACTATGAGCCCGGTGTCATGCCCATTTTTTACGCCCTTGCCCTGGCTATCGCCTTATGGTTTTTTAAAAAATTCAGAAGCAATCGCGTGTTTCTTCGTATAAACCAGAACGGTATTTATAAAGATGAAGAACTGGTAACGGACTGGGAGCATTTATTGAAGGCCTATATTACACAGAAGCCGGCAAGAGCCATTTCTATCAGCGACTCTTTTGTGCTGATCATAGAATATATTAAAACAGATCCCGATAAAGGCTATCGCAGTGTGGTGCCACTTACCAATACACAAAACAGATCGGAAGAAGATATTATGGAAGCCCTGAAGTATTTCAGGCATTGATCAGGAAACACCCCAGCTTATACCACCGTCTTTCTCATCTTTCAATGCTATGCCTAGTTGCGCCAGTTGATTTCTGATCTTATCGGAGGTAGCAAAATCTTTTTTACCCTTTGCTTCTTTTCTGATATCTACCAGCAGATCCATCACGCCCTGCAATAATTTATTATCCGCTTCGCTGATGCCTTTCAACCCAAGAATATCTTCTATCCAAACTTTGAAAGATGTCTTCATTAGCTCCAGGGTTTCAGTCGAAATAGAAGTGACCGGAATCAGTTTATCTTTTATTCCGTTGATCACCGGCACCAGCTCAAATAAATTCGCCATCACTTTAGCCGTACTAAAATCATCATTCATGAATTCGGGCAATTCCCCAAGCAACGTTCTCACCTTTTTATCGAGTTCCAAATCCAGTTTTTCCCCTCCTAACTCCGAACTAATAACCTGCCTGTCCGGCAGGCAGGCTCCTAACTTTTCATACGCTTCCCAAAGTCTTTTCAATCCTTTCTCCGAAGCTTGCAAGGCCTCATTACCAAAATCAAGCGTGCTTCTATAATGCGTTTGCAACACAAAGAAGCGGATCACCATGGGATGATAGGCTTTTTCAAGCAATGGATGATCTCCACTGAAGAGTTGTGTTAGCATGATCTGATTATTATAACTCTTGCCCATCTTTCTGCCGTTGATCGTGATCATATTATTATGGATCCAGTAGCGAACCGGATTATGGTGATTGCAGATCGTGCTCTGCGCTATCTCGCTTTCATGATGGGGAAATAAAAGATCCATACCGCCGCCATGTATATCAAATTGAGCACCGAGATATTTGGTAGCCATAGCCGAGCATTCAATATGCCAGCCGGGAAAACCTACACCCCAGGGACTGGGCCATCTCATTATATGTTCTGGTGCCGCGTTTTTCCATAAGGCAAAATCAGCGCGATCTTTTTTCTCTTCCTGTCCCTCCAGTTCACGTGTGGTTTCCAGAAGATCATCAATTACGCGACCACTTAATTTTCCGTAATCATAATTGGCCGCATATTTTTTCACATCAAAATATACTGATCCATTTATTTCATAAGCGTATCCCTCGCTGATCAATTTTTTTATCATTTCTATCTGCTCCACAATATGGCCCGTTGCCGTAGGTTCTATGGTTGGAGGGATGTTATTGAACCGATCCATGGCCCAATGAAAGAGATTGGTGTATTTCTGCACCAGCTCCATGGGTTCCAGTTTTTCCAGCAAAGCTTTTTTAGAAATCTTATCTTCCGCTTCTCTTCCTTCTTCCTCAAAATGACCCGCGTCGGTAATATTGCGCACATAGCGAACCTTATAACCCAGGTAAGTGAGATAACGATACACCACATCAAATGTGATATAAGGTCTTGAATGCCCCATATGTGATTCACCACTTACTGTAGGTCCGCAGACATACATGCCTACATGACCAGGTGTAATGGAGGTGAATAGTTCTTTTTGGCGGGAATAGGAGTTGTATACTTTGAGGTCGCTCATGCAGCAAAAATACGAGGGAGAAGGCAGATTTGAGAGTTGAGAGGTTGAGATATCTGCCTTCGGCAGATGTTGAGGTTGCTGCGCAGCTTTGTTGAGGTGGTCATTCACCTGGGAAAAAACCTCCTCAACCTTATCAACTTCTTATAAAGCAAGATCGGCAACAAGCATATAATGATCCGAAAGCTTTTTATTAATGCGGCGGAATTGAAGAATACGAAAATGCTTATCGGGCATGATATAATCAATACGCAATGTGGGGGACAGTCCGGCGAAAGTGCGGCCGATGCCAAATCCTTTTTTTAGAAACGCGTCCTGTTTATCTCCACGCATGGTGAAATAAGTATAGGAATCTGGAATATCATTGAGATCGGCGCAGAGGATCTGCGGATGAGGAGAAAGGCTCATTATCTCTCGGGCCATATTCGACTGTAAGGACCTGCGAAGAAATCCTTTTCGAATTTTACCGAGTATAGTCCTTGAATCGGCGACCATACTATCTTCTCCATTGGTGATACGGCCTATGCGGTCATAATCTTTTTTACCGAATTGAATGGATTGAAGGTGCGTGGTATAAACGCGAATCGTATCGCCTTTATAAGCGATATCAGCATACATCAGCACATCAGGCAAACTGGGGCGGGGATATCTGAACCTGGCCGTATCAATGAAGGGAAGTTTGGAGAAAATAATAGAACTGTAATAATGGTTATCTCCATCTTCATCAAAACTGAAATAATAATAGGGATATCCCAATTTTTGAATCGGCCCGATATTGTTATAATAGTTAGTATCGGTGGAGGTATAGAATTCCTGGAGACAAAGAATATCCGCGTTCTGATCACGGATCTGGTCAAACATTTTCAAGCGGGTTTGGGATCCTTTATTGGAATTTTTTTTCATTTCAATGAACCGGGCCACGTTCCAGGTGGCAATGCGAAGGCTGCCCTCGGGTTTTTCCATTTGAAAACCTTGCGGTTTATGAAAGGCAAAAAGCACCGAAATATTCTTCCAGCCAACTAAAAGCGCTATCGCGGAGATCAAGGCTCTTCGGGGCTTGAGAATGATCAGCCATCCAGCCATAAAAAGAACAACCAATAGAAATAAAAATGGGAAACTTAATCCAAGGAATCCAAATATCGACCAATCCAGGGGATCGATGAAAGGCACGAGACAGGATAGCAAAAAAAATATCACCAACAAAATGTTGGCAAGTATAAAAATTTGCCTGGTAATTATTCGAGCCCTTGACGCCATTAATGCAATATACGGAAGGTTGAGAACTCACTTAACTCCTTCCCTGCTTGCCCTTTTCAGCAATTCTTTTTCCTCTTCCGTGAGTCGATCATAGCCTTGCTGACCGATCTTATCAAGAATTTCATCTACTCTTTGTTGGGTGATTTTTGCTGTTTTTGTATAGGGCTCGGTACTGGAATTATAAAATAATTCATCACGGAAAGAATGGCTGGCCTCTTTTTTACGAGGTTGAAAAAGATTGCTGATCCAATCAAAAAAATGATTCATCCAGGCGCTCCAGTCATAACCCCGATGCAGGAAAAACATAAATAGAACTGCGGTAAGCGCAGCGGAAATATGCGTAAGCAGTGTACCGGTATCAGCGATTGAAACAGTAGCGAAATCGGAAATCAGAAAAACAACTGTAAGCACCCAAAGCGGAATACCGCCACCCAGCATTGGAAAAAGGCGATAGCGTGGAGACACCATCGTGATGACCACTGCTACTGCGATCACTCCGCAGCTAATACCGCCAAGTGTAGCGAAAGGTAAAGCAGCATGCAGTGAAGGGAGATAATTATAAAATAACATAAATGAAATAGCGCCTCCCAATCCTCCATAAATAAAAATAGGTACCAGTTTACCACGACCCATGATATCCTGGAGAATATAACCGAATGACCATAACCATAACATTTGAGGAAATACTTTCCAGAAATCATTATTATTGGCCACAAACATATTGGTGATAAGGGTCCATGGACGATGACTAAATGCTTCAAAGCTGGCAGGCAGCGTGAACTGATACATCACATCATTGATAAAATTGTTCTGGGCCACTGCTTTTTCCGGATAATTCACATACCAGATCGCCTTGATAAAGGCAAGCACCACAAAAAGGATCAGGCAGGTCGCCATCAGGAGGATCAGATGATCATCTTTCTGTCCCAGTAAAATTTTACGCTGGTTTTTTTTTTCGGAATAACTCATATCCATCTCCTCAGTATAACGTTTTTCGATTCGTTTTGTTCCAGAAATAAACCAATATAAATCCGGTGACGGCGCCTCCTACGTGAGCGAAATGCGCCACATTATCTCCGGAAAGATTTCCAATGCCTAAAGAAAGATCGATCACCACATAGGCAGCCACTACCCATTTAGCTTTGATGGGAATGGGTATTGGGAAGATCATCAGCTCAGTATTAGGAAAAAGATAAGCGAACCCAACCATGATTCCCATGATTGCACCAGAAGCACCAAGAGCAGGACCAATAGTTCTGGCCAGCGAGGCGATCTCCAACTGATCCTTTGCCTGAATAGCGGTAAGTAATTGCTCTGCCCTAAGATATTGAATTCCCAGATGCAGGGCCGCCGCTCCTAAACCACAGGCGAAATAATAAATAAAGAACCGCTTCGGTCCCCAAACATTCTCTAATATCCTGCCAAACATCCAAAGCATAAGCATGTTAAAAAGAATATGGAAAAAGCTGGCGGGTGAATGCAGAAACATATGTGTTATTACCTGGAAAGGTTTGAACTGCGAAGTCCCAATATAGGAGGCCAGTTGCGAGGGATATAATGGCCATAATTCCAACTGATCAGTAAGATGGAATTGTTTATCGAGCAGCAACTGCGCCATATACATAAGTACATTGATGATCACCAGGTTCTTAACCAAAGGAGGAAAGCTATCAGGCCTGGTATACTTGAAATTATTCATGGAGCAAAATTAGTATTAATGCCGTGAGGACTATACGTTTTTTAATTTCAATTGTACCACCGTTTCAATATGGTGGGTATGTGGAAACATATCTACCGGCTGTACGGCAGTGACCCGGTATTTTTCATCCAGCATGCGCAGATCCCGGGCCTGTGTGGCAGGATTGCAACTCACATATACCACAGTAGGCGCACCAATGTCGAGTATCTTCCTCACCAATTTTTCATGCATGCCTGCTCTGGGTGGATCAGTAATGATCACATCCGGCCGGCCATGCTTTTCAAAAAAATCATCATTACATATATCGATCACGTCGCCGGCAAAGAATTCTGTTTTATCGAGATCATTCAGCGCGGCGTTTTCTTTAGCATCTTCGATGGCGGCGGGGATCAGCTCCACACCAATTATTTTCTTAGCCTGACCACTAACAAATATGCCAATGCTTCCCGTTCCGCAATACAGATCATAAACAATTTCCTTTCCGGTGAGTTCGGCGTAATCACGGGTAACCTGGTATAATTTTTCAGCTTGTTTGGTATTGGTTTGAAAAAAAGAAGTGGGGCCAATTTTAAATTGAAAATTTTCATCCCCATTTCCTGTATATAGATGTTCAATTGCAAACCCTTTCCCTGTCCAGGTTATGGGCTGAAGGTCAAAAAGACTATCGTTCCATTTTGTATTTATCGTATACAACCAGGTGCTTACACCTGTGATCGTTTTTTCAAGATGATTCATCAATGCATCAATTTTTTCCTGATCTTTTTCTCCAACGATCAGGTTCACCATTACTTCACCGCTTTCACATACCCTAAGTTGCAGGTTACGAAGAAATCCTGTATGATTTCTAGGATCATAATAAGTGTAACCCTGCTGGTCGGCAAATGCGCGTACCGCTTCTCTAACTTCATTCGATGGTTTTGATTGAAGCCAGCATTCCTGAATATCCACCACCTTATCAAATAATCCTCTTGCATGAAACCCAGCTGCATTAGCATCCGGTATTTTGAATCTTACTGGTGCCGTATCAACTGAAGCAGATGCTGCATCCTGTTTTAATTTCTGATAAGAAGAATCGGATATATAACGTTTATTTCCAAAAGTATATTCCAGTTTGTTTCTGAAGAAACGATCATTAGCAGCACCCATGATAGGTTTTATTTCGGGCAACTCTACTTTGGCTATTCGCTGCAGCGCATCGATCACCTGTTGTTGTTTGAATTTTAGTTGCTCTTCATAAGGCACCATCTGCCATTGGCAACCGCCACAATCACCAAAATGAATACAAAAAGGTTTCACTCGTATGTTGGAGTATTCATGAAATTTTACCGGATACCCTTCAGCCCAATCTTTTTTACTTTTTACCAGAAAAACATCCACGATATCTCCGGGAACAGTGCGTTCAATGAAGACCACTTTCCCATCAATACGGGCAAGGGAACGACCTTCTGCCGCAAAATCTTCCACCAATATGCTTTCCAGTATTTTTACCTTATTCTTTTTTCGGGCCATCTGGCAAAAGTATGGCAACCAGTTGGGCTAAAAAACGGTCTTCCATTAACAACTATTTAACCCTGAGGTCAAAACTTGACGGCGAAACATTATACCCATTGGGCTTCAAAACTTATCTTTACTGATTCATTCTTACTTATGAAAAAATTGGGTTTTTCACTGCTTTTTCTGGTTTCGGTTTCGGTGATGGCGCAAACCGGCTATGATATAAAGGTTACCCTCAAACCTTACAAGAAACAATATGTATACCTGGGGCATTATTTCGGCAAAAGCTATCCTATCATCGATTCGGCCATGCTTGATGAAAATAGTCGCGCCATTTTTAAAGGCAATAGCCCCCTGAATGGCGGCATTTACCTGATTGGTTATCCCAATAAAAGCGGTTTTTTTGAGATACTTATAGATAAAGAGCAGCAGTTTTCTATACTCGCCGATACATCAAGTCTATCTCAGGGAGTAAAATTTGAAAACTCAAAGGATAATGAGTTGTTCAACGAGTATCAGCAGCAGATGAATAAGCGGGGCCGGGCAATAAACATGATGCAACAGCAATTGAAAGAGGCACAGACTCCGGCCGATTCAACCCGAATCAAGGCAGCTCTTACCAAGGCTGATAAGGACATCACTGATTTTCGTGAAGACCTGATAAAAAATAATTCCGACCGATTACTGGCCAGTTTGCTGGTGGCCATGCGTGAGCCTGTTCTTACCGGCAATCTGAAAGATCCCAAAACCAAAGAAGATTCCACTGCATCTTACCAATATTTTAAATCTCATTACTGGGATGGCGTTAATTTCTATGATGGCCGCCTGGCTTACACCACTTTTTTTGAAGATAAGCTGGATAAATATTTCAATCAACTGGTGGCACCACATCCTGATTCTGTGATCAAAGACATCGACTGGATGATGGGTTATGCCAGTGCCAGTGCGGAGATGACACGTTTTCTTCTGATCAAATTCGTGAACAAATACATCTATCAGAAATACATGTGGGAAGACGCAGTATTTGTTCATCTGTTTGAAAAATATTTTTCAAATAAAGAATATGTCTGGTTAACCGAAAAAGGAAAGAAGACCATTACTGACAGGGCCTATAGCCTGATGGCAAATATTATGGGCACCCCTGCCTCCGATATTCTCTTACCAGATTCAAGCAATAAGATGAATGCTCTTTATGATCTTAGCGCTGATTTTACGCTGGTAGTATTCTGGGATCCCACTTGTGGGCATTGTAAGGAAGTACTTCCAAGACTGGATTCATTTTACAGAGCCAAGTGGAAAGGCGAAGGCTTGAAGATCTATGCTATAGCCCGCGAAACTGATGGTAATAAGAAAGACTGGCTGAATTTTATTTCTGAAAAAAGTCTTAAAGAATGGGTGCATGTGTTTTATTCAAAAGCCGACGATAAGGCCAGAATTGAAGCGAACATACCCGGATATTCGCAGTTGTATGATGTGCAAAGTTTCCCAACTTTGTACCTGCTTGATAAGGATAAACGGATAGTGGCGAAAAAATTATCAGTGGACCAGATCGATGATATCCTTGATGTAAAATTGGGAAAGAAGCAATAGACCAACACACCTATATCATATGAGAAAAATTCTTTTACTGCTGCTTTTTATAGCGGCTGGCATCGCGCCAAAAGCACAAACACTATTTACCTACGGCAATTACCAGGTAAGCTCACAGGAATTTTTACGCGCTTATAATAAGAACAATACACAGGTCACAACCAATCGGGAAAAATCCATTCGCGAGTATCTTGATCTCTATATCCGTTCGCGGCTCAAAGTGAGAGAAGCCTACGACAAGCAATTGGATACTCTTGCCTCTATTCGCAGTGAGATCGAAAACCTCCGGCTGCAGATCGCAGAAAATTTTATGGTTGAACCCGGCATGACCCGGAAAATGGTCAATGAAGCGTTTGCCCGCAGTCAGAAGGACAGAAGGATCGCATATATTTTTTTAGCTTTTCGTAACGGAATGGGATATGATACTGCAGCTGCCTATTTGAAAAAAGCGGAAGTAGAAAAGCGATTGCTCAAAGGAGAAAATTTTGCAATAATAGCTAAAGAGTTATCCGATGATACCACAGCCAGGAAAACAGGTGGTGATCTGGGCTTCGTTACCGTATTCACTTTGCCTTATGAAATGGAGAATTTAGTTTATCAAACTCCTGTAGGAAAATATTCAACCTTCATTCGCTCCAGTGCCGGCCTGCATATCATTAAAGTATTAGAAGAAAGAAACGCAGTAGGCAAAATGAAAGTGCAGCAGATCCTGCTGGCGCTTCCGCCGGGTATTGATGAGGCAGGAAAAAAAGAATTGGCAAAAAAAGCGGATTCCGTTTATAAACGATTAGTGGCCAGCGATAATTTCAGTCATATGGCCACCCTGCTAAGCAATGATTTTATGACAGCCAATAACGGCGGCACCATGCCTGATATCAGTGTAAGTCAATATGATTCTTATTTTGAAAAAATGGTATTCACATTGAAAAAAGATGGAGAGATCAGTAAGCCCTTCCTAACCACACATGGCTGGCATATTGTAAAAAGAGTTTCCGCTAAACCGGTCGTAAAAGACACAGCAGATAAAGGATATCGCTCAGAGTTGGAACAGCGGATCACACAGGATAACCGCTGGAGATTTTCGAAAGAATTTATTTATAAAAAAGTGAGAGAGAGGCCCGGCTTCAAAACATATTTGCAGAATTATGATGCACTCTGGAATATGAGTGATAGTGTGCTGGATCGCAGGCCTTTGAATATAGGAAGAGACATCAAATCAACAACTCCTGTATTCGCTATTGGTGACTCTATCTATAACGCGAATGATTGGATCAGTTACGCAACTACTTATCGATACAGGCAGGATGGCACCGGTGCTAAACCCTGGGGGCAGGTAATGGATGAATATATTCACGCCAGCCTTGTTGCTTATTACAAAGAACATCTGGACGATTACAGTGATGATTATAAAAATCAGATGACAGAATTTAAAGAAGGTAATTTATTCTTCGAGATCATGCAGCAACAGGTATGGAACCGCTCGCAGTCGGATTCAACAGCATTGATCGCTATTTATGAAAAGAATAAAACGAATTATCTCTGGAAATCGAGTGCCGATGCCATTCTTTTCTTTTGTACCGATCTGGCTACTGCCCGTGCCGTATATGATAAAGTGAAAGCCAACCCATCTGCCTGGAATAAAGTTTCAGAGATCTATTCGGATAAACTGGTTACCGATTCTTCCCGCTATGAATGGGATCAGATACCTAACCTGAATAAATCAATTCCCCGTAAGGGTATGCTAACTACTCCTGTAGTTAATGAGACGGATAACACTGCTTCTTTTGCCTATATCTTACAGGTTTACCCTAATGCCATGCCCCGGAATTTTAATGATGCCAAAGGATTAGTTATCGCCGATTATCAAACCGAGCTTGAAAAGAAATGGGAGGCGGAGTTGATGAAGAAATATCCCGTAAAGGTTAATGAGGAGGTGTTGAAGAAAATTATTAATTAAAAAACCTTCGCAACCACATCCGCCACCACCTGCGGTTTACCCAGCGTATAATAATGCAATACCGGTACGCCACTGGCCTTTAGTTCGATTGATTGTGCCAGTAGCCATTCCTGTCCAACTTTTTCTACATCCTTGTCATCTTTGCAACGAAGGATCTCATTGGAGAGTTCTGTTGGAATATCTACATTAAATGTGCGGGGAATTACATTTAATTGCTTCTTGGTATAGATGGGTTTTAATCCGGGAATAATAGGTACAGTAATACCTGCTGCGCGACATTGTTCCTGGAATGAAAAGAATTTGCTGTTATCGAAAAACATCTGTGTCACTATATATTCCGCGCCGGCATCCACTTTATCTTTCAGATATTTCAGATCGGCCTCCATATTGGGCGCTTCAAAATGTTTTTCCGGATAACCAGCCACACCCGGACAGAATCTGGTGCCGGTGGGACCTTTTAATTCTTCTTCCAGATACATTCCATGATTCAGGTTAATGACCTGCCTTAATAAATCGATCGCATGACTATGCCCGCCCGGCTCCGGTTCAAAAGAAGTTTCATTCTTGGCCGCATCACCACGAAGAATAAGCACATTATCAATGCCCAGGTAATTAAGAGTAAGTAGGGCATCTTCAGTATCCTGCAGAGTAAATCCTCCACAGATCAGGTGAGGTACAGTATCCACCTGGTATTTGTTCATGATAGAAGCACAGATGGCTTCTGTACCCGGGCGTTTACGCACCACTACCTTATCAAAACTGCCATCCGCTTTTTTCTTAAAAATATGTTCGCTGCGATGATAGGTCACATTGACAAAAGCTGGATTATGCACCATCAGGGGGTCAAGATGATTATAAATCGCTTCAATGCCCTTTCCTTTTAATGGAGGAAGTATCTCAAAAGATACTAATGTGCCTTTGGCCTGCTTAATATGATCGATTACTTTCATTGAGTTGCAAAACTACTATCAAAATGATAAAAATAGATGGATTAAACTGAATGAAACATTGAAACGCTATTTTTGTTGCAATGGCGACAACAATACGCACTCAGGACCTGGTCAAACGATATGGCAGCCGCACTGTGGTGGACCATGTATCCTTTGATGTGAAGCAGGGAGAGATCGTAGGGTTATTGGGACCAAATGGTGCCGGAAAGACCACCTCATTTTACCAGGTGGTGGGATTAATAAGGCCCGATGAAGGGAAAGTATTTCTGGATGATCGCGACATTACCTCTTTACCCATGTACAAAAGGGCTAAAATGGGTATTGGTTACTTACCTCAGGAAGCCTCTATCTTTCGTAAACTAACTGTTGAAGATAATATCGCTGCCGTTCTTGAAATGACCAATCTGTCTAAGGAAGAACAGAAGGAACGACAGGAATTATTGCTGACCGAGTTTCGGCTTCAGCATGTAAGAAAGAACAATGGTGATGTTCTGAGCGGAGGAGAAAGAAGAAGAACTGAGATAGCCCGTGCTTTATCGGTTGACCCAAAGTTCATTTTGCTGGATGAGCCCTTCGCTGGTATTGATCCTATTGCCGTGGAGGATATACAATCCATTGTTGCCAAACTCAAACACAAAAATATCGGCATTCTCATCACCGATCATAATGTAACAGAGACCCTTTCTATATGCGACCGCGCCTATTTACTGATAGAAGGGAAAATATATAAACACGGCACAGCCGAAGAGCTGGCTGCCGATGAGGAAGTGCGCCGGCTTTACCTAGGCCGCAACTTTGAACTCAAACGTAAGGATTACCTGCATGAGGAAGCATCGAAAGATCAGGGGAACAGGGTATAGGATCAAAGAACAAATTTCTTTACTTTTTACGGGATAGCCCTTAAATTGAATGATCTACACCATGCGATCAGTAAAACTTTTCTTTTTTTTATTAATTGCCTTCAATTGCAGCAGCCAGTCTGTAGCCAAATTGATTGTGCCCGTTGGACATAAAGGCCCGGTGAAAAATTGCTATTTCAGTCCTAATGACCAATACCTGGTCTCTACCGACCTGGAACATGCACTTTGCATCTGGGATGGAAATAATGGAAGGCAATTATTCAAATTAAGAGATACTACCGGACAATTCTGGAAGGTCGCCTTTAATTCTACAAGCACAGAACTGGCTGCCATCAGTGATTCAACAATCTATATCATCGATTTTCTAAAACTGGCTATTATTAAAACCATATCGAGGGTAAGTGATTTTAGTTTTTCACCTGATGGCAGCTGTCTATTTTATATTGTAAATGGTAAGGATCTGGGCTCATTTTCCACCAATGGGAAGTCAAGGCTGATGAATAATGGCAAACTCATAAAAAAAATTCTTGCCACCTCCAAAAATGTCGTTGTTGCCCAGGAAGATGAAAATACCATTACCGAATTGGACCTTCAAAATAATAAAAGGCAAATATTTTATAAGACCCCTCTTCACGTTTTAAATTTATTGGATTATGACCCTCAGCACAAAGAGGTTTTAATTGCTGGGATTTTCAAATTTTCCGGGAAGGCCACAGTTAGCAGCCTGGCCTTACAAACAAAAATGCCGGTAAAAAAAATGGAGGTAACGGCTGAAGAAAATATTGTTTCCCTTAAAGGATGTTATACCTACAGTTCTGATCACATATTGATACAATACCGAACAGTAGATATTGATGGTTTTATGTACTCTTTTCATGGACCACTGATCTGCTCCTGGAAAATAAAAAAGGATATATATAAACTACTCCCTGATTACGATGAAACGTTATTTGTTGAGTGGGAGGACTTCAACATCAATGTTGCGAGAAATGCAATAGCGAGAAAGGTTACACCTATGAGTTCGGATAAAAGTTTTCTTATACAATATAATTTTACCAAACAAAGGCGGAGTTTGGGAATCGCAAACCTGGATGATAATGGGTTTGCTTTTGCCAATGCCAATAAAAGTTCAAAGACCGCCATATTCAAGGATAAAATTCTACAACCAATCATTGTCCTTGAAAAAAGACCGCAATATTATACAAATGATGATTTGCTTAAAAACGCAATACATAATCTTCCTCTGCATATGGATATCTCACAGGATAACAGGGGTAATAAAATTAAGTTAACAGGCCTTGGCCAGAATGAAAAAATTTTAGATGACAGTACGGTTTACTATGAATCAAATGAACTGGATACCAATAATAATTATTACGGATACATTGTCAGGATAAAAGAAAATAAAACGGATAGCTTCTTTTTTAATTTCGATAAGGTAATTTCTCCGAATGGGGGAGAAAGAAAAATTTATTGGTCCTTCCATGATAGCTCCTATGTATTTGATTTAAATTACTTCAAGGAGGATAAGGGCATATCCAAAACAGAAAAACAATTCTACCTGAAGTTTTATCCCTTTCATCCGGTCTTTTATAAAGATTACGCCCATACGGTCGAAGGATTTAGCCCCCATGATTGGACGATCACTGATCTGGACCTGGCTAAAGGAATTGCATGGGAATATCCTTTCCTGACAAATTCTGTGGATAGTGTAGCCAGGTTTGACAGTGTGGGAGAAATCGACGGATATATGGCTTTTAAGAAAGTTCCCCATTTGAAAATCAGAAAGCCAGGTGAGGAATATGGCACCGACATTTTTGAAAAAACAAAAAACGCCGATGACGGCTTCTGCCAGGTCAGGTATTGGAAAAATGATCAATATGCCATTCTATCAAGAAGTGGGCAGGTATTTATCTATGACATGAAGCTGGACAGCATCACTGCCTCCTATTCTTGCACCAGTGGATTTAATAATCAGATTTTTCCTGATAGCAACTTCCTGATCGTAAGCAATAAAGAAAAAAACGAAAGTAGTATTATTAATATAACTGCAAACCAAACAACTACTGTTATTGGTTTTATGCCAACTGATATCCGTCAGATAGATGGCATTATCATTTTACAAGATGCCAGCTTTGGGAACTATTATTTTTATTCAAAAAAAGATTATAGCCTGTTATGCATGATTAACCTGTTTGGGCCAAAGGATTATGTGGTATATACAGCGTCTGGTTTATTTGATGGCACAGAAAAAGCCATGGAGAATATTTATTTCCTGGTTAACGATCCTTTAAGCAAAGAAAACCCCTGGAAGACCATTGACCTGAAACAGCTGAAGGCCAAATACTACACTCCTTCACTTTTGGATAAATTACTGTCAGGAGATATAGCCGATCTGCCTGATGTGGAGGCCATGAAAACAGTAAAGCTGGCTCCGGAAATTACAATTGATACCAGCTGGTCACTTAAAAAAACATTTCATTTTATTGTGGAGGATAAAGGTGGTGGAATAGGTCCGGTTAGGGTAGTGATCAATGGAAAAGAAGTAATCGCCGATGCCAGGGGTATGGCGAAAAAGGAAGCAAAAAGGCTATTGGTAAACCTGGACCTTCGCAATTATAGCGCATATTTCAGGGAACAACAGAATTCCATTCAGGTCTTTGCCATGAATTTAGACAGCAGCATTTCTTCGAGAGGTGCCATCACCAGTTCTTTGGAAAAATCAGGTGCAAAGGCGGCTCCCCGTTTATTCATGATAAGCATTGGAACCAGCGACTATAAAGGCGCCGAGATCGATCTGCAATATTCTTCCAAGGATGCTATCGATATGGCTGAGGCAATGAAAATGGGAGGTACTAAATTATTCGGTGCAGACAGCATCATCATTTTTACTCTCTCAAGTTATAGCAAAGACAGTTCCCTGCAACCTTCAAAATCAAATATCAAAAAGGTCTTTCAATCGGTTTCATTGCAGGCAAGGGCTAAAGATATTGTGGTGGTCTATCTCAGTGGTCATGGAATAAATGCAGGAAATGATTTTCATTATCTCACTAAAGACGCCTGGTCTGCCAACGCCTCCACTTATGTTTATAAAGATCTTTTGAAGGAGGTAAGCGTAAGCAGCACAGAATTCACTGATTTTCTGAATAAGATTCCTGCATTAAAACAGTTGGTCATCATTGATGCCTGCGCCTCGGGAAAATTAGTGGAGAACCTGATCGCCCACCGGGATATACCGGTTAGTACCTTAAAAGCACTGGATCGAATGAAAGATCGTACCGGTACCCACGTGATCACAGGTTGTGCAGCCGATGCGGTGAGCTATGAAGCTTCGCGATTCGGACAGGGATTGCTAACCTATAGTTTGCTGGAGGGAATGAAAGGAGCGTCTTTAAGGGAGAACCGCTTCCTTGATGTATCACAGTGGTTTCAATATGCAAGAGACCGGGTTCCCCAGCTGGCCAATGGATTAGGAGGTATTCAAACCCCACAGATCTGCAGTCCTCTGAATAACGAAAGTTTTGACGTGGCCGAATTAGATGAAAAAGAGAAGCAAGAGATCCCTCTTGCCCGGGAAAAGCCTGTGTTTATAAGGTCACAATTCCAGGAAGAGAATAATTTCGCGGATATACTTGGATTGGGTAAAACCCTGGATATGCTGCTGAATGAGATCTCCGAAAAAGGAAGGGAATCCAGTTACCTGTATATACCGGTAGATGAGTTCCCCGGATCTTTCCAGGTACTGGGCCGATATGAGGTAAATAAAGAGATAATCACTGTAAAAATTAAAATAATAGCTTCTACGGGGAAAAAACTAATAAGCGAATTCACTGTTTCAGGCAATGCAGCTGATAAAGTTGTTGGAGCCATCTCCGAAAAAATCAACAAATTCCAATAATCGAATTATTTTGTGGGTTATAGATGAAACTGCTCTCTCCTGCCATATCATCCCTGGCCCGTATGCGCGTATGGCGCATTGAAGCCTGGAAACATAACCCTCTTGACGCGCAAAGGGAAGTGTTGCAGGACCTGGTCACGTCTGCCCAGTACACCGAGTTTGGAAGAAAGTATAATTTTTCCAGTCTTTTCAATATCCGTGATTATAAACAGGCCGTGCCTATTCATGATTATAATGACCTCAAACCCTTTATTGAAAGAACCATGAAAGGGGAACAAAACCTTTTATGGAACACACCTGTATTATGGTTCGCTAAAAGCAGCGGCACCACCAGTGATAAAAGTAAATTCATTCCTATCAGTGAAGAAAGCCTTGAAGATGGTCACTTTAAGGGCTCTAAAGATGTATTATCGATCTATTATAACTCACATCCCGATTCTGAATTACTTACCGGTAAAGGACTGGTGATTGGAGGCAGTCATAATATAAATCCAATGAACGCGCAGGCACAGTATGGTGATCTCAGTGCAGTTCTTTTACAGAACACCCCTTTCTGGGGTCACTGGCTGAGAACGCCTGATCTCAGTATTGCCCTGATGGATGAATGGGAAAATAAAATTGAAATGCTTGCGCAAAGCACTATCAAAGAAAATGTGACATCCGTTTCCGGAGTTCCCACCTGGACCCTGGTGCTATTTAAAAGAATACTCGAGATCACAGGAAAGAAAACCATGGCAGAGGTCTGGCCCGGACTTGAACTCTATATGCATGGTGGCGTTTCTTTCACTCCTTATATAGAACAGTTCAAACAGATCATTGGTAAGGATATTAATTATCTGGAAATGTATAATGCCAGTGAAGGGTT